>DASZLQ010000274.1:0-3533 GCA_035552295.1 Mycobacterium sp. | reverse complement strand
TGATGTCTCATAGCGCTCGATGTCGCTGTACAGCGTCTCGGTACCCCCGGCGTCGAGGGCGGTGCCTTCGCGCAACGACTTGCACAGCCGGCAGTTGTGCTGAGCCGCGCCGCGCAACCGCACCAGCTCGGAGGTGACCGGGTCAAGGGCGCGCATCCGCGCCACGGCGGGCAGAAAGTCGTTGAACACCAAATCCGAAGGCTCGGTGGCGTGGTCCCATGTGATCGGGCCCTGCGTCCATCCCAGATACTGCTCACCAACGTCCAAGGCTGCCAGCCCGGCACGCACCCGCGGGACGAAGTCGGCGATATACATCTGCACCACAATACTAAAAGTCTTGTCCCCCAAGTGCTTCCACAGCCGGGACCGCTGCTCGCTCGTGATCGTCGAGACGTCGGCGCTGAACTGCTCGGCGAACTCGGCGACGACGACCTCGGCGTCGGATGCGGGCTCGTCAACCTCGACGGAAGCGGGCAACGGCGGCAGCGACAAGGTCTGCGCGCAGACCTTCCGCACCAGGCCCGAGATACGTCCGTCGTCCGGGGACAACGCCACTAGCCGCGTCAGCATTCTCACACGTTAGAACCCGTCCGGCCCCTGGGCAATCGGCTAGTGTGCCTGGCTCACCGACGACATGTAGAAGTCCGGTATGCGCAGCGACGGCATCGCGGCCCGGGTGGCCCAATCTCCCCACTCACGCGGCAGGGTCTTCTCGCTGACCCCGGCCTCGGTAGCCCGCCGCAGCAGGCCCAGCGGACTCTCGTTGAATCGGAAGTTGTTGACGGCCGCGGACACCTCGCCGTCTTCGATCAGGTACACGCCGTCGCGGGTCAGCCCCGTGAGCAACAGCGTGGTCGGGTCGACTACGCGCATGTACCACAGCGTGGTCAACAGCAGACCGCGCTGGGTGCCCGCGATCATGTCGGCCAGCTCGGCCGACCCGCCCGTCATCACCAGGTTGTCGGCGGCAACGGCAACCTTGGCGTCGAATTTGGCAGCTGTGGCCCGCGGATACGCAAGCGCGTTGATCACCCCGTCGCGGATCCAGTCCACCTGGCTGATCTCCATGCCGTTGTCGAACACCGACACCGTCTCCGAGGAGTTGCTGGTCGCGACAAACGGCGTACAGGCCAGCCCCGGCGCCATCGGATCGGAGAACAACGTCAGCGGCAGCTCGGTGAGCCGCTCCCCTATCCGGGTCCCCCCGCTCGGGGCGGAAAAGGCGGTCCGGCCCTCCTCCGCGCCGCGGCCGGCCATCGACCACCCGAGGTAGATCATCATGTCGGCCACTGTCGATGGGGGCATGATCGTCTCGTAGCGCCCCGCCGGAAGCTCGACAGTCCGCCGCGCCCAATCCAACCTCGTCGACAACTGCTCGAGCAGCAGATCGGTTGGAACATCCACGAAATCGGGGGTGCCAACCCCCGCCCAGGCGCTCGCGTCGCCGCGTTTACCGTTGATCTCCACCGCGCCGGCGGGCTGGGTAAAGCGCCGGCGCAACCCGGTCGACGACGCCAGAAACGTCGTCGAAACACTGTGGTGCGCATAGCCATACAACCGGTCGCTGCCCTTGAACCCGCGGCTCAGCGAGCCGGCGAGGTCGGCGAATATCTCCGGCCCGGTGCCGGGCACCGGGGCATCCCAATCGCCCGGCACCCCGGTATCGGCCAGCAGCGGCGCGGCATCGCCGGCTTCGGGCGCCGAGCGAGCCGCATCCTGGGACGCCGCCACCAGACCGGGGATCACCCGCGGATCTACCTCGGCGGAAACCACCGTGCCGACCCGCGCGCTGGTACCTTCGCGCACAAACGAAATCACAGTCAGGCTGCGGTGGACCGAAACCCCGTTGGTGGTCATCGAATTGCCCGCCCAACGCAACGTCGCCTCGACTCGGTCGGTGACCAGCACCATGGTTTCGTCGGCACCGCCAAGTTTGGTCGCCTCGTTCAGAACGATGTTGGCGACGTGCTGCGCAGTGATCATCGGCCACCCTCGGCACGAGTGTTGAGCACGTTGACGCTCCGGAACAACGCCGACGGACCGCCGTGGCTGACGGCGGCGATCTGCCCGGGCTGGGCCTTGCCGCAGTTGAGCGCACCGCCCAGTCGCCAGGTGGACGGGCCGCCCACCGCTTCCATGGAATTCCAGAATTCGGTGGTGGTGGCCTGATACGCGACATCGCGCAACTGGCCGTCCAGGCGGCCGTCGCGGATACGGAAGAACCGCTGCCCGGTGAACTGAAAGTTGTAGCGCTGCATGTCGATCGACCACGACTTGTCACCGACGATGTAGATGCCGTCCTCGACCCGGCTGATCAGGTCGGCGGTGGTGGCGTCGTCGGGGCCGGGCCGCAGCGACACGTTGGCCATCCGCTGGATCGGCACGTGGTGCGGTGAATCGGCATACGAGCAGCCGTTGGATCGCGGCTGGCCCAGCCTCGGCGCGAACACGCGGTCGAGCTGATAACCGACGAACAACCCGTCACGCACCAGATCCCAGCTTTGCGCGGCCACTCCCTCGTCGTCGTAACCGATAGTGGCCAAGCCGAATTCGACGGTGCGGTCGGCCGTCACATTCATCACCGGTGAGCCGTAACGCATGGAGCCCAGCTTGTCGGGCGTGGCGAACGAGGTTCCGGCGTAGGCGGCCTCGTAGCCGATCGCACGGTCGTATTCGGTTGCGTGGCCGATGGACTCGTGAATGGTCAGCCACAGATTGGTCGGGTCGATCACCAGGTCTTTGCGGCCCGGAGTCACGCTGGGCGCCTTGACCTTCTCGGCCAGCAGCGACGGCAGCTGCGCGAGCTCGTCGGTCCAGTTCCACACGTCGTCGCCGGCCACCATCTCCCAGCCCCGGCCCATCGGCGGCGCCAGCGTGCGCATCGAGTCGAAACTGCCCGCGGCGGCGTCGACGGTCACCGCCTCCAGTGACGGCTGCAGCCGCACCCGCTGCTGGGTGATCGACGATCCGAAGGTATCGGCGTAGAACGTCTGCTCCTTGACCGCCGTCAAACCGGCCGACACATGGTCGATCCCGTCGTCGTCCAGCAGCCGCCCGGAGTAGTCCTCCAGCACGGCGATCTTGTCGGAGGCCGGGATGTCGAACGGATCGATTCGGTAGTCCGATACGTAGGTGGCGTCGGCATATACCGGCTCGGGCGCCAGCTCGACACGCTCGGTGTTCAGCGCTGCCAGCGTGGTGGCCACGTGCACGGCACGGCGCGCGGTCTCGGCGGCGACCGACGGCGACAACTCCGCATGCGAGGCGAATCCCCAGGTGCCGTCGACGATAACCCGCACCGCCAGGCCGACCTCGCGGCTGATGACCGCGGTCTCCAGCTCGCCGTCACGCAACTGGATGATCTCGGTGCTGACGCGGTGAACCCGCAGGTCGGCGTGGCTGGCCCCGGCCTTGGTGGCCGCCGACAGTGCGGCTTCGGCCAGTGCGTGGCGCGGCAGGTCCAGGAAGTCGGCATCGATCCCCCGGTTCGGTGTCACGATTCCACCGTAACGACCGGCTTTAATACACCCATG
>DASZLQ010000273.1:0-4803 GCA_035552295.1 Mycobacterium sp. | reverse complement strand
GGTCCGCAATCGGGTCAAGGCCGCCGCCCTAGACGCCATCCCGGCCCTACCGCCCACTGACCCATCGGTGGCGGCTTAAGGCGCATCGATGTCCTGACCGCCCGCGAGGTCGCTGCAGTCGACGACCTCGACGTCCGGTCTGCTGCGCAAATACTCGCCCGCCCCATGGTCTCCAGACAGCCGGGCCAGCAGCTCGGGCCAATGCCGGCGCGCGACGACCACCGGATGTCCCGGCCGGTCACCGAAATACGCGCGCGCCAGCCCGCTGGTCGACGCCGTCGCGCGGCCCAGCACCCGCGCCACCACGGCCGGGCCGACATCGGGGGTGTCGATGACGTGCAGGACCGCGTAGTCGGCGTTCAAGCGGTCGGCCTGGGCCAGACCGGTGCGCACCGAGGCGCTAAGGCCCTCGCGCCATCGCGGCGCGGTGATCACGGTGACCCCGGGCGGGGCGGTGACCTCGGCGGCCCCCAAAACCAGAACGATGTCGGCGCATCCGCCGTCGCGCAGCGCGCCGACCGCGATGTCGAGCCAGCCGTCGACCAGCACTTTCGGTTTGCCATAGCGCTGGCCGGCACCCGCGGCCAGTAAAACCCCGACGCTGCGTCGCGCCGAATCTATCGACTGCGATAATGGCACTCTCCTATGATGACATCGAGCTTCTCATTCAGCGACAACCCGATGGAGCGGCATGACTCAGGACGTGCGAGGGGCCCCCATCACCCCTACGCCGCGGTACGCCGGAACCCGCGTCCAGCGGGTGGAGGACGGCAGGCTGCTGACCGGCCGCGGCAGCTTCGTCGACGACATCTCCCGGCCGGGCATGCTGCACGCCTGCTTTGTGCGCAGCCCGTTTGCCCGGGCACGGATCAACAGCATCGACGCGTCGGCGGCACTGGCACTGCCCGGCGTGCACGCGGTGTTCACCGCCGCCGACCTCAACCCTGACGTCAAGGAGGCCTGGCACGCCGTCGCGGGCAAGGACGTCCCGGACACCCCGCGGCCGCCGCTGGCCGAAGGCGAGGCCAAGTTCGTCGGCGACCCGGTCGCGCTGATTGTCGCCGAGAGCCGGTATGTCGCCGAGGACGGGCTGGAACTAGTCGACGTCGACTACGACCCGCTGCCCGCGATCACCGACTTCACCCAAGCTCAATGTTCGGACGTTCTGGTTCACGACACCTACGCAAACAACGTCGCGGGCGGGATGGCCGGAGCCCCACCGGACGAGGAAACCTTTGCGACGGCGGCGTGCGTCGTGAAAGAGACCATCCACCAGCAGATCTATGCGCCGGTGCCGATCGAAACCCGTGGCCTGGTCGTCGAGTGGTCGGCGGCCTCCGAAGAACTCACCCTCTGGGCATCCACGCAGACTCCGCATGAACTGCGGGCGTTCTGCGCGCGTCTGTTAGGCGTTGCGGCACAACGGGTTCGGGTCATCATGCGCGACACCGGCGGCGGATTCGGCCAAAAAGTCGTCCCGATGCGCGAAGACATGTGCATCATGCTGGCAGCCCGCAAGGTGCCGGCGGCGCTGAAGTGGATCGAGGACAGGCGCGAGAACCTGATGTCGGCCGGGCAGGCCCGGCACGTCAGCGGCACCGGCCGGATGGCGTTCGACGAGGACGGCAACATCCAGGCAGCCGATATCGACTTCGTCCAGGACGTCGGCGCGTATCCGACGCCGTACCCGGTATTGACCACGGCCGCCATCGGCATGTTCTTCCCGGGGCCATATCGCGTGCCCAAGGCCAGCTTCAACTACCAGACGGTCTTCTCCAACACCAGCGGCCTGGCCGCCTACCGCGGCCCTTGGCAGTACGAAACCCTGGCGCGGGAAATACTTCTCGACATCGCCGCGCGCAAGATGAACCTCGATCCCGTCGAGCTGCGCCGGCGAAACCTGTTGCGCCGCGACGAGATGCCCTACTTCAACCCCAACGGCATGCCTTACGACCACGTCGCACCGGCCGAGACGTTCGAACAAGCCGTGAAAATCCTTGACCACGAAGGGTTTCGCAAGGAACAGGCCGAAGCGCTGGCCCAGGGACGCTACCTTGGCCTCGGGTTCTCGGCGTACATCGAGCCCACCGGCGCCGCGACCGGGCACCTGGGTACCGAAGGCGCCACCATCAGAATGGAGCCGACGGGCAAGCTCAACGTCTACGTGAACGGCGGCTCGAGCGGAAACAGCCTGGAAACAACGGTCGTTCAGCTGACCGCCGACGCGCTGGGCGCCGACATCGACGATGTGGCCACCATCCAGGGCGACACCGCGGTCACGCCCTACGGGGCCGGCACACAGGGCAGCCGCAGCGGCCCGATGACCGCCGGAGCCGTCAACGAAGCAGGTTCGATCCTGCGCGAAAGGATCGTGGCGCTGGCCGCTGGCCACCTCAAGGTGGCCGAATCCGAAGTAGAACTGGCACATTCGACCGCATCCGTGCGCGGCGACCCGTCGAAGAAGGTGACCTTCGGCGAGCTGGCCTACCGCGCGTACTACTCGCCCCAGATGCTGCCGCCCGGAATGTCGCCGATACTGGAAGCCACCGCCCGCTACGTCGCCGAGGCGCCGATCCTGTGGTCGAACGCAACTCACGCCTGCACCTGCGAAGTGGATTTGGCGACGGGCAAAGTCACCCTGCTGCGCTACATCGTGAGCGAAGACGTCGGGCCGATGATCAACCCGGCGATCGTCGAGGGCCAGATCGCCGGCGGAACGGTGCAGGGCATCGGTGGCGCGCTGATGGAGGACTTCGTCTACGACGACGACGGTAACCCGCTGGCAACGACATTCGTCGACTATCTGCTGCCGACGGCCACCGAGGTCCCACCCATCGAATTCGGCCACGTCGAGATACCCGGCCCGGGGCCCGGTGGATACAAGGGCGCCGGCGAAGGCGGCGCCATCGGCTCGGTGCCGGCGGTGATCAACGCAATCAACGACGCGCTGGCGCCGCTGGGCGTGACGGTTACCCGGCTCCCGGCCAGCCCGGCGTCGATCGCGTCGCTCCTGGCCGAGGGGGACCAGTGAAACCCGCATCGTTCGACTACCACCGGCCCGACACCGTCGAAGACGCGGTGAGTCTGCTCGCCGAACTGGGCGAGGACGCCAAGATCTTGGCAGGTGGCCAGAGCCTGGTACCGATGCTTGCGATGCGGCTGGCGTACTTCGACCATCTCATCGACATTTCCCGGCTGAGCGAGTTGCAGGGCATCGACCGCAGGGGTCAAGAACTATGGATCGGCGCCGGAACCACGGAGGCCACGGTGGGCGCCGACGCGCGAGTCCGCCAAGCGATTCCGTTGTTGACCCGGGTGACGCCGTTCGTCGGACACTTCCAGATCCGCAACCGCGGCACCCTCGGCGGCTCGATCGCGCACGCCGACGCCGCAGGCGAGTACCCGGCGGTCGCCCTCACGTTGGACGCGGTGATCGAGGTCCTCTCGCCGCGTGGACGGCGGGAGATCGCCGCGGCGGACTTCTTCACCGGTTTGTGGGAAACCACGATGGATCCAGATGAAGTGCTGACCGGTGTCCGATTTCCGGTGTGGAACAGTAGGTCTGGATTCGCAGTGCACGAATTTTCGCGCCGCCACGGCGATTTCGCGATCGCCGGTGCGCTGGTCGCTGTCCAGCTTGATGACCAAGACCGGGTATCCCGCTGCGCCATCGGGCTGCTGGGTTTGGGCGCCACACCCAGGCGCGCCACGGCGGCCGAGGAGTCGATCCTCGGCAGGCCGGTCAATGAGCTGGCGGCCGAAGAGATCGGCGAGGCCGCGATGACGGGGCTCGACGACATACCGACCGACCTGCAGGGGTCCGCGTCGTACCGCACCCAGGTGGGCGCCGCCATGGCCGCGCGCGCCTGGACCCAATCCGTCCAGGAAGCAGTTGCGGGGTCGAACAATGCATGAACAATCGGTCCAGTTGTCGGTCAACGGAACTCCCATCGCTGGCAGCGTCGAACCGCGCATGACGCTGGCAGACTTCCTGCGGGACAGGTGCGGCCTCACCGGCACCCATCTCGGCTGCGAACACGGGGCGTGCGGTGCGTGCACAGTGCTGCTGGACGGTGATGCCGTGCGCTCGTGCCTGATGTTCGCGGTGCAGGCGGACGGGATGGAGTTGACAACGGTCGAGGGCATCGCGTCGCCGGACGGCACGTTGTCGCCGGTGCAGGCAGCGCTGCGAGAATGCCATGGGCTGCAATGCGGCTTCTGCACGCCGGGCTTCGTCATGTCGCTGACCGCGCTGCTGCGAGACAACCCGGATCCCACCGACGACGAGATACGCGAAGGCCTGTCCGGAAACTTCTGCCGGTGCACCGGGTACCAGAGCATCGTCACCGCGGCACATCGGGCCGCCGAGGCGAAGTGCAGCTCTGTCACGCGGCGGTAAACCTGCGCCATCGGCTCGATATCGATAGCTGCCTGGCTACAGTAACTTTCGTTACTTCTTGCGTACTCTGATCGGGTGCGGTTTTCGCGAAAGGCGCAGCGGAGTCTGGCCGGTGGCTCGCTGCTACTCGTGGCTCTGCTGGCGAGTCTTGAGTTGGTTTCCGGCTGCAGCTCCGTCATCGAGGGCAGGCCGATCGCCACGCCGGGTACCGGGCCAACCGAACCCTCCTTTCCCACGACCAGGTCGGGCCCCATGCCATCTCCTCCGACGACCCCCACCAGCCCGACCACAGCACCGGCGAGCCCGACCGCGCCGGCCGGCACCATTCCGCTTCCACCCGATAACAACGGTTACGTCTTCATCGAAACCAAGTCCGGCGTGACGCGCTGCCAGATCAACAAGGA
>DASZLQ010000272.1:0-3518 GCA_035552295.1 Mycobacterium sp. | reverse complement strand
GCGGTTGGCGTGGGATCGTGATCGCATGAGTACCGTCAGCGCCGCCACCCCGGGCCGAAAGCCCTACCATCACGGTGCGTTGCACTCGGCCCTGGTTGAGGCGAGCATCGCGCTGGCCCGCGCGGGTGGACCGGATCGAGTGATCCTGCGCGAGGCCGCCCGGGCGGCGGGAGTGTCGCATTCGGCCGCCTACCGTCATTTCGCCGACCGCGTGGCGCTGTTGGCCGAGGTCGCAGGCTTCGCCCGCAACGAGCTCGCAGCCGAGATGCGCCGACGGGTCAAGCGGGCCAAGGACCCCCGCCGCCGGCTGCGAGCGGTCGGCACCGCATACATCGACTTCGCACTCACCGAACCCGGACTATTTCGTACCGCGTTCACCTCCCATCCCGCCACATCCCGAGACACAGAGCACAATCCAGCGCCCGCAGCTGAGGACCCAACACACACCACCACCGGCGCCGACCCCTTCGACGTCCTTGGCCAAGTACTCGACGAAGCCCAAGCCGCCGGTCTACTGGATCCTCACCGCAGGCCGGGAGCAGAGATTGCCGCCTGGTCGGCAGTGCACGGCCTGGCCGGCCTACTTCTCGATGGGCCGTTACCCACGAGCGCCGCAGCCATCAAATTCTCGCGAGGGCAAGTGCTAGACCTAATCGAGCGCGGACTGCTGAACGCCCCACACAACTGACGAAAACACCGCCTGGCGCTAACGTTCAGCTCAACAGCGAAGCGGAGGGCGCGCCGGAAGGCGAAAGCGAACGCTACGGGGCCAGCCGTTGAGTGAGGAATTCGACCACTCGCTTGCGAGCCTCGTAGGCAGGCTGGCCGTCGACCTCACGGACCTCCTCGGTCAGCACCGAGTGGGCCATCTTGCCGAAACCGCCTTCGTTACTCGGGCCCGAGTCGATCTCAATAACCTCGAAGGCATCGCCGAGCCGCTCCTTGAGCGCCGTGAATCGTTCGCGCGGCGACATCTTGTCCGCACTGAACCGCAAGCCCATGGCGCACAAGCCTTCGTTGGCGCAGCGTTCGGCGATGGTGGCCATCTCCGGTTCGCTCAGCCCGGTATCGCGGCGCCGCGAAAGGCCCAAGGGCAGCGGGACCGACGGCTGAGATAGCACCGGAGCCAGCACGCTGTCGTCGACCGCGGCGGCCAGCGCGAAGCCGCCGGTGAAGCACTGGCCGATCACGCCGACGCCCTTGCCCGGCGTCGACGCATTGAGGTCACGGGCCAGCGCGCGCAAGAATAACGACACCGGTCGCGGCTTGTTGGTCGCAAAGGCCGCGAATTCCTTTGCCACACAGGCGCGTGCGATGGTTGCGGTCGTGTAGCCCACCGTCGCGGCCTTGCCCGGCTCACCGAACAACGACGGCATGGCGACGGTGAACCCGTTGTCCACCAGGTGGTTACCCAGGCCCAGGACACCGGGATGGATCCCGGGTATCTCGGGAATCAGCACCACCCCGGGCCCGGTGCCCTTGCGGTAGACGTCATGGGTGTAGCCGCCACCGGTGAACGGTGACGCGGACCAGCCGGAGAGGTCGGCTTCGGGTGCAGTCACGCGAGTCCCTTCTATCGGCTTGTTGGCCTATCGGCTTGTTGGCCTATCGACTTGTCGGCAGGGGCGGCTGGGATTGAGTCGCCGTGGCCAGCGTACGGAACTGATCGGTGCTTCCAGCACCGGTGATGGCGACCTGGGTGGCGCCGACCGGACTGGTAAGTCGGGTGGTCCATACCGGCTCGGCGTCCGCGCCGCCCTGGCCGGCACCTTGATAGACGACCCAGTGGGTACCGGCGAGGTCGACCGCTCCGGTCGGGTACGCGGACGAGTGGATCGAGCCGACCAGCTTGTCTTCGTCGGCGTTGCTCTGGGTCAGGCTCAGATACATCCCGGTCGGGCTCAGGTATCCCACGATCGACGTCGCCGCGTTCAGCCGCTGACCGGTCGACGGATCGGTTCGCCCGTTCTGGATACCGCCGCGGCCGCCGGAGTTGGGCTGCCAGCCCGCGGGCAACTGAGGCAACCGAATGGGGAACCCGAGCGTTTGCGCATCCGCCCGCAATGCCGTCGCCGCGTCGTAGGACGGGATCGTTCCCTTATTGGTCCCGCCCGGCTGGAATGAACACATCCCGACCAGGCCCGCCAGCAGGATGCACCCCAGCACCAGCGGAGCCAGCGACCAGAACATGTCGCGCCCGTCCTGCAGCAGCCGCGGTTTGGCCGGCCGTGGAACGGGCCCGGGCGCCGGAACCGGCTCGCCGGCCACATCGGCGTTGGGCTGCGGCTCCTCGGTCACCCTGTGAGTATCCCAGCCCGCCATCACCGCCCGGAGCCCAGCTCCAGCGGACGGATCTGCTTCTGGGAGAATCACCAACCATGACAGGTGAGGGCGACCGCTCATTTGGACCCGGTTCGTCATCCACCGCCGTCACGGGCCCGTCGCAGGCGCGGCCGCGCGGTGAAGCACCAGACCGCAACCTGGCCATGGAACTGGTACGGGTCACCGAAGCCGGCGCCATGGCCGCCGGCCGCTGGGTGGGTCGTGGCGACAAGGAAGGCGGCGACGGCGCCGCCGTCGACGCGATACGCGAACTGGTCAACACGGTGTCGATGCGCGGGGTGGTGGTTATCGGCGAGGGCGAGAAAGACCAGGCCCCGATGCTCTACAACGGCGAAGAGGTCGGCAATGGTGACGGACCGGACTGCGACTTCGCCGTCGACCCGGTGGACGGCACCACCTTGATGAGCAAAGGCATGCCCAACGCCATTTCCGTGCTGGCGGTGGCCGATCGCGGTGCGATGTTCGACCCGTCGGCGGTGTTCTACATGAACAAGATCGCCGTGGGCCCCGACGCGGCGCACGTGCTGGACATCACCACGCCGATCTCCGAGAACATTCGCGCGGTCGCCAAGGTCAAGGGATTGTCGCTGCGCGACATGACTGTGTGCATCCTGGATCGGCCCCGGCACGGCCAGCTCATCGAAGACGTGCGCGACACCGGGGCCCGGATCCGGCTGATCACGGACGGCGACGTCGCCGGCGCGATCTCCGCTTGCCGGCCGGGCTCGGGCACCGACATGCTGGCCGGCATCGGCGGCACCCCGGAAGGCATTATCGCCGCCGCCGCGATCCGCTGCATGGGCGGCGCGATCCAGGCGCAGCTGGCGCCCGTCGACGATGCCGAACGCCGCAAGGCGCTCGACGCCGGCTATGACCTCGACCAGATACTGACCACCGAGGACCTGGTATCCGGCGAGAACGTCTTCTTCTGCGCCACCGGGGTCACCGACGGAGACCTGCTCAAGGGCGTCCACTACTCCCCCGGCGGCTGCACCACCCAGTCGATCGTGATGCGCTCGAAGTCGGGCACCGTCCGCTTGATCGAGGCCTACCACCGGCTCTCGAAGCTCAACGAATACTCCGCGATCGACTTCACCGGCGACAGCTCTGCCGCCTACCCACTGCCCTGACGACACTGCAACGAGCGAGGAACCTTATCTATGGCCGCTGGCGCC
>DASZLQ010000271.1:0-4125 GCA_035552295.1 Mycobacterium sp. | reverse complement strand
GATAGGCGCTCAGGGTGACACGCTGCTGATTTTGGTCGCGCAAGGTGAAGTCCGGGGCGGTGGTCCCGACCGGCAGCATCAACGCTTCCCGGCCCGCGACTTCGGCTGAACCAACCGGCTGGCGCTCCAGTCACCGAGATTGACCGACGAGGTCGGCATCAGGCCGGCGGTGGGAGCGGCCTCGGCGATCTCGGCCGGCAGTACGTGACCGAGCTTGCCGGTCTTGGGTGTCAGCACCCAGATCACGCCATCTTCGGCCAGCGGGCTGATCGCGTCCATGAGCACGTCCACCAGATCGCCGTCCCCATCTCGCCACCACAGCAGAACGACGTCGACCACCTCGTCGGTGTCTTCATCGAGCAACTCACTGCCGCAGGCTTCCTCGACCGCAGCGCGAATGTCGTCGTCGGTGTCTTCGTCCCAGCCCCACTCCTGGACGACCTGGTCCCGTTGGATGCCCAGTTTGCGAGCGTAGCTCGGGGCGTGATCCGCCGCGACCACCGTGGAGCCTCCTTCAACCATGCGCGCCGTGCGATGGGATTATCGTCGCACAGCCGGAACCCGGTCCATACCTCCGCCTCACGAGGCGCCTTATCAGGCGGCTCAGAACGAGGCCAGGCAGAGTTTGAGGGCCTTGGTCTTGGTGTCGTTGAGCTGATTGACCCGGCTGTTGAATTCTCCCGTCGGCGCATGGGTGCCGATGGCGTTCGCCACCGCGCGGGCAGCATCGATGTACGCGTTGAACGCGTCCTTCATCTGCGTCGACAATGCATCGCTGAAACTGTTGGCAACCGTCGAGGCGCTGTCGTTGAGCGCGTCGATGGCCGGCCCTTCGGCGGGGCCGGTGTTGCGGCCCGCATTGAACGCCCCGACAAAGGCATTCACCTTGTCGATCGCGGCGCCGCTGGTGGTGGCAAGCGTGTCACACGAGCTGCGAACCGCTTTGGTCGTCAGGGATTGTTGCCGCTGCGTCTCCCGGACGCTGGACGTCGCAATCGAGGCGGACACCGAGGCGGACACCGACTGCCGGTAGGCGGGCGCCACCTTCGTATCGGGCGTAGCCGTTCCGTTGGTGACGGTGGTACACCCCACGATGCCCATCACCACCGCCGCGACACAGCCGAGCGCCAGAGCACCTCGCTTTGCGGCTTCCCCCGCAAGGACGGCACGCCACCCGATGAGCACGGCTTCTGACGTTACCGGGTGGCGATTCCCCCCGCCCCCGGGCGCACCGAGATGGCGCCCGCCGGCAAAGGTTGGCCAACTAACCGACGGCGGCTACCCGGCCAAGACGCCGGTGCGGCACGATAGGAGATGAACACACAAGCAGATAACCCGCCAACTACAGGAGCGGAAGTTGACCACCGAGTTCGCGCGCCACGATCTGGCCCAAAACTCAAGCAGCCCAAACGAATCCGATCGGGTGCGGGTGATCCGCGAAGGCGTCGCGTCGTATCTGCCCGACATCGACCCCGAAGAGACCACCGAGTGGCTCGAATCGTTCGACGAGCTGCTGTCGCGCTCCGGGCCGGCACGTGCCCGGTATCTGATGCTGCGCCTGCTGGAACGCGCCGGGGAACAGCGGGTCGCAATCCCAGCTCTGACATCCACTGACTACGTCAACACCATCCCCACCGAACTGGAGCCGTGGTTCCCCGGCGACGAGGACGTCGAGCGCCGCTATCGGGCCTGGATCAGGTGGAATGCGGCGATCATGGTGCACCGCGCGCAGCGCCCGGGCGTCGGCGTGGGCGGTCACATCTCGACCTACGCCTCGTCGGCGGCGCTCTACGAGGTCGGGTTCAACCACTTCTTCCGCGGCAAGGCTCATCCCGGCGGCGGGGACCACGTGTTCATCCAGGGCCACGCGTCGCCGGGCATTTACGCCCGCGCCTTCCTGGAGGGCCGTCTGACCGCCGACCAGCTGGACGGCTTCCGTCAGGAGCACAGCCATCCGGGCGGCGGCCTGCCGTCCTATCCGCACCCACGGCTGATGCCCGACTTCTGGGAGTTCCCGACGGTGTCGATGGGCCTCGGCCCGATGAACGCGATCTATCAGGCCCGGTTCAACCACTACCTGCACGACCGGGGTCTAAAGGACACCTCCGACCAGCACGTGTGGGCGTTCCTCGGCGATGGCGAGATGGACGAGCCGGAGAGCCGCGGACTGGCCCACGTCGCGGCGCTGGAGGCTCTCGACAACCTGACTTTCGTCATCAATTGCAACCTGCAGCGCCTGGACGGCCCGGTACGCGGCAACGGCAAGATCATCCAGGAACTGGAGTCGTTCTTCCGGGGCGCGGGCTGGAACGTCATCAAGGTGGTGTGGGGCCGCGAATGGGACACACTGCTGCACGCCGACAAGGACGGCGCGTTGGTCAACCTGATGAACACCACGCCCGACGGCGACTACCAGACCTACAAGGCCAACGATGGCGCCTACGTACGCGACCACTTCTTCGGTCGCGATCCGCGCACCAAGGCGCTCGTCGAGCACATGACCGATTCCGAGATCTGGAACCTCAAGCGCGGTGGCCACGACTACCGCAAGGTGTACGCCGCTTACCGGGCCGCCGTCGACCACAAAGGCCAGCCCACGGTGATCCTGGCCAAGACCATCAAGGGTTACTCGCTGGGCGCCCACTTCCAGGGCCGCAACGCGACGCACCAGATGAAAAAGCTTGCGCTGCAAGATCTCAAGGACTTCCGTGACGCCATCCGGATCCCGATCGGCGACGCCCAGCTCGACGAGGACCCGTACCTGCCCCCGTACTACCACCCGGGTCCGGAGGCCCCCGAGATCCGCTACCTGCTCGACCGGCGCCGCGCGCTGGGCGGCTTCGTGCCCGAGCGGCGCACCAAATCCAGGGCGCTGACCCTGCCGGGCCGTGATGCCTACAAGGCCTTGAAGAAGGGTTCGGGCCAGCAGGAGGTGGCCACCACCATGGCAACGGTGCGCACCTTCAAGGAAGTGTTGCGCGACAAGGAGATCGGGCCACGCATCGTGCCGATCATCCCCGACGAGGCACGCACGTTCGGCATGGACTCGTGGTTCCCCAGCCTGAAGATCTACAACCGCAACGGCCAGCTCTACACCGCCGTCGACGCCGATTTGATGCTGGCGTACAAGGAAAGTGAAGTCGGCCAGATCCTGCACGAGGGCATCAACGAGGCGGGTTCGGCGGCGTCGTTCACCGCCGCGGGCACCTCGTATGCGACGCACAACGAGCCGATGATCCCGATCTACATCTTCTATTCGATGTTCGGGTTCCAGCGCACCGGCGACGGCCTGTGGGCCGCGGCCGATCAGATGGCGCGTGGCTTTCTGCTCGGGGCTACCGCCGGGCGGACCACGCTGACCGGCGAGGGCCTGCAGCACGCCGACGGCCACTCGCTGCTGCTCGCGGCCACCAATCCGGCGGTCGTCGCCTACGACCCGGCGTTCGCCTATGAAATCGCCTACATCGTGGAAAGCGGGCTGGCCCGGATGTTCGGCCAGAACCCGGAGAACGTGTTCTTCTACATCACCATCTACAACGAGCCCTACGTGCAGCCACCGGAGCCGGAGAACTTCGATCCCGAAGGCGTGCTGCGCGGCATCTACCGGTACCACACGGCGACCGAGCAACGCTCCAACAAGGCGCAAATCCTCGCGTCGGGGGTTTCGATGCCGTCAGCGCTCAAGGCCGCCGAGATGCTGGCCGCGGAGTGGGATGTCGCCGCCGACGTGTGGTCGGTGACCAGTTGGGGCGAGTTGAACCGCGACGGGGTAGCCGTCGAGACGGCGAAGCTGCGCCACCCCGACCAGCCTCCCGGTGTCCCCTACCTTGCGAAGGCCCTCGCCGGGGCCGCCGGGCCGGTGATCGCCGTATCGGACTGGATGCGCGCCGTCCCCGAGCAGATCCGGCCGTGGGTACCCGGCACCTACGTCACGCTGGGCACCGACGGCTTCGGTTTTTCCGACACTCGGCCCGCCGCGCGGCGCTTCTTCAACACCGACGCCGAATCCCAGGTGGTCGCGGTGCTGGAGGCACTGGCACGCGACGGCGAAATCGACCCGTCGGTGCCGGTCGCGGCCGCCCGCCAGTACCGGATCGACGACGTGCAGGCCGCCCCGGAGCAGAC
>DASZLQ010000270.1:0-6205 GCA_035552295.1 Mycobacterium sp. | reverse complement strand
GTGCGCCAGGTGAGCTGCATGCCGTTGCCGGCCAGCCATCGGGAGAGGTCATAGCCGTTGCGGGCGAGGCCGTCGACCGCTTCCACGGCATGCCGCACCGCCCGTTCGGCGACATCCGGAGTCAGCAGGCCGTGGCGCACGGCGTCCAACAACTCGTCGATATCGGCCAGATCCGCTCCCGTCCCGGTACGCACCTCGATGTCGAGGTAGTGGTCTTCCGAGTGCCACACGTGCGGGCCGGGCGTAAATTCGCCGACGTCCAGGTAATAGTCATGGTCGCGCTCGTGGCCCGGATTGAAGTAGAACACGGTGGCGCGCAGGCCCAGCGACGGCAGCAGCCACGACTCCAGGTAATGGAACTGGGCCCGGCCCGGGGTGGGCCGGGCGACGTAGAGCCCCCACGGATGCACGACGTACTCGTCGACGGCCCGCACAATGCCTTTTGGATCGGTGTTGGTGCGGGCGACGAGGTCGAACGTCTCGTGCTTTGGCGGATGGATGGCGTCACCTCACCGGGTCAACGGCGGAGCCGGATCTTCCACCGTACAAAACCGGCATAGAACAGCGACAACGCGGCGAGCATGCCCATGTCCAGCAGCCAGATCTTTGATGTGTGCTGCCAGAACCGGTCTTCGGGGACCAGCGAACCCGGCACCAGGTTGCGCAGGTCGACCGTCGATGCCGCGGCGGCGTAACCCCAGCGCGCGGGCGTCGCAAAAGACAGCTGATCGAGCCCCAGCCGGCCGGTCACCGGGACCATCCCGCCGCACAGCACCAACTGCGCCATCACCGACACCACGAACAGCGGCATGATCTGCTCACTGGAACGGACCAGCGACGAAATGGCCAGCCCGAGCACCGCCGACGCCACACACGTCGCGGCGACGGTCGCAAACAGCTCGAACGTGGCCGCGAAAGTAGAGTGGCCGAGCAGCACGGCGCCGCGCGTCGGCGCGCCCTTGCCGACCACCACGATCAAGGTGGTGATCGCCGACTGCAGGATCGCGAATCCGCAGAACACTCCGGTCTTGGCCAGCAGGTAGGCCGTGGTCGACAATCCGACCGCCTGTTCGCGCTGGAAGATGGGGCGCTCGCCGACCAGGTCGCGGATCGTCAGCGCGGTGCCCATGAATGCCGCGGCGGGCAACAGCAGGCTCAGTATCTGCGCGGATTCGTCCGGCGTGCCGGCGTGCGGGCCCACGACGTGGAATCCGGTGTTGCCGGGCACGGTCAGCGATAGGGCACCCAGGATGAACGGCAACAGCGCCAGGAACACGAAGTAGGCGCGATCGGAAACGACCAGGCGCACCTGACGGCGGGCGACCGTCGAAATCTGGCGCCGCACACTGGTATGCACCGGTGCGCCCAGGTCGCCCGGCTCGTCGGCCTTGTCCGGCAATAGTTTCTGCGGTCGCCGCTGGGCCTCGGCCTGGGCCAGAAAGCGTCGGTTGGCCTCTTCGGGATCGGCGCCCACCTTGGTGAAGATCTTGGCCCAGTTGGTGGTGCCCATCGCCCCACCGATCTGGTCAGGCGGGCCGCAATAGGCCGTCTTGCCGCCGGGCGCCACCAGCAGCAGCTGGTCGCAGGTATCGAGGTAGGACAACATGTGCGTCACCACGATCACCACCCGACCGGCATCGGCCAATTGGCGCAGCATCGTCATGACTTGGTGATCCAGCGCCGGGTCCAGACCCGACGTCGGCTCGTCCAGAATCAACAGCGACGGCCCGGTGAGCAGTTCCAGGGCCACCGAAGCGCGCTTGCGCTGGCCGCCGGAGAGCTTGTCGACGCGGGTGTCGGCGTGTTTCGTCAGGTCGAGTTCGTCGAGGACCTGAGTGACGACCTTGGCACGGTCGGCTTTGCTGGTGTCCGGCGGCAGGCGTAGCTCGGCTGCGTAGCCCAGCGCCTGGTTCACCGTCAGCTGGCGGTGCACCACGTCGTCCTGGGGGACCATGCCGATCCTGCTGCGCAACGACGCGTATTCGGCGTGGATGTCGTGGCCCTCGAAGCTGACCGAACCGGAGGTGGGCCGCGCATAGCCGGCGATCAGCCGGGCAAGCGTGCTCTTTCCCGCGCCGGACCCGCCGATCACGGCGGTCAACGTCCCAGGGCGGGCGGTCAGCGAGATGTCGTCCAGCAGTTGCTTGCCGTTGTCGACGACGTACTTGACTCCGCGGACCTCCAGGCCGCCGGTGCGTGTCGCGGCGTCACTGCGTTTGATCAACGTGCCATCGCGGAATACCAGGTCGACGTTGCCGACGGTGACCACGTCGTCCTCGGTCAGGATCGCCGACCCGACCCGGGTGCCGTTGACGAACGTTCCGTTGATGCTGGTGTCCCGGATCTCGGTGCCGAGCGGCGTTGGCACCAACGTCGCGTGCTGACGTGAGGCCAAGACGTCGGAGACGACGATGCCGTTCTCGGGCGCGCGACCGATGGTCATGGCGCCGGCGGTGCCTGCGGCCGACGACGAGCGCGGCGAGAGCAACTTCACAAAGCGCGTGGCGAGGTTCGATACGTCAGCCGTCTTGGCGTCGATCACGGTGGATTCAATGGCTGGCGTCGAGTCCGGCAAGGCCGCCGCCCCCGTGTGGACCACGGTCAGCTCGTCGGGAGGTGTCCCACGCGGTGGTAGTCGCGGCGGTGGTACTCGTGGCGGCGGCGCATGGCGCGGTTGGGAAACCGGATGCCCCGGCCGGGGTGGCTGCTGCGGCGGCCGTGATGGCGGTCGCTTGGGCGGCATTTGCGGCGACGGCGGCCGGATGGGATTCGTCTGCTCCGGGACCGCGGACCAGGCCAGAGTCGGAGGCCCGGAATCCGGCGCCGCCCTCGTCTGGGGTGGTCGGCTGGTCTGCCCCTGCCGCGGTCCGATCGCGAAGGTCAGCCGCGGACCTTGCGGATTCCCGACGTTGATGCTCTGGCCGTCGTGGATGTCGATGACCGGCATCCGGTAGCCGTTGACGTAGGTCCCGTTCAGCGAGCCATTGTCGATCGCCATCCATCGGCCTTGGTCGAAGCGCACTATCAGATGCGCGCGGGATATCCGGGGGTCGGCGATGCGCAAGTCGGCGTGCAGGTCGCGGCCGACAACCACCTCATGACCTGCAGCGAAGGAACATTGGGACGCGTCGTGCCGAATTGTCAGCACGGGCGGGGTGGGTCGACTCACTACTCAAGTATCGGTCCGCGGCGGGAGTGGTCCCCATGGGAAGCGCCTGTGACTTCCCTTTGTTTCGATCTGGCCACTCATAGCTGTTTCATATCCTCCAGCGGCCCAACGCCCATGCCTGTCCGGCATCATCCAGAAGCGTGACGGGTGCAAGGGGGAGCGCCCCGCTGAACGCGCAACGATGCCCGCTCAGCACACCGAGACGAAGCAACGGGTCCCGTCCCGATGCAACCGCCCGGGGTATTCCGGCCCGCGGCAGGTCGCGGCGATACCCGTAGGCATGCCGAGGCTCGAGGGGGCAATCATTGATGGACGAGCAAGACGAGCACAACAGAACCACCCGGCGCATTGACGCAGGGCGACGTCTGCTGAGCAACCCGCGTCTGGCCCGTGCGGCCCTGCGCGCGGGCTTTCACTCGCTGCCCTCGGCGACCTTTGCGCACCTTTTCCGCCGCATCCCGCCGGTCAGCTCGACCCCGAACGGCGAGCATCCGTCAGCGGAGCAGCAGGTCCACGACAGTGGATC
Organism: Mycobacterium sp.; assembly: GCA_035552295.1. Classification (GTDB taxonomy): domain Bacteria; phylum Actinomycetota; class Actinomycetes; order Mycobacteriales; family Mycobacteriaceae; genus Mycobacterium. Next base: position 2,510 of record DASZLQ010000270.1, on the reverse strand, counting down.
GCGCCCGGCGATGGCCGGCGGCGAGCCGTTTGCCGGCTACTCCATCCTGCGACCGCTGGGCGCCGGGGGCATGGCCGAGGTCTATCTGGCTTTGCATCCCAGGTTGCCGCGTCGGGATGTAATCAAGGTCCTCGCTGCGGCGATCACCGCGGATCCTGAATTCCGGGAGAGGTTCAACCGGGAGGCCGATCTCGCGGCGACCCTGTGGCACCCGCACATCGTCGGCGTGCACGACCGCGGCGAATTCAACGGTCAGCTCTGGATCTCCATGGACTACGTCGAGGGCACCGACGCGTCCCGACTGGTGAAAGAGCGTTATCAAGACGGGATGCCAATCCATGAGGTGTGCGCCATCATCCAAGCCGTCGCAGGCGCGCTCGACTACGCAAACGATCGCGGCTTGCTGCACCGCGATGTCAAACCCGCCAACATCCTGCTCACCCATCCCGAGCACGATGAACGCCGAATCCTGTTGGCGGACTTCGGTGTAGCACGCCACCTCGGCAACATCAGCGGGATCACCGAGACCAACGTCGCGGTGGGAACGGTTGCGTATGCCGCGCCAGAACAATTGACGGGATCGAACATCGATCGGCGGGCAGACCAATATGCGTTGGCCGGCACGGCATTTCATCTGCTCACCGGCGCGCCACCGTTCCAGCACTCCAACCCGATCGCGGTGATCAGCCAACACCTACACGAGGATCCTCCCCGGCTCAGCGATTACCGCCCGGATTTAGCGCACCTTGACGACGTGTTCTTCAAGGCCCTCGCCAAACAACCCGAAGACAGGTTCGACCGGTGTCGCGACTTTGCCGCCGCGGTCAGCGGGCAATTCGACAGTGCCTTCGAGGCGGGTCTGGGCGCTCGACCCGTCACGGCACCGGTCACGACACACCAGCGGCGCGGCGCCCGGGGCCTCGTCGCGGCAATGAAACACAGGTACTCGTCAAGGGCCCGATGGGCGACCGCGCTGGTCTGCGCGGTGCTGATCGCCGTGGCGGCGACCTGGTCGGTCCTGTACTCCTTCCAGCCGGAGAGTCCCTCGGCGAATGTCCCCGCGCTGGCCTCGAAACCGTCCCTTCCGGCGCCCAGCGCTGCGCCCGCCACTTCGGCGCCGATGCTCAACGGCACCTACAAACTGACCTACGACCGCAGCAAGCAGACCACCAACGGCATCCCGATCCGTCACGACGGCCCAGCCACCAGCTGGTGGGCGTTCCGCTCGGTGTGCACCACCAATGGATGCGCGGCGACCGGGACCCAGCTCGACGATGTCACCCACCAGGTGGCCAGCGCCACCGACGGCGGTCACACGTACGCGCTGCGCTTCATTGGTGGCTATTGGCAGGGCGGGCCTCAGCAGGAGCGATTGGGCTGCACTCAGCCGAACGGACAAGTGCGGGCCACCCAGCAGGAATCTGTCGCGGGGTCGTTGGCGCCGCAAGCCGACGGCGCGCTGCGCGGCACGGTGACCGAAACCGTTCTGTCCAATGAGTGCCGCGCACAGGGAGCCGTGGTGCGGGTGCCCGTGGTGGCCACCCGGGTCGGTGATGTGCCACCGGGCGTGAGCCTGGCCGATCCCACCCAGGTCCTCAACACCTCGACGGCGCCGGCCAACCCGGCACCGCCCGTCCTCGGCGGGTCGTGTACCGACATCGACAAACTCGCCTACGACCCGACCAACAGTGAACAAGTCGTCTGTGAAGGCACCGCCTGGGCCAAAGCTCCCATCACGACGGGTGTGCACGCCTCCGACAGCTCGTGCGACCGGCCGGGCACCTCGGTGTTCGCCACGTCGACCTCGAACGACGGCTACCTGCTCCAGTGCGATCCGGTCTCGCGCACCTGGACCCGCCCGGCCGGATAGGCCAGGATCACTGTCAGCGGGTCGGCATCGCGCGCGCACCAATAGACGACTTTCGAATGCGATATCACATGCGATATCGCATTCGCGGATCGAGTGATGGTGCTCCCGCGGTACTGATGTGGCGGATGTGGCTGCGGCTGCCTGACTGACTTTCGCTGCGCGACAGTGCGAATAAACTTTCGGCCATGCAGCTGCTGCGTGTGGACACCGCTTGTGTCCAGGCGATGGCGACCCGATGGGGCGCGTCAGTGGGCGAACTAAACGCGTCGGCGGCTCCGGTGGGCCTGGGCTTGTCCTGTCAGACCAGCGCAGTCGCGGTGACCGCCGCCCACGCCGACGTCACGGCTTTCACCGCGGCGCTGGCCACTCGGGTGGGCACTCATGCAACCCACGTAGCCGAAGCCGACACCCGCTACATCATCACTGAAGCTGATTCGGCCACCGAGATGGCCGCAGTGACCCCTCCGGTGACCGGCGTGTAGCAATGTCAGCGACCGCCGGGTTTCCCAGCCTCTCGCAGTTGGTGGCCTGGCCCACCGAACATCTCACCGAGGCGGCCGACCACTGGGAGGCTGTCGCCGGGCGCAGCTACGGGCTGGCCAGCCAGGTGTGGCGGGACGCGCTCTCGGTCGATTGGCAA
>DASZLQ010000269.1:0-24844 GCA_035552295.1 Mycobacterium sp. | reverse complement strand
CATTCGGCGTCTGCGCCATCGCCTCGATGACGTCGTCGGTGAACTCGGCCGGGTGCGGCGAGGTGAACCGCACGCGTTCCAGTCCCTCGATGCGCCCGCAGGCCCGCAGCAACTCGGCGAAGGCGCCGCGATCGCGGGACAGCGCGGGGTCCGCGAAGGAAACCCCGTAGGCGTTGACGTTCTGGCCCAGCAGGGTGACTTCGAGCACGCCGTCGTCCACCAGCGATTCCACCTCGGCCACGATGTCGGCCGGGCTGCGGTCGACCTCCTTGCCGCGCAGCGAAGGCACGATGCAGAAGGTGCAGCTGTTGTTGCAGCCGACGGAAACGGAAACCCAAGCGGCGTAAGCGGATTCGCGGGCAGTCGGCAGTGACGACGGGAACTGCTGCAGCGTTTCGGCGATTTCGACCTGCGCGACCCTGTTGTGCCGGGCGCGGTCGAGCAGCGTCGGCAGCGATCCGATGTTGTGCGTGCCGAAGACGACGTCGACCCACGGGGCCTTGCGCAGCAGCGCGTCGCGGTCTTTCTGGGCCAGGCACCCGCCGACCGCGATCTGCATGTCGGGGTTACCACGCTTGCGCGGGGCCAGGTGGCTGAGGTTTCCGTACAGCTTGTTGTCGGCGTTCTCCCGGACGGCGCAGGTGTTGAAGACCACCACGTCGGCGTCTCCAAAATCTGAGCCGTCGGCGGCGCGCCGGTAACCGGCCGCTTCCAGCAGCCCCGCCAACCGCTCGGAGTCGTGGACGTTCATCTGGCAGCCGTAGGTGCGCACCTGGTAGGTGCGCGCCGGAGCCACCATCGAAGTCACGGGGCCATGGTACGGCGACCGGGGCTTACGGGATTAACCCGCAGCTAGACGCGCCGGCGGTCCCGTTCGGCGGCCAGCTCGGCGAGCACTATCTCGCACGCCAGGTTCTGGCTGTACCCACGGCGCGCCAGCATCCCCACCAGCCTGCGACTCACCCGCGCGTCGTCTTTGCTGTCCTCGCTCAGCGCCTCCCGCCGCAGCTTGGTCCGCACCAGCTGCTCGGCGCGGTCTCGCTCGGCACCGGCGTCGATCCCGCCCAGCACCGCGGTGATCACGTCGTTGTCGACACCCTTGGTGTGCAACTCGGCGGCCAGGGCGCGCTTGCTCTTGCCGGCTTTCGCCCGCCGGGACGCCACCCACTGTTCGGCGAACCCGGCGTCGTCGACGAGGCCGACGGCGGCCAGCCGGTCGAGCACCCGCTCCCGGACGTCGTCGGGGTAGCCACGTTTGGACAGCTGGCCGGACAGCTCGGCGCGGGTGCGCGATCTCGCGGTGAGCAGGCGCAGGCACAGCGCCCGCGCCTGCTCTTCGCGGGAGGGCTCAGAAATCGACGGGGGCGGGCAGGACGTCATCAGCGGTCACCACTGCGCCAATGCCAAGCTTTTCCTTGATCTTCTTCTCGATCTCGTGGCCGATATCGGCGTTCTCCATCAAGAAGTTCCGGGCGTTCTCCTTGCCCTGGCCAAGCTGTTCGCCCTCGTAGGTGAACCAGGAACCGGACTTGCGGATGAAGCCCTGGTCCACGCCCATGTCGATCAGCGAACCCTCCCTGCTGATGCCCCTGCCGTAGAGGATGTCGAACTCGGCCTGCTTGAAGGGCGGCGCGACCTTGTTCTTGACGACCTTGACCCGGGTGCGGTTACCGACCGCATCGGTGCCGTCCTTGAGCGTCTCGATCCGGCGCACATCCAGGCGCACCGACGCGTAGAACTTCAAAGCCTTTCCACCCGTGGTGGTTTCCGGACTGCCGAACATCACCCCGATCTTCTCCCGAAGCTGGTTGATGAAGATCGCGGTGGTTCCCGAATTACTCAGCGCGCCGGTCATTTTCCGCAGCGCCTGGCTCATCAGCCGGGCCTGCAGGCCGACATGGCTGTCCCCCATTTCGCCTTCGAGTTCCGCGCGCGGCACCAGGGCCGCCACCGAGTCGATGACCAGGATGTCCAGCGCGCCGGAGCGGATCAGCATGTCGGCGATCTCCAGGGCCTGTTCGCCGGTGTCGGGCTGGCTGACCAGCAGCGAATCGGTGTCGACGCCGAGTTTCTTGGCGTAATCCGGGTCCAGCGCGTGCTCGGCGTCGATGAACGCCGCGACGCCGCCGGCGGCCTGGGCGTTGGCCACCGCGTGCAGTGCGACGGTGGTCTTACCCGAGGACTCCGGACCGTAGATCTCCACGACCCGGCCACGCGGCAGGCCGCCGATGCCCAGGGCAACGTCCAGTGCGATGGATCCGGTCGGGATGATCGAGATCGGTTGACGCATCTCGTCGCCGAGACGCATCACCGAGCCTTTGCCGTAGCTCTTCTCGATCTGGGCCATCGCCAGCTCGAGAGCCTTCTCGCGGTCGGGGGCTTGCGTCATGGTGCCTCTCCTATGGTCGGTGTGTTCGGTGACCGGTATCGGTCGGTTGGCCGTGACACTAGAGATGGCCACCGACAAGTCGACATCTCCGAACGCTCACCACAGTAGCCGAACACCTGTTCGATTCAAGGCGGACACGCCGCAGCAACCGCCGAGTGTGCGACTGTGGCGTCGAGTGTGTGCTGAAGGCGCGGCCGCATGAACCCGGCGCCGATCCACCGCCCTGGACGCACCCTCGATCCGGGCAACCTCACCACTGGTCGCGGGGCACGTCGAAGTCGACGCACAACGCCCGCCAGACGTCGCGGGGCTCGACGCCATCCTCGATGGCCTGGGCGGCGGTACGGCCGTGGAAGCCGGTCAGCACGTGATCTACCAGCACCGATGCGCCGTACGCAGCGCCGAACCGCAGAACAATCCGATCGTTGAACTCCGTCAGCCGCACGCCAGCCAACATACTGGGCCAGCCAGGCGGCCAGTCACCCCGCAAGCGCAAGCGCTTGGTGGCAAACCTGCACCGGGTCAGCGACGCCGGCGATGCTGGCGGCGGCTTGGTGGGCGGCCTCGCGGTAGCTGGGCGACGACAGCACCTCGTTCGTCGCGGCCGCCAGCGTGTCGGCGGTCAACGGCCGAATCAGTCGCGCACTCCCCTGCCGTACCACCCGATTGGCCATCTCCCACTGATCTCCCCCGCCGGGAACCACTACCAGCGGCACCCCGGCCAGCAGCGTCTTGGCCACCATCCCGTGCCCGCCACCGCAGATCACCAGATCGGCACGCGCCAACAGCTCGGCCTGGCGACCCAGCCCCACCGCCGCCCACGGCGGCACGGTCAGATCCGCTCCGCCCAGACGCGACACCACCAGGCGCGACCCCACCGGCAGCGTGTCTCCCGGCGTCAGGCATCCCAGCGCGATTTCGGCCAAATCGGCGGTCCCGGTCAATGCGGTCGACGGCGCGACCACCACCACGGGTCCGGAGCCCGCCGGGACCTGAAGCAACCGGTCGGTCGGCTCGAAGTGCAACGGGCCGACCACGACGGCCTCGTCCGGCCAGTCCGGACGGGGAACCTCCAGCGCGGGCAGCGTGGCGATAAGCCGGCGCAGCGGCCCGGGATCGACGGCAGGCAGCCCGATCTGCAACCGGACGGCGGCACGCTGCTTAACGCCGGCACGCCAGGATCGCCCTGTCAGCGCGCGCATCGTGGCATCGCGCAGCCGCCCGCGGATGCCGGTGCCGGGCGCGAGCCCGCTGCCTATCGGCGGTAGTCCCTTGGACGGCAGGTACAGCGGATGCGGGTTGAGCTCGATCCACGGAATGCCCAAGAGTTCGGCGGCCATCCCACCGCCCGCCGTGATGACATCGGACACCACCAGGTCGGGCGCCAGGTCACGCAGCGTGGTCACGTTGAGCACGGCCATCCGCGCCGCACGCCGGTGGATCCTGGCCCCCGCGTCGACGTCGTCGTCCAGGGCCGCGAGCCCGTCCAGCGCGACCGCGTCAACACCGGCGGTACGGGCGGCGTCGATCCATTCCTCGCCGGTGAAAAGGGTGGGCTCGTCACCGGCTTCGCGGAAGCGCAGGCACAGCGCAATCGCCGGGAACGAGTGCCCGGGATCCGGCCCGGCGACCACGGCGACGCGCATCCGCCCTACCCTGCCACAGCGCCCGACGGGCAGGCTCGCCTACGCTGGCAGCCATGACCGAGCTCACTGGGACGGCCGTTGCGAACACCCGGACGGTCGAAGGCTTCCTGAACGCCCTGCAGGACGCGGACTACGAAACCGCAGAGGCCGCATTGGATGACAACCTCGTCTACGAGAACGTCGGACTGCCGACGATCCATGGCCGCGCCAGAGCGATGAAGCTGTTCCGGCAGATGGACGGCCGCGCGGCGTTCGAGGTGAAGATCCACCGCATTGCCGCCGACGGGGCCGCAGTGCTCACCGAACGCAGCGACGCGCTGATCTTCGGCCCGTTGCGGCTTCAGTTCTGGGTCTGCGGCGTGTTCGAGGTCCACGACGGGCGAATCACCCTGTGGCGGGACTACTTCGACTTCTTCGACATGCTCAAGGCGACGGCACGTGGTCTGGCGGCGCTGGTGCTGCCGTCACTCAAAGCGTCGTTCTAGAGCGGCGGGAAGACGGCAATGAGCGGTGACACGGCCCGCACGCGGCCGAATGCCTTTCAGTACATCCGCTATTGCTACGGGCGGCGGGTACCCGACTCGATGCGGGATTGGGTGCGTAATGACCTGGCCGGCAAGGGCGCTGTCGCCCGGATGATGGTCCGCGTCGCGGTGCCGGCGGTACTGGTGCTCATTCCGTTCTGGTTCATCCCGACGACGCTGGTCGTCCACCTGAGCATGACGCTGCCGATCCTCATTCCGTTCGTGTATTTCTCGCACGCGCTCAACAAGGTGTGGCGCCGGCACATGTTGGCGGTGCACGGCCTCGATCCCAAGCTCGTCGACCAACGCGCCCGCCAGCGCGACGCCCACATCCATCAGGCCTACATCGAACGCTATGGTCCGCGACCCGAGGACTAGGGCTTGGCTATTTGCGAGGCAATCCGCCGAGTTCGTCAAACGCCTGGGCCCAACCGAGAAGACGATCCGTCGCGCCGACCAACTCGGCGCGGTAGCGCTGCTGCGAAGCGGCTAACACTCCCCCGACGTCGCCGTTGGCCGATGACACCAACTGCGCTGCGGCAGTGACCATTTCATTGTATTGACGGACGCCCGCACTCAATTGCGCGGTGAATGCATTGATGGTGGGCACCAGATACGATCGCGATGATTCCGAATAGTGCACTGCCCGCTCCATGGACACCACCTCGGCTGCGGTCGCCGCCATCGCCGCCGAGGTCTTGTTGGCCGCCGCGGTCAAGTCGCGGATTTCGGCCGCCGGCAACATAGCGCCCCGCTCCATCACACCCAACAACGAGAAGAACCCCCGTTCCGAGGCGCCCAGCGCGTACATCGCGGGTCGCGCCGCCGAACCGGGCGGCGGCAGCCGGCGGACGCCTGTGGGCCGGCTCGCCGGCAGTGGCTCCGATCGCAGCCAGCGGTAGCGGAGCAGCAACAACGTCGCCGGAATGGCCTGGATGACCGCGATGGCCCCGGTGATCTCCAGCAGCAGCGCGAACCAGCCCCAGGCCGCCAGTGCGGCCGTCACCACCGCCCAAAACACGCACCCGGCGGTGAATATCAGGCCCCATCGCAGCGCGCGGCGACGGCGGCGCAGCAGGCGTGCCCGCGGATCCGCGGCGGCGCTGATCTTCTGGGCCACCAGGTCGGAGAGATCGGCGGCGGTATCCAGCCCCTGCTGCAACAACGCGCGCCAGGACCCGCGCTGAGTCGCGTTCACCGCCATCTTCAGGTCGTCGCGGTTTAGGACTGACCGAACGGCTTCTCAGCAGGTTGGCCACCGCTGGTCTCAGCGGGCGCGGGAGTGGCTGGGGTGGCTTCGGGTGCGGCAGGAGTCCCGCCCGCCGGCAGGGCTTCGCCACGCATCGACGCACGGATCTGCTCCAGCCGGGAATGACCGGCCATCTGCACGCCGGCCTGCTCGACCTCGAGCATCCGCCCTTGCACGGTGCCCTGCGCGAGTTCGGCGGAGCCGATCGCGTTGGCGTATCGGCGTTCGATCTTGTCGCGCACCTCGTCGAGGCTCGGGGTGTTGCCCGGGGCGGCGATCTCGCTCATCGACCGCAGCGACGCGCTGACCTGTTCCTGCATCTTGGCCTGTTCGAGCTGGCTGAGCAGCTTGGTGCGCTGCGCGATCTTCTGCTGCAGCACCATCGAGTTCTGTTCGACCGCCTTCTTGGCCTGAGCCGCGGCGGACAGCGCCTGGTCGTGCAACGTTTTGAGGTCTTCGACGCTCTGCTCGGCGGTCACCAGCTGGGCCGCGAACGCCTCGGCCGCGTTGTTGTACTCGGTGGCCTTGGCAGTGTCTCCGGACCCGGTCGCCTGGTCGGCCAAGGTCAGGGCCTGGCGCACATTGACCTGCAGTTTTTCGATGTCCGCCAGTTGCCGGTTGAGCCGCATCTCCAGCTGACGCTGGTTACCGATCACCTGAGCCGCCTGCTGGGTCAGCGCCTGATGGGTGCGCTGTGCTTCCTCAATGGCCTGCTGGATCTGGACTTTGGGGTCGGCGTGCTCGTCAATTTTCGCGTTGAACAACGCCATGACGTACTTCCACGCTTTGACGAACGGATTAGCCATAAGTTAGCTCCGCCTTCGCTACTTGTGGGCCGGCTGGGGCCCGGATGGGCTCGTGCTCACCCTGTCGCTCAATTTAGTGGGGGACTCAGGCCACCGCCAGGGACGCCACCGGCGGAATGACGACCTTGGTGCCGGGGTCAATGCTGGAACCGCTTGCCACGCCAGTTGGCTCGCTGTGAGCAGCGCGTTCCTCGCTCGCCATCCGCTCGCCGGCGTCGGTGAGGACCGTCGACAGCGGGACCTCCAATGCATCGCAGATCGCGTTGAGCAGCTCGCTGGAGGGTTCCTTGCGGCCGCGCTCCACTTCGGATAGGTACCCGAGGCTCACCCGAGCCGAATCAGACACCTCGCGCAACGTCCGTCCCTGCGATGTCCGGGCCCGGCGCAACACGTCGCCAACGACCTCGCGCACCAATGGCGGCATTCCTGCTCTCCTTCGTCCAGTCAGCCCTGCTCGACACGAAATCAGCCCCGAATCACCCATGGGCTCATTAGGTGAACGCCAGCAGCGGTGGCCTGGTTCCCGTTCAGCTTCCCGGTCAGCCGCTCGTCTGACGAACTTCCCTGACGGCCGACGCGACGTAGTCGATACCGGTCACCACGGTGAGCACGATCGCGGCGGCCATCACCACCGAAGCCACCACCAGGAACGGCCCCGACACCGGCAGCACGAACAACCCGATCGCCAGCGCCTGGACCACCGTCTTGAGTTTGCCGCCCCAACTGGCGGGAATGACGCCGCGACGAATCACCGCCAACCGCAACAGCGTCACCCCCAGCTCGCGAGTCAGGATCAGCACAGTGACCCACCACGGCAAGTCACCAAGCATCGACAATCCGATCAGCGCCGACCCGATCAGCGTCTTGTCGGCGACCGGATCGACGAACGCGCCGAATTCGGTCGCCATGCCGTAGTTGCGGGCCAGCAGGCCATCCAGGCGATCAGTGATGATGGCAATCGTGAAAATCACGAAAGCCACTATGCGTCCGACGATTTGGTGGCCATCCCCAGCGAACAAGGCGAGCAGGAAGATCGGGACCAGCACCAGCCGCAACAGGGTGAGGACATTCGCGAGGTTGGCTATACGGGCGCGTCCTACCATCGGACCCGTTTGCGGCTGCCCCGACACGGCAACAGAATAACGGTTGACCAGCGCAGCCGTCCCCGATGTCGATACTGTTACCCGTGACCGAAAGCCAACAGGATGCCCGTCCGGTGGTCCGGCGCGCGCGAACATCCGATGTCCCCGCGATCAAACAACTCGTCGACGCCTACGCGGGCAAGATCCTGCTGGAAAAGAACCTGGTGACGCTCTATGAGGCCGTTCAGGAATTCTGGGTGGCCGAACTCGCAGGAAAAGTGGTCGGTTGCGGTGCGTTACATGTGTTGTGGTCTGATCTGGGCGAAATCCGTACCGTCTCGGTCGACCCGGCAACGACCGGCCGCGGCGTCGGCCACGCGATCGTCCACCGCCTTCTCGAAGTCGCTCGCGAGCTGCAGTTGCAGCGGTTGTTCGTGTTGACCTTCGAGACCGAGTTCTTCGGCAAGCACGGATTCACCGAGATCGAGGGCACGCCGGTCACTGCCGAGGTGTTCGAGGAGATGTGCCGCTCCTACGACATCGGTGTCGCCGAATTCCTGGACCTGAGCTACGTCAAGCCGAACATCCTGGGCAACTCCCGGATGCTGCTGGTGCTCTAGCCTGGGAACGCCGAACGTGAACTGACGGCGGGATTTGAGCCGATTCTTCGCCGTGAATTCACGTTCGGCGCTACCCGGCAGCGCTACCCGGCAGCGCCGTCGTCGTCGGATCCAGCCGCGGAGCCCCGGATCGCGGCCAACGTCGCCGCCAGCTCGTCGGGCTTGACCAGCACGTCACGCGCCTTGGATCCCTCGCTGGGCCCGACGATGCCGCGGGTCTCCATCAGGTCCATCAAACGGCCCGCTTTGGCGAAGCCAACGCGCAGCTTGCGCTGCAGCATCGAGGTGGAGCCGAACTGGCTGGACACCACCAGCTCGACGGCTTGCAAGAACACATCCATGTCGTCGCCGATGTCCGGGTCGACGTCGGTGCGCTCACCGGTGGGCTTGGCGGTGGTCACGCCGTCGGTGTATTCGGGTTCGGCCTGGTCCTTGCAGGCGTTGACGACGGCGTGGATCTCGTCGTCGGTGATGAAGGCGCCCTGCAGCCGAACCGGTTTGTTCGTGCCCATCGGCAGGAACAAACCGTCACCCATCCCGATCAGCTTCTCCGCACCCGCCTGGTCCAGGATCACCCGGCTGTCGATGAGCGACGACGTCGCGAACGACAGCCGGGCCGGCACGTTGGTCTTGATGAGCCCGGTGACCACGTCGACCGACGGGCGCTGGGTGGCCAGCACCAGGTGGATGCCCGCGGCACGGGCCTTCTGGGTGATCCGCACGATTGCGTCCTCGACGTCGCGCGGCGCGGTCATCATCAAGTCGGCCAGCTCGTCGACGATCGCCACCACATACGGGTAGGGCCGGTACTCACGCTGGCTGCCCAGCGGCGCCGTGATGGCACCGGATCGCACCTTGGCGTTGAAGTCGTCGATGTGGCGCACCCGGGAGGCCTGCATGTCCTGGTAGCGCTGCTCCATCTCCTCGACCAGCCAGGCCAGCGCGGCCGCCGCCTTCTTCGGCTGGGTGATGATCGGGGTGATCAGATGCGGAATGCCTTCATATGGCGTCAGTTCCACCATCTTCGGGTCGATCAGGATCATCCTGACCTCCTCCGGAGTGGCCCGTGTCAACAGCGACACCAGCATGGAGTTGACGAAGCTCGACTTACCGGAACCCGTGGAGCCGGCCACCAACAGGTGCGGCATCTTGGCCAGGTTGGCCGAGATGAAATCGCCCTCGATGTCCTTGCCCAGCCCGATCACCAGCGGGTGGTGGTCGCGGCGGGTCGAGGTTGCGGTGAGCACGTCGGCCAGGCGCACCATTTCGCGATCGGTGTTGGGAACCTCGATGCCGACGGCCGACTTGCCGGGGATCGGGGCCAGCATGCGGACACTCTCCGTGGCCACCGCATAGGCGATGTTGCGCTGCAGCGCGGTGATCTTCTCCACCTTGACGCCGGGCCCCAGTTCGACCTCGTAGCGGGTGACGGTGGGTCCGCGGGTGCAGCCGGTGACGGCGGCGTCGACCTTGAATTGGGTGAGCACCTCGCCGATGGCCGTGGCCATGTGGTTGTTGGCCGCACTGCGTTTCTTGGGCGGATCGCCGGCGACCAGCAGCTCCAGCGGCGGCAGCATGTAGGGGCCCTCGACCACCCGGTCGGTGACTTGGGTCTGCTTGCGGGAGCCGCGTCTTTGCGCTGTGGCGGTTTGGAAGGCAGGTTCGGGCACGGTGGGAGTTTCGTCAGACGGCCACGCCTGCGGCTCTTGGTCGAGAGACGCCTCGTCGTAGTAGCCGTCGGAAAAGTCTTCGCGCGCACCGGCGTCGGGGTCGTCGCCGAACTCGTCGCCGAACTCGTCGCCGTAGTCGTAGTCGGCCTCGTCGGCGTACTCACGTCCGAACAGCCGGGTGCCGCTCAGCGCACGCACCGCGTCGGGCACCTCGCGGATCGTGGTCCCGGTCAACAACAGCAGGCCGAACATAAAGCCGATGAACAACAAAGGCGCGGCGATCCAGGCCGTCAGCCCGTCCGACAACGGACCACCGATGGCAAAGCCGATGAATCCTGCCGCGCGACGCCGTAATTCGGGATCCTCCGGGGAACCGGACCACAGGTGGCGCAAGGCGAGGACGGACAGGGCGATCAAGTTCGCCCCGAGTATCAGCCTCGGCCGCGCATCGGGGTTGGGCTGGGTCCGCATCAGCACCACCGCCACACCCGCCATGACCGCCGGCAACGCCAGGACAGCCGACCCGATGAATGTCCGGAGCACGACGTCGACCCACGCGCCGATCGGCCGGGCGGCGTCAAACCATGAGCTCGCCGCGACCACGACGGCGAGACCGAGCAGAACCAGAGCAATGCCGTCGCGGCGATGTCCGGGCTCGATGTCGCGGGCCCGTCCGATTGACCGTGCCGCACCGCCGGTGCCGCGTGCCGCCATCAGCCAGGTGGCGCGCATGGCCCGGCCGCAGGTCAGCCCCGCGGCGACCAGCAACGACTGGCGGCGCCGTTTGGCGGGCCTGGGCGCCCTCCTGCGGGGTGCTGCTGGTCGCGCACTTCGGGACCTGCCCCGTGAAGTGGCCTTTGACCTGCTCGTTCGGGTTCTGGAGCGGGCGGCGGTCTTACTAGCCATGATGGCAAGGGTAGTCGTAAACACATCATCTGCACCACCCGCCACACTGGCAACGTCGATCCTCTCCGCCAGGTGCCGGCGCCTCCACCAGAACGCGTGGGTAGGGTGGCAAACGGTGATTAAAGTCATGCCGCCACCCACCCCCGGAGCGCCCAGGAGGCCCTAGCATGCCCGTCGTCGTCGTCGCCACCATGACCGTCAAACCCGAATCGGTCGACACCGTCCGCGACATTCTCACCCGCGCGGTCGAAGAGGTGCACGACGAGCCCGGCTGCCAGTTGTACTCGCTGCACGAAACGGGTGAGACCTTCGTGTTCGTCGAACAATGGGCCGACCCCGAGGCGCTCAAGGCGCACAGCACCGCGCCCGCGATCGGCAAGATGTTTTCAGCGGCCGGCGAGCACCTGGCCGGAGCACCGGACATCAAGATGCTGCAGCCGGTGCCCGCGGGCGATCCCGACAAAGGGCAACTGCGCCGGTGACCGGTGTTGGCCCGGACGGGCCACTAAAAGGCAAAGTCGCGCTCATCACCGGCGCCGGGCGCGGTCAGGGCCGCGCGCACGCAGTACGGCTGGCCGTCGACGGCGCGAACGTGATCGCGGTCGACCTGTGCGCGCAGATCGACAGTGTCCCCTATCCGCTGGCCACCCCGGAGGATCTGGCGGCCACCGTCAAGCTCGTCGAGGACACCGGCGCCCGCATCGTCGCCAAACAGGGCGACGTCCGCGATCGCGAATCGCTGTCGGCCGCATTGCAGGCCGGCCTTGACGAGTTCGGCCGGCTCGACATCGTGGTGGCCAACGCCGGCATCGCTCCCATGCAATCGGGTGGCGACGGCTGGCGCGACGTCATCGACGTCAACCTGACCGGCGTCTACCACACCGTGGAGGCCGCGATACCGACGATGATCTCCCAGGGCACCGGCGGTTCGATCGTGCTGATCAGTTCGGCCGCCGGACTGGCTGGCATCGGCAGCGCCGACGCGGGTTCCGTCGGCTATGCCGCCGCCAAGCACGGCGTGGTCGGGTTGATGCGCGTGTACGCGAATCTGCTTGCAAAACAAAGCATCCGGGTCAACTCGATACATCCGTCCGGCGTCGACACCCCGATGATCAACAACGAGTTCACCCGGCAGTGGCTCGCCGACCTCGTCGCGCAGTCCGATTCACCGCCGGACATGGGCAACGCCATGCCGGTGGACGTACTGCATGCCGATGACATCGCCAACGCGGTCGCATGGCTGGTATCCGACCAGGCTCGCTACATCACCGGCGTCACGTTGCCGGTCGACGCGGGCTTCTTGAACAAGTAACAGCTTATGGCGCGAAACCCCGTGGCGCAGACCGCCTTCGGCCCGATGGTATTGGCAGCCGTCGAACAGAACGAACCGCCCGGCCGCCGTCTGGTCGACGATGACCTCGCCGACCTGTTCTTGCCGGCCCCACTGCGATGGCTCGTCGCCGCGACCCGCGTGGCGCCGATCCGCCACCTGATGATTCGTGGATCGGAGTTCACCGGTCCCGGGTTGTGGGCCAATCTGGCCTGCCGCAAGCGTTTCATCGCCGACAAGCTCGCCGAAGCGCTCGACGACATCGACGCGGTTGTCATCCTCGGCGCCGGATTGGACACCCGCGCCTATCTGCTCACTCGACGGGTCCGCATCCCGGTCTTCGAAGTAGACCTGCCGGTCAACATCGCCAGGAAGGCCAAGACGGTCCGCCGAGTGCTGGGCGAGCCGCCGCGGTCGGTCCGCTTGGTGGCGGTGGACTTCGAGGGTGACGACCTGCTCACCGCGATGGCCGAACACGGCTATCGCACCGATTACCGGGTCTTTTTCATCTGCGAGGGCGTGACCCAATACCTCACCGAAGATGGTGTCCGACGAACGTTGGAGGGACTCCGCGCGGCCGCCGCGGGCAGCCGATTGGTGTTCACCTACGTCCGCCGGGATTTCATCGACGGGACGAATCGGTATGGCACCCGGACGTTGTATCGCAATGTCCGCGAGCGCCAACAACTGTGGCGTTTCGGCTTAGAACCCGATGAGGTCGCCGGATTCATCGCCGAATACGGCTGGCGGCTGCTGGAGCAGGCCGGCCCCGATGAACTGGTCCACCGCTACGTCGAGCCCACCGGCCGCAACCTCAACGCATCGCAGCTGGAATGGTCGGCTTACGCGGAAAAAACCTAGCAGAAAAAGCGTAGCCAGAAAAACCTAGCGGAGAAGACCTAGCCGACGGGTCAGACTTCGATGACGGTCGGCACGATCATCGGCTGGCGGCGGTAGGTGTCGCCCACCCATTTGCCGACGGTGCGTCGCACCGCCTGCGCGATGCGGCTCGCGTCGGTCACATCCGCGGCGACCAGGGATTCCAGCTCCGCCTCGACCTTGCGGGCGGCGGGCTCAAGCGCCTTGGGATCTTCGGAGAATCCGCGCGAATGTAGTTGCGGCGCAGCCACCGGACGCCCGGTGCCCCGCCTTACCACCAGGGTCACCGCGATAAAACCGGAAGACAGAATGAGCCGTTCGCCCAGGGTGATATCGCCGACATCGCCGGTGATCAGACCGTCGACGAACATCTGGCCGACCGGTACCGCGCCGGCGATGGACGCCTCACCGGCAACCAGGTCGACGCTGACACCGTTCTCGGCCAACAGAATCGACTCCGGCGGCACCCCGGTGCTGGCCGCCAGCTTGGCGTTGGCCCGCAGCATCCGCCAGGTGCCGTGTACCGGCATGACGTTGCGCGGGCGGACGCCATTGTAGAGAAATAGCAGCTCGCCGGAGTAAGCGTGACCTGAAACATGCACCCGGGCTTGAGCATTGGTGACGACTCGAGCTCCGATCTTGGACAGCGCATCGATCACGCCGTAGACCGCCTCCTCGTTGCCCGGGATCAGCGACGACGCCAACACGATGAGGTCGCCCGCGGTCAGTGTGATGCTGCGATGCTCGCCGCGTGACATCCGCGACAACGCCGACATCGGCTCACCCTGGGTGCCGGTGGTGATCAGCACCACCTGATCGGGCGCCATCATCTCGGCGGCCGAGATGTCGATCACGTCGGAATCGGCAACCCTCAGGAAGCCCAGTTCGCGGGCGATCCCCATGTTGCGCACCATGGATCGCCCGACGAACGACACCCGCCGGCCCAATGCGACTGCGGCATTGATGATCTGCTGCACCCGGTCCACGTTGGAGGCGAAGCACGCCACGATGACGCGCCCGTCGGCGCCCCTGATCAGCCGGTGCAGGGTAGGACCCACTTCGCTTTCCGATGGCCCGACGCCGGGAAGCTCGGAGTTGGTCGAGTCGCACAGGAACAAGTCCACGCCGGCGTCGCCGAGCCGGGACATGCCGGGCAGGTCGGTGGGGCGGCCATCCAGCGGTAGCTGATCGAGCTTGATGTCGCCGGTGTGCAAAACGGTTCCCGCACCGGTGTAGACGGCGATGGCCAACGCGTCCGGGATGGAGTGGTTGACGGCGAAGTATTCGCACTCGAACACGCCATGCCTGGTGCTTTGCCCCTCTTTGACCTCGACGAACACCGGCTTGATGCGGTGCTCGCGGCATTTCGCGGCGACCAGCGCCAGGGTGAACTTCGAGCCGACGACGGGGATGTCCGGCCGCAGCTTGAGCAAGAACGGGATGGCGCCGATGTGGTCTTCGTGCGCATGGGTCAGCACCAGCGCCTCGACGTCATCGAGCCGGTCCTCGATGTGGCGCAGGTCGGGCAAGATCAGATCGACACCGGGCTCATCGTGGGTGGGAAACATCACTCCGCAGTCGATGATCAGCAGCCGGCCCAGGTGCTCGAAAACCGTCATATTGCGGCCGATTTCGCTGATCCCGCCCAGCGCGGTGACCCGCAACCCACCTGCGGTCAGCGGACCTGGTGGGGTGAGGTCTACATCCACTTGCGGGCCACCCTGCGGGTCACCTGAGCACCGAGGCCGCACGCATATCGGCAGCCAGCGCGTCGCTCTGCTCCGGCGTTGCCGGCATCTGCGGCAGCCGCGGATCACCGACGTCGATACCCTGCAGGCGCAGGCCCGCCTTGGCCAGCGTCACCCCGCCCAGCCGGCTCATGGCATCGCATAACGGGGCGACAACGAGATTGATCTTGCGGGCGGTGGCGACGTCCCCGGAATTGAAGGCGGACAACAACTCTCGCAGTTGGCCCGCCGCCAGGTGCGAGATCACGCTGATGAAGCCGGTGGCACCCATCGCCAGCCAGGGCAGATTCAGCGCGTCGTCGCCGGAGTAGTAGGCCAGCCCGGTCTCGGCGATGATCCGACCGCCGCTGTGCAGATCAGCCTTCGCGTCTTTGACGCCGACGATGTTCGGGTGCGCGGCCAGCGCGCGGATGGTGTCGGGTTCGATCGGCACCACCGAGCGCCCGGGGATGTCGTAGAGCAGCACCGGCAGCTCGGTCGCGTCGGCGACGGCGGTGAAGTGTGCATGCAGCCCGGTCTGCGGCGGCTTCGAGTAGTACGGCGTGACCACCAAAAGTCCGTGGGCACCTTCGGCCGCCGCTGCCTTGGCCAGCCGGATGCTGTGTGCGGTGTCATAGGTGCCGGCGCCGGTGATGACGCGGGCGCGGTCGCCCACCGCCTCCAGCACGGCACGCAACAGCTCGCGCTTCTCGTCGTCGGTGGTGGTCGGCGACTCGCCGGTGGTTCCGGAGATCACCAGGCCGTCGCACCCCGCGTCCACCAGGTGGTTCGCCAGCCGCGCCGCGGCGGTTGTGTCAACCGAGCCATCGGCGCCGAACGGCGTCACCATCGCGGTTAGCAGAGTTCCCAGGCGTTCCGGGGCGTCGAATCCGACGGTACTCACGGTGTTCAGGCTACCTGGCGGCAGCAAGCTTTTTAGCACCTGCTGGCCTGGCCGTGTCCCGGTGAGCCGCCTCAGGCTTCGGTGGCTAACGGACTGGTGGCGACCTCGGTGCCGTCGGCCAGGGCGGAGACCTCGAAGTCGGCGAACACCGCGGGCGCGATCTCGGCGAGCTGGCGCAGACACTCGATGGCCAGCCGCCGGATTTCCACGTCGGCGTGCTCGCTGGCCCGCATAGCGATGAAGTGCCGCCATGCCCGGTAATTCCCGGTCACCACGATGCGGGTTTCGGTGGCGTTGGGCAGCACCGCCCGCGCGGCCTGGCGAGCCTGCTTACGGCGCAAGATTCCCATCTTTTCGTTGGGCTGGCCCGTCGCGAACTTGGCTTCCAACTTGGCCAGCAGGTCGGTATAGGTGGCACGGCTGGCGTCGGCAGCGGCCGCGAGGATCTGCTGGAGTTCGAGGTCGTCCTCCATGCCTGGCGGCACGACGACCCGCGAGGCCTTTTCCGGGACGTAGCGCTGCGAGAGCTGCGAATAGGAGAAATGCCGGTGCCTGATCAGCTCGTGCGTGCACGATCGCGAGAGGCCGGTGATGTAGAACGACACACTCGCGTGCTCGAGCACCGAAAAGTGACCGACGTCGATGATGTGCTTGATGTAGCCGGCGTTGGTCGCGGTCTTGGGGTTGGGCTTCGACCAGCTCTGATAGCAGGCCCGGCCGGCGAACTCGACCAACGCCGGGCCGCCGCCGGCGTCGGTGGTCCACGGCACGTCGGGGGGCGCCAGGAACTCGGTCTTGGCGATCAGTTGGACGCGCAGCGGGGCGGTCTCGGCCACGGCGCTCACCTTAGCCGGGGGTGCTACTTGACCCGGAGCTTGCCCGACATCAGCAGGGGAAGCAGCGCGTCGCGGAAGGCGGACAAACGCGTGCGTTCGGCACGTCGCGCGTGACACAGCGCACCGAGGCTCGTGATCGTGCGCGACGCCGCGGGGGCCAACCGGCGGACATCGCGCACCCGGACCTCGAGTAGGTCACGCGGCCGGATCCGCTGGCGG
The DNA here is from genome assembly GCA_035552295.1 of Mycobacterium sp. Lineage (GTDB taxonomy): Bacteria > Actinomycetota > Actinomycetes > Mycobacteriales > Mycobacteriaceae > Mycobacterium. The sequence goes on along the minus strand of DASZLQ010000269.1, from coordinate 8,057 downwards.
CTGCCCGTGGTCCCGGCGACCTGCTGCCGCAGCCGCTCGCAAACATCGCGTTGCCGCACCGACGCCCATAGTGCCGACGTATCAACACCGATTGGCCTCAGCACGACAAACTCCGTGCTCGCCAAGGCCATTTCCGACGGGAGGCTCACCACGTTCCAGATTCGCGGAATTCGAGGATTCAGCTTGGCGAACAATACGCACGGCTGCGACAGGAAGAACTTGTCACTCTGCACGGATTGCGCTGTGACCAGCGCGGGTCTGGCGCCGTTGTCGAACGCCGGAAGGCTGAAGTGGGCGACCACGTCGTCGAATTCGCCCACGCTGCGCAGTGCCGTCGACCGTTGCGCGAGGCTGGACAGCGGCACGTAGTCGGTTACCGACTCGGCGATGGCGACCATCAACCTCTCCGCGGTCCCGATCACGCGATCGTTGGCGGCTATTTTGTCGTCGAGGGCGCCGAGCAGCTCGGCAATCCGGTGGCGTTCGGCCGCTGCGACGGTCCAGACCGAAACGTCGCGCAGAATTCGCTGATTCAGCAGCGGCTGGCCCGACCCGGTTCGGTGTTCGTTGAGGCCGCAGGTTTGCAGCGCGTAATACCAATACCGCGTGTAGCGCGGGTTCTTGGCCCGGCACGCCAGAGCGTTGTCGGTGACCCAGACATCGGAGTCGCAATAACGCACGCTGCCGCAATACGAGCCCACGCGACCGAGCACAATCAGGGGACCGCTGGCATTGTGTTCTGCCGCATAACCGATCGTCCCATTGGCCCCGTAGACGGGAATCCGCCCATCTGGCGCTCGCGCCGGCGATTTGCTCCCGTTACAGAAGTCGAGATGATCGCCCAGCCGAACCTTCACGACAGCCGCTCCACATGCCGGCGCACCACCGTTTCCAACCGCGCGGATTCGTCCATCGCCACCAGCAAGTCCTTGGTCAGCCGCGCGACCTTCTCGTCGACCGGCTCCCCGTCGTCCTCGGCGGCAGCGGCACCGACATACCGTCCGGGTGTGAGTGCGTAGCCCGCCGCTGCGATGTCATCCAGCGACACGGATTTGCAAAATCCCGGGACATCTTGGTAGGCAATGTCTTCCGCAATGCCTTCCGCGATACCTTCCGCAATGTCTTCCGCAATGTCTTCCGCAATGCCGTCCGCAATGCCTTCCGCCGACACAGATCCGCGCCATGCGTGATAGGTGTCGCCGATACGAACGATTTCCTCGTTGGTCAGCGCGCGCTCCGCACGGTCCACCAGGTAGCCGAGCTCGCGGGCGTCGATAAATAGCACCTGGCCGGACCTGTCGGCCCTGTCCATCGCAAACTTGTCCGTCGCGAAAAACCACAGGCACACCGGGATTGACGTGCTGCGGAACAACTGAGCTGGCAGCGCAACCACGCACGACACCAGATCCGCGTCGACGATCCGCGCGCGGATATCGCCTTCTCCGCCCGCGTTCGACGACATCGATCCGTTCGCCATCACCACGCCGGCCTGACCACCTGGTGCCAGCTTGGACAGGATGTGCTGAATCCAGGCGTAGTTGGCGTTGTTGGCCGGCGGCACGCCGAATCGCCAGCGCGGGTCTTGCTCGTCGCGGGCCCAATCTTTGATGTTGAACGGCGGATTGGCCATCACGTAGTCCATTGGGACGCCCGCGTGCTGATCGTTGACAAACGTGTCACCCCACCGGGCGCCCAGTCCCGTGGCGTCGATGCCGTGAATGGCGAGGTTCATCTTCGCCATCCGCCAGGTCTGCTCGACGCCCTCCTGGCCGTAGATCGAGACATCCTTGGGATTGCCGTCGTGCTCGGCGATGAAAGTCTCGGTCTGCACGAACATTCCGCCGGAGCCGCAGCACGGGTCGTACACTCGACCCCTCGACGGTTCCAGGACCTCGACGATCACCCGTACAACACTGGGCGGAGTGAAGAATTCGCCGCCCCGCCTTCCTTCCGCGCGGGCGAAGTTGCCGAGAAAATACTCGTACACCTCGCCCATCAGGTCCCGCGCACGATGGGTGCCCTGCCGGCTGAATCGCGCGCTGCCCAGCAGGTCCACCAGCTCACCGAGCCGGCGCTGATCGACGTTGTGGTAAAGCCGCGGCAGTGTTCCGGCCAGCGCCGGATTGGCCGCCATCACCGCATGCATCGCCTCGTCGATGAGTTCACCGATGTTGGCTTTCGCGTTGTCCGCCACGAACTTCCAGTGTGCGCTCGGCGGCACGGCGAACCCTTCGTCGGGGCTCTCATCGTGAGTGTCGGAGATGTATTTGAGGAACACCAGCCCGAGAACGACGTCCTTGTACTGGCTGGCCGACAGAGACCCGCGCAACTTGTTGGCGGCGTGCCAGAGCGCGTCTTTGAGCTCCTTGTCCGTCGACGGCGCCATCAGCTGAACCGCTTGCCGGCCGCGCGCAGCTCCGGAGCCAAGTCGCCCCGACGGGACACGCTGAACCCACCCAGGCCCAGCCACGACGCCATCGAGTCCAGTTCGCCTGCCAGCGCCGCGGCAACCCGCCCTCGCGCCACGTCCGGCTCCGCGAACGCGCCCACGACGCGCAGCGAGTTGGTGGCGCGGTCGGCCTTGAGGTCGACCCGTGCGACCAGCCGGCCGTCCAACAGCAACGGCCATACGTAATAGCCGTACTGGCGCTTAGCGGCCGGGGTGTAGATCTCGATGCGGTAGTGAAAGCCGAACAGTCGCTCGACCCGGGGCCGGAAGAAGATCAACGGGTCGAACGGGCACAACAGCGCGGTGCCGCGGTCGGTGCGCGGCACCGTCCGGCCCGCCCGCAGGTACGCCGGCGCGGACCAGCCGTCGACGTCGACCCGCTCGATCTCACCGGCGGCCAGCAGGTGGGCGATCGCGGGCTTGACCTGCTGGGCCGACAGCCGGAAGTAGTCGCGCAGGTCGGCCTCGGTGCCAACGCCCAGCGCGGTAGCGGCCCGCAGCGCGAGCTCGCGGATAGCCTCGTCGTCGTCGACCTCGCGGGCCAGCACGCTGGGCGGCAGCACCCGCTCCACCAGGTCGTAGTGGCGCGCGAAGCCGACCCGGGTGGCGGTGGTGAGCACGCCGGAGGAGAACAGTGCCTCGGCGACCCACTTGGTCTCGCTGCGCGTCCACCAGGTGCCCTTCTTCCGGCGCGGCTCGGCGGCCAAATGCGCTTCGATCTGCCCGGCTGTGCTGGGTCCAAGCTCGGCGACGGCGGCGACGATATGCTCGGCGAGCTGCGGATTGGCCTTGACTGCCTCAAGAAACCGGTGCGTGCCCCAGCGGCCATGGGTGTATTGCCGCATCCGCCAGCGCAGCAGCGGCCAGTCGTCGACGGCCATCAGCGCGGCCTCGTGCGCCCAGTATTCGGCCAGCAGCCGCGACGAACGCGGCCCCCAGGCCGCGCGGTCAACCACCTCGCGGTCGTAGGGGCCAAGCCGACTGAACACCGGCGCGTAGTGGGCACGCACCGCCACCGACACCGAATCCAGTTGCAGCACTTGGATTCTCGATATCAGCCGCTTCAGATGCGCACGGCTAATCGGGCCGACGGGCCGCGGCTCGCTAAATCCTTGGGCCGCAACGGCCATCCGCCGGGCTTGCGCGGCGGTCAGCCTGGGAGTCCGGATCGGCACGGCGCCGAGAATACCGGTCTTTTCGGGCTGTCCTCAGCGGCGACGCGACCGCAGGCTCACCCCGCGCTGACTTTCTCGTCCAACGGCACCATCGAGCTTGCCTCCAGGCCCGCCTCCGGCGGATTTTCTCGTTCTTGGTATGCCGACTCAAGAGCGGCGGGAACCGCTTCCAGGTGGCGGTATACGCCCATCAGTTGCTCGAGAATCTTGATCCGTTCCTGACTGGCCACGTCCACGGCCCGCCGGGCCTCCTCACGATCCCGATCGGCTCGCTGCTTCGCGTCGGCGAGGAGCTGCTCACGCGCCTGCTGGGCGTCATCGCGCAGGCTGGAAAGTTCGGCCTCGAGCTTTTCCTTGGTTTCCTGATACTCGGCTTCCAGGGCTTTGTGCTGCGCGGCCATATCCGCCAACATCTCCTCGCGCTTTTGCCGGGTGGCCTCGGCCTCGGACTCGGCCGCAGCGAGCAGCGCCTCCGCCTCGGCCCGCGCCTCGGCCTGCATCTCGGAAACCTCGTCGACCGCACGCCGCAGCATCTTGGCCATCCGCTGTTGCATCGCATGGGGCGAGGGTGAGGTGTCCGTGAGCACGGCGACCTCCTTGCGTAGCGCGGCCGTTTCGTCGCCGGATTGCTGCAGCCGGGCCCGTAGGCTCTCGACGTCGTCGAGCAGCAACTGCTGCTTGGTGGTCAACACCTCGATGTGGGCATCAACCGCAGCCGGGTCGTAGCCCCTGAACATGCGGGTGAACGTTCTTGCGGGTTCGGGTATCACTGCCATTTCCCTCCTGAAAACTCCTGGTAAACCCGGTCAGACCGACCCCCGAGTCGAGTATGTCAGGTCATGCCGCGGGCGCGGACACGAGCACTCACCGCCGAGAGTAGCTGTGAAACCGGTACCGCGGCCCGGTGCGGCTGAGCCGCCACTCCCCTGTCCGGGCCAGCCAGGTGTCGTCGAGCACCGGGGCCAGCGCGTCGTCGTCATCGCGGGGCAGATCGATGTCGACCTCGGTCACCTCACACCGGGTAGCACGCGGCAGCGCGAGCAGGTAGATCTGTGCGCCACCGATCACCCACGTCTCGGGTTCGGTCGCGGAAGTCGCAAAAGCCGCCTCCAGCGAACCGACTACCTCGGCTCCGTCAACCACTAGGTCAGCCTGGCGGGACAGCACGACATTTCTGCGGCCCGGCAACGGCCGAACCCCGGCCGGCAAAGAATCCCAGGTCCGCCGGCCCATCACCACCGCGTGCCCCATGGTCAGCTGTTTGAAGCGAGCCAGGTCTTCGGGCACCCGCCACGGGATGTCGCCGCCGCGCCCGATCACACCGGACGTCGACTGAGCCCACACCAGGCCCACGCGCGTCATACAGCGACGGGAGCTTTGATCGCCGGATGCGGATCGTAATTCTTCACGACGACGTCGTCGTAGGTGTAGTCGAAGATCGAATCCCTTTTGCCCAGAAAGAGCTCCGGGTACGGCCGCGGCTCGCGACTGAGCTGCAGCCGTACCTGTTCGACGTGGTTGTCGTAGATGTGGCAGTCGCCGCCCGTCCAGACGAACTCGCCGGCCGAAAGTCCGGCCTGGGCGGCCATCATGTGGGTCAGCAGTGCGTAGCTGGCGATGTTGAACGGGACCCCGAGGAACAGGTCAGCGCTGCGCTGATAGAGCTGGCAGCTCAGCCGTCCATCGGCCACGTAGAACTGAAAGAACGCATGACACGGCGGCAGCGCCATCTGCGAAATTTCGCCTACGTTCCAGGCGGACACGATGATGCGCCGCGAGTTCGGGTCGGTGCGCAACAGATCCAGCGCAGCACTGATCTGGTCGATGTGCTCACCCGTTGGGGTGGGCCAAGATCGCCACTGCACGCCGTAGATCGGCCCGAGATCGCCTGTGCTGTCTGCCCATTCGTCCCAGATGGTGACTCCGTGCTCATGCAGCCAGCCAACGTTGGAGTCGCCGCGCAAGAACCACAACAACTCGTAGACCACCGATTTGAAATGCACCTTCTTGGTGGTCAGCAGCGGGAAGCCGGCCGACAGGTCGTAGCGCAACTGCTGGCCGAACAGGCTCCGGGTTCCGGTGCCGGTGCGGTCCGATTTGGCCGCGCCCCGCTCGAGCACCAGGCGCAGCAGGTCCTCGTAGGGCTTAGGAACCGGGGCAGCGATCGGCACGCGGTCAGCTTAGCGGCGATCGCAAGCGCGGCGACGCCGGGCGCGGCGGGTCGACACCGAAAAATTCAGCGGCGATCGCAAGGAGTACAACGGAGGCCATGCCGAACATCAAAGACACCGTCACCACCGAAGATGGCACCTGCACCGTCCGCCTGTTCACTCCCGACGGCCCGGGCCCCTGGCCCGCGGTGGTGATGTTCCCGGACGCCGGCGGCGTCCGCGACACCTTCTATCAAATGGCAGCCAAGCTGGCCGGATTCGGCTACACGGTGCTACTGCCGGATGTGTACTACCGCAACGGCGATTGGGCCCCGTTCGACATGGCCACCGTGTTCGGCGACGAAGGAGAACGTAGGCGCCTGTTTTCCATGATCGGCAGCATCACCGCGGACAAGATGGCCAGCGATGCCAGCGCCTTCTTCGACTACCTGGCCGCTCGCCCCGAGGTGTCCGGTCAGCGATTCGGTGTGTGCGGCTATTGCATGGGCGGGCGGACGTCGGTGGTGGTGGCCGGCCGGGTCCCGGACCGTGTCGCGGCCGCGGCGTCCTTCCACGGTGGCGGCCTGGTGACCGACACCGCCGACAGCCCGCACCTGCTGGCCGACCGGATCAGCGCCACCGTGTATGTCGGCGGCGCCGAGAACGACGCGTCGTTCACGGCCGATCACGCCGAGCAGCTCGACAAGGCGCTGACCGCGGCCGGGGTGGCCCACACCATCGAGTGGTACTCGGCGGGTCATGGATTCGCAGTCCCGGATAACCCGCCCTATGACGTCGCAGCCGACGAGCGGCATTGGACGGCGATGACGGACTTGTTCACCTCGGCGCTACCGCACTAACCTCCGCGACGCCGGTGGGGGAACGTCAGCTGGCGGCTGTTCCCGGCTGACCGCTTCGAGCAGCAGCGTCGCGGCCACGGCCGCCCCGTCGGTGCGGATTGCGCCCGCCACGGTGTTCGCTCGTGCGCGGGTCTCGGGGGCCAAGGCTGTGGTCAGCGCGGATGACAGGGACTCGACTGTCGGAATCGGACCAGCATGCGCGGCGCCGATCCCCAGCTCGGCTACTCGGCCGGCCCAGTAGAGCTGGTCCTTCCCCTGGGGAACCACCACCTGGGGCGCGCCGGCCCGGGCGGTCGTCGTCGTCGTACCCGCGCCGCCGTGGTGCACGACGGCGGCCACCCGCTGAAACAGCGCCTGCTGATTGACCTCGCCGACAGCGAAGCAGTCGTCGCGGTCGTCGGACAGGATCAGGTCCGCCCAGCCGTGCGCGAGGAGTACGCGGCGGCCCTGCGCGCGGATCGCCTCGATGGCCACCCGCACGACGGCGTTCGAGTCCCGCACGGGCATGCTGCCGAAGCCCACGTACACCGGTGGTGTGCCGGCGTCCAGGAACGCCAGCAACTCAACCGGAAGCGCGCGTTCGTCATCCAGGAGCCAGGCACCGGTTTGGACGATGTCGAGGTTCGCTGGCTGCTGCCACGGGCCCAGGGTCGGATCCGCCGCCAGCCACGGGTGGTCGGTGTAGGCGTAGTCACTGACGTTCGCTATCGGCGGCAGGCCGATCGAGGCCCGGTGGCTGTTGACTGTCGGGCCGAATAGCGCGTTCGCGTGACGAGTGTTCACGTCCCACAACATGCGGTTGCCGATCTCGGTCCGCGGGAACGGCCAGTCCGCATACTCCGGCGGCGGGTGATGCGGCGACGGCAGGTGGGCCGGGTGGTAGCTCGCGTACACGTAGTGGATGCCCAGCTTTTCGGCCACCGACCGCGCGCCGGCCGCGGTCCACGGGAGGCTGGTCGAGACCAGTGCATCGCACCCCTCGGCCGCGTAGGCGACCGTGTCGAACTGCGCGGCGATCAGCCCGTCCATTTGCCGACGCAGGTCCGCCTCCGACGGCGGTGTCGCCGCGGTCATCATCGCGCGCACCGACTCGCCGAACGCCACCAGCGGCACTCCGAAACCATCCAACCGCTCGGCGAACTCTTCATCGGGCGGCGCGCACACCCGCACCTGAGCACCGAGTGCCTGCAACTGCACTGCGAGTCCAACCAGCGGTTCGACACCGCCGCGCGAATCGTATGTCGACAACAACACACGCATTCGCTACTCCCATTTCCGCGGGTTGTGGTCTCGGCAATAGATTCTGCAGCACCGCTACCCGCGGCGCGAACCGCGAGGGGCTCCACCAACCCTAGGGATGCAGCTGCAAAACGAGAACTTCTTCTGTGAGTGAGAGAAAAAATCTGGGCAAGAGAAACAGGGC
>DASZLQ010000268.1:0-15087 GCA_035552295.1 Mycobacterium sp. | reverse complement strand
GGCGGCCGCAACTGGACGATCGTCTCGGCGTCGCTGTTGGTGATCCCCTGCCTGCTGCTGGCCTGGGCGGTGAGCCACCCACACATCCCGTTGGTGCTGCTGGTGGCGATCGCCGCCACCGCCGGTTTCGGTGGAGGCAATTTCGCTTCGTCGATGGCCAATATCTCGTTCTTCTACCCGGAGAAGGACAAGGGCTGGGCGCTTGGCCTCAACGCAGCTGGGGGCAACATCGGCGTGGCGGTGGTGCAAAAGATCATTCCGCCCATAGTGGTCGCCGGTGGCGGGATGGCATTGTCGCGCGCCGGACTGTTCTTTGTGCCCTTGGCCGTCGTCGCCGCGGTATGCGCGTTCTTATTCATGAATAACCTCGCCGAGGCCAAGGCCGACGTGAAGCCGGTGTGGCAATCGCTGCGCCATCCTGACACCTGGATCATGTCGCTGCTGTACATCGGTACCTTCGGGTCCTTCATCGGCTACTCGGCGGCTTTTCCGACGCTGCTGAAGACCGTCTTCGGCCGCGGTGATATAGCTTTGGCCTGGGCATTCCTAGGTGCCGGTATCGGATCGCTCATCCGTCCCGCGGGAGGCAGGCTCGCCGACCGGATTGGCGGGGCCCGCGTCACAGCCGTCAGCTTTGTCATGCTCGCTGTTGGTGCCGCGGTAGCGCTGTGGTCCGTCAACGCCAAAAGCCTGCCCGTGTTTTTCGCCAGCTTCATGTTCTTGTTCGTCGCCACCGGTATCGGCAACGGCTCGACCTACCGGATGATCTCGAGGATCTTCAAAGTCAAAGGCGAGCTTGCCGGCGGCGACCCCGAGACCATGGTGCGGATGCGCCGCCAGGCAGCGGGAGCGCTGGGCGTCATCTCTTCGGTCGGCGCTTTTGGCGGGTTCGTCGTGCCGCTGGCGTACGCCTGGTCGAAGTCGCAATTCGGCAGCATCGAACCCGCGCTGCGGTTCTACGTGGTGTTCTTCCTCGCCTTACTGGTCGTCACCTGGTACGCCTACCTGCGCAAGAAAACTCGGATGGGGCAGTCGGGTGTTTAGCGACTCTGGTACCGGGTCCAGGGGCTGTAGTCGGCGATCAGCTCTTCCTGCGGCGGGCGCTGGTCGACTGGCACGTGCTGCAGGTTGATCCGGATCCGGTACCAGATCGAGCTCGGCCCGCGCATGCCGTCGACCAGAACATCGGCCGGATGCAGGCGTCCGGCCACGGCGGGGTAGCGGCCGCGCCAGGTGTCCAGAGCGGCCATCGCCTCATCCTTGGTTTTGGTGCGGGCGATCTCGATGAGCGGCTTCGAGGACTGGCGCCGGTGATTTGTCGCGCCCGTGCTCGCCGACCCCGTCGGCGCCTTTTCCGGAGGGCCCATTTCTTCGGCCAGCATCAACAGCCGATCAAGCTCGCCGACGGCGTCGTCCATCCCCGCCCATGGATCACCGATGTCGGCGAATCGATCGGGCACGGTGGCGATGGTGAACGCCTCGGGCTTGCAGCCGGCGACCTCGTCCCAATGCAGCGGCGTCGACACCCGGGCATCAGCGGTGGCGCGCACCGAGTAGGCCGATGCGACCGTGCGGTCCTTGGCGTTCTGGTTGAAGTCGACGAAGACGCCCTCGCGCTCCTCCTTCCACCAGCGGCTCGTCGCCGCATCGGGCACTCGCCGCTCCACCTCACGCGCAACGGTCTGGGCGGCCAGCCGCACCTGACGGAACCCCCAGCGCGGGGCGATGCGGGCATAGATATGAAAGCCGCGCGACCCGGACGTTTTCGGCCACGCGGTCAGGCCGTAGTCCTCCAGCACCTCGCGGGCGACCAGCGCAACATCGACGATTCGCTGCCAGGAGACGCCGGGCATCGGGTCCAAGTCGACCCGCAATTCGTCGGGGTGATCGAGGTCGACGTGTTGCACCGGATGCGGGTTGAGGTCCACGCAGCCCAGATTGATCACCCACGCCAGCCCGGCGGGATCGTGGATGACGGCCTCCTCGGCGGACGTGCCCGACGCGTAGCGCAGTTCGGCGACGTCTACCCAGTCCGGCCTTTTCTTGGGCGCACGCTTCTGGAACACCGCCTCTTCGGAGATCCCCTTGACGAAGCGTTTCAGAATCATCGGCCGGCCGGCCACGCCGCGCAGCGCCCCGTCGGCGACGGAGAGGTAATAGCGGACCAGGTCGAGCTTTGTGTGGCGGCCCGCGCCGCTCGCGCCGGGGAAGACCACTTTGTCCGGATGGGTAATGGTGACCTGGCGTCCGGCCACTTCCAGTGACGCCGGACCGGTCATGGGTTCATGGTAATTCCGGAATACTTTCTGGCCGCATTGCGACGGACGTCACATATGGTGAAGTCATGCCTAACCTCATCGGTCTGCCCGGGCAAACCGTGGCAAAACTTCAGCAGTATTTCGAGCGTGGCTCGGCCGAACTGCACTACGTGCGCAAGATCTTCGAAGCGGGCGCTTTCCGGCTGGAGCCGCCGCAGAGCTATGCGGCGATGGCCGCCGACATCGTCAAGTGGGGTGAGTTCGGCATGCTGCCGTCGCTCAATGCCAGGCGTCATCCGGACCGCGCGGCGTGCATCGACGAAGACGGCGAATTCACCTATGCCGAGCTCGACGAAGCCTCCCACGCGGTGGCGAATGGGCTGATTGAGAAGGGCGTCAAGGGCGGCGACGGTGTGGCCATCCTGGCCCGCAACCATCGGTGGTTCCTCATCGCCAACTACGGCGCTGCCCGGGTCGGCGCCCGCATCATCTTGCTCAACAGCGAGTTCTCCGGCCCGCAGATCAAAGAGGTGTCGGAGCGGGAAGGCGCCAAGCTGATCATCTACGACGACGAGTACAGCAAGGCTGTCAGCAAAGCAGAGCCGGAGCTGGGCAAGCTGCGGGCCCTCGGGACCAACCCGGACAGCGACCAGCCGTCGGGCAGCGAAGACGAGACGCTGGCTGACCTGATCGAGCGCAGTAGCAAGGAACCCGCCCCCAAGGCCGGCAAGCATGCGTCGATCATCATCCTGACCAGCGGGACCACCGGCACCCCGAAGGGAGCGAATCGCAGCACCCCGCCGACGCTGGCCCCGGTCGGCGGCATCCTGTCGCACGTTCCGTTCAAGGCCAACGAGGTGACGTCGCTGCCCGCGCCCATGTTCCACGCGCTGGGTTATCTGCACGGCACCATCGCGATGTTCCTCGGGTCGACGCTGGTACTGCGGCGCAAGTTCAAGCCACCGCTGGTGCTCGAGGACATCGAGAAGCACAAGGTGACCGCGATGGTCGTGGTGCCGGTGATGCTGTCGCGCATCATCGATGCGATCGAGAAGATGGACAAGAAGCCCGATCTGTCCAGCCTCAAGATCGTGTTCATCTCCGGATCGCAGCTAGGCGCCGAGCTGGCGTCCCGCGCGCTCAAAGACCTCGGTCCGGTCATCTACAACATGTACGGCTCGACCGAGATCGCGTTCGCCACCATCGCCGGCCCCAAGGACCTGGAACGCAACGCGGCGACGGTCGGACCGGTGGTCAAGGGCGTGAAGGTCAAGATCCTCGACGACAACGGCGACGAGGTGCCGCAGGGCGGCGTCGGGCGGATCTTCGTCGGCAACGCCTTCCCCTTCGAGGGCTACACCGGTGGCGGCCACAAGCAGATCATCGACGGCCTGATGTCGTCCGGCGATGTCGGCTACTTCGACGAGCACGGCCTGCTTTATGTCAGCGGTCGCGACGACGAGATGATCGTCTCCGGTGGTGAGAACGTCTTCCCCGCCGAGGTAGAGGATCTGATCAGCGGGCATCCCGAGGTTGTGGAAGCCACGGCGATCGGGGTCGAGGACAAGGACTGGGGCCACCGGCTGCGTGCGTTCGTGGTCAAAAAAGAAGACGCCAGCCTCGACGAGGACACCATCAAGCACTACGTGCGCGACCACCTGGCCCGCTACAAGGTGCCGCGGGAAGTGGTCTTCCTCGAGGAGCTGCCGCGCAACCCGACCGGCAAGATTCTCAAGCGCGAGCTGCGCGAGATGGAGATCGACTAGCGGCTTAGCACAGCTAGTCGCGCTGTGGCCGGTTAACGCCTTTCCTGGATGGCGCGGGTGATCTGGGCCGCGAGTCTGGGGTCGGCCAGCAGTTGGTCGATGAGCGCGGTGAGGACCTCTTGTCCGGTTACGCGGGCGACTCCCAGCCGGTCCGCCGCTTCTCGTTGCCAAATGTCGAGGGCTCGGTGTGTGGCGGCCGACAGATCGACGGTTCGCCGTGTGCGTTGGATGCGCGGCCGATCGGGTGCGTCGCGTGGCCGAGGGGATTGGCTGGCGATTCGTGGTGGGCGCGGTTGTCGGAAGCCCGCGAGGCGCTCGGTCGTCGTCGAGTCGTCGGAGGGCGTGCTGGCCAACACCTGGGGGTGAGGCGCCCCGGCGCTGGGTCCGATGCGGCTGGGATCGAAGTTCACTGCGGCGATCGTCCCTTCGTGGGTGCCAATCAGTAAATCAGTACGCTACTGATTCTCTCACTAAACTCACCCCGAAGCGCCGCCCCGAGCCGTGAAAGCTGGCTGCCGGGCCAAGGCGGTTACCAGAGCGATCGGGTGTCTTACCCCCGGCCGCCTGCGGCGATTTTGTGCAATGGAGAACGTTCGCTGGATATTTACAGCCCTGGGCGCCGATCTGATTTAGCGACCGAATTTAATAGATTCCCGCAGGCGCGAAATCCATGAGTCTGCGTGAGCGGGAAAGCGCGTGGCTCAGTAGTTCAGTAGAGCCTGTTTGAACTGGTATTTTCAGTGTATGACGTGAATACTGATTTCAGTATTGTCAGAAATTGTGAAATACGTAGATAGGTGGCCGTTGACGATATCGTTATTTAATTCACCGTGGCATTCTGAGGATTTGCTGTTGTTTGCCCAGAAATATCTGAGTAGCATTCTGAGTATCAGATTGAAGGGTCGTGGAAGGAGGTCGCGAATATGATTTCACTACGATCCACACGCAACGCCGCCGCTGGTGCAGTAGGCGCCGGCGCGCTGGCCGGGGCGATGCTGTTCGGCGGCATGCCCGCGGCACAGGCCGCCCCCGCCCCGGCTCCAGTGACAAGCTTCGAAACTGCCGGACCCCACGGCGGCGCACCGCTCGGTCCTGGCGTGATCCCGGCCCGCCCCGGCGGGGGCGGCGGTGGCGGAGGCCATGGCGGTGGAGGCCATGGCGGATGGGGCGGTGGCGGCCCCGGCGGCGGTTGGGGTCACGGCAGCGATTGGGGCCGCGGTGGCTGGGGCAACATCCCTCCTGGCCATGGCTTCTGGGCTCCCGGGCACTGGTGGAACCCAGCGCAGTGGTGGAACTGGTGGTGGTGAGCCAAGCCGCCATCACCGTGTGGCACCGGTCAGCCTTGTCCTGCCGAGCGTTTTAGGCTGACCGGCCCACGCTGAGGGGGGAGATCCATGCCGGCCTGATACCGCCAGGTCGGCATGGGCCCCGCCGCTGAAAGACAATCCATGCCGACCTGAGACCGGCCTCGGGTCGGCATGGATTCTTTTATGGGTCGCGGGGCAGGCCCAACAGCCGTTCGGCGATGATGTTGAGCTGCACCTCCGACGTACCGCCATAAATGGTGGTGGCCCGGCTGGCCAGCAGGTAGTCACCCCACTTGCCCGCTAACTGGTCGGGGTCACCGATAGCGGCGTCGGTGCCGAAAGAGGACACCGCGAATTCGGCATAACCCTGGCCGGTGCGCATCGACAGCAGCTTCGAGACCGCTGCCGACGGCATGGCGTCGCCGCCGACCAACGTCAACAGCGTCGAGCGCAGGTTCAGCACCTTGGCGGCGTGACCTTCGGCGATCAACTGCCCGGCCCGGTGTTGCGCGACCTGATCGAACTGGCCGTCGCGAACGAACTCGACGAACTCCGGCAGCGTGGCCAGGAAATTCGCATCGCTGCTGCCTATCGATACTCGCTCTGCGGTCAGGGTGTTGCGGCTGACCTCCCAGCCCCGGTTGACTTCGCCGAGCACGAACTCGTCGGGCACGAACACGTCGTCGATGTAGACGGTGTTGAACATCTCGTTGCCGGTGAGCTCACGCAGCGGCTTGACCGTGACGCCTTCGCTCTTCATGTCCAGCAGGAAGTACGTGATGCCGTTGTGCTTGGGTGCCGACGGGTCCGTCCGCGCCAGCAGCGCACCCCATTGCGAGTACTGCGCGGCGGTGGTCCAGATCTTCTGTCCGGTGATGCGCCAACCGCCTTCAGTCCGGGTCGCTTTGGTGGTCAGCCCGGCCAGATCAGACCCGGCACCCGGCTCGGAGAACAGCTGGCACCAGACCATCTCGCCGCGGAAGGTGGGCGGGAGGAACCGTTGTTTCTGTTCCTCGGTTCCGAACGCGACGATCGACGGAATGATCCATCCGGCGATGCCGACCTGCGGTCGTTTGACCCGTCCGCTGCTGAACTCCTGGGCGATGATGATCTGCTCGACGGGATTGGATGCTCGACCCCACGGCTTGGGCAGGTACGGCAAAACCCACCCGCCCTCGGCGATCGCGACCCTGCGAGGCTCGCGCTCCATCGCCTTCAACGCGGCGACCTCGGCCCGGATCTCGGCCCTCAGCTTTTCGGTATCGGGGTCGAGGTCGATGTCCACCGCACGCATGCCGGTGCTGGTCGCGGTGTCTACCACCTTTTGCGGGTACTCGGAGCGGCGGCCGAAGCATGCGGCCACCATCACCGCCCGGCGGTAGTAGACGTTCGTGTCGTGCTCCCAGGTGAATCCGATGCCGCCGTGCACCTGGATGCAGTCCTGCGTGCACCGCAGGGCGGCGGCCGGTGCCAGCGTCGCGGCCACGGCGACGGCGAACTCGACCCCGGAAGCGGCTATGTCCCAATTGTTTTGGCTGGCTTCGTCAATCGCACGGGCAGCATCCCACACTGCGGCGGTAGCGCGCTCGGTGTCGGCGATCATCTCCGCGCACTTGTGCTTGATGGCCTGGAACTGGCCGATCGGCCTGCCGAACTGTTCCCGGATCTTGGCGTATTGCGAGGCGGTATCGGTCGCCCAGCGCGAAACGCCGATCGCCTCCGCGGACAGCAGCGTGCACATCAGCGCATACGCGGTTGCCATGGTCAGCCTGCTCAACACGGCATCGTCGCCGACCTCGACGGCGTTGGCCCGCACATGCGCGATCGGGCGCAGCGGGTCAAGGCTTTTCACCGGCTCGATCTCCAGCTGCTCGGCGCGCAGCACCACCCACTCGTCACCGCTGTCAATCGCCACCGGTAGCACCAATACAGATGCCTGCGCCGCCGCCGGGACGGCGCGGGCTTCGCCGCGGATCACCAGCACGTCACCCTGCCTGGTGGCGGTCAGCCCGGAATCCAGCGCGTAGGCGGCGATGGCCGCACCGGACGCGAGGTCGGCGAGCACCTTGGCTTGCGCGTCATGCGCGGAGATCAGCGCACTGGCGATCGCCGACGGCACGAACGGCCCGGGTACCGCACCGTTGCCGAACTCGGCGAGCACGATGGCCAGCTCGAGGATGCCGAATCCCTGTCCGCCGACCGATTCCGCCAGATGAACACCCTGCAGGCCCTGGTCGGCCGCCGCCTGCCAGTACGGCGGGGGGTTGTCGATCGGCGTTTCCATGGCCGCGTGCAGCACCTCCGACGGCGCGACGCGCGCCACCAGGGATCGCACGGAGTCGGCGAGGTCTTGATGCTCAGGAGTTATCGCGATCGGCATTGGTCGCCTTCCCACAGCTCTCGGAATCTGTTTTGGCCAAGCACCAATCAATCTAATAACCGGTCGGTTGGTTGACCACATTGGCCAGTGGAAGTCCGTCGCGCAGACGGCGGCAGTTGGCGACGGCCTCGGCCAGATAGCGTCGCATGGTGTCGGCGGTGTACCAGCTGACATGGGGCGTCAGCACCACGTGGTCCAGGCCTAGGAGAGGACTGTCGGGCGCAACCGGCTCGACATCGAAAACGTCTAGTCCCGCGGCAGCCAACCGGCCGCTGCGCAACGCGTCGACGAGCGCGCCTTCGTCGATGACCGCACCACGTGACGTGTTGACCAGTACGGCATTCGGTTTCATCCGGGCCATCGCGTCTCGGTCGAGCAGATGGACGGTGTCGGCCGTCAACGGGAGGTGCAGCGAGACGATGTCACTGGCGCCTGGGGGCACCTCCCGCTTGCGGGGGACAGTTCGGGCAGCTGCCGCCAACCGGGCCGTCCGTCGTCACGGGTACTGGTGTGCACGACGGCGGCGCCCATAGCGGTGACGATGCCGCTGACACGTTTGGCGATATTGCCGTAGCCGACCAGGCCGACGGTGCAGCCGCCGATATCGCGGACCGTCTCGCCGAGTTCTGGATTCGCCGGCCAGCCGGATCCGTGGCGCACCGCGCGATCCAGCACCGGTAGCCGGCGCACTGCGGCCAGCATCAGCGATACCGTGCCCTCGGCCACCGACGGTGCGTTTGCGCCGGGCATATTAGCCACTGCGATACCGTATTTCGTCGCGGTCTCTACGTCGATGGTGTTGACTCCGGCACCGAGTTTGTGCACCAGCCGCAGGCGCGCTCCGCACCGCAGGTCGGCGCCCGACAGCGGCCGGAGCACGTGCCAAATCACCTCCGTGTCGGGCAGCTCCCGGTAGAAAGCGGCGTCGTCATCGTCGGCACACCAGCGGATGTCAAGCCAATCCGCTTCGGGTGCAACAAAATTGAGGACTTTGTCGCCGGGGACGAAGTGGGCCAGGACTCTCACGAGGCTCTTAGCGCCACCGCTTGGATATCCACTTGGCGATGGTGTCGGCCTGCTCGGTGCGCGCGCCCGGGGTGGTGAAGTAGTGGTCGGTGTCGATCGAGTATTGGGTTTTGTCGGTGCCGGCGAGCGCGTCGTGGATGCGCTGGGCGTCAGTCGGAAAGACTCCGGTGTCGGCGTAGGCGTTGATCACCAGGGCTGGGCAGGTGATGCGGGCCAGGTGCGGCTCGGCGCGGGTTTGTGCCACCCGCAGACTCCACATGCCCAGCCAGTTGCGCAGTGTGCAGGCCGCGGCGATGCCGTGCGCGGAGCGGTTGGCCTTGGCCGGGATGCCCGCGTAGCACAAGTTCGCCTGACGTTTGGTGGGCTCGATGCTGGGATCGACCATGCGGGGATCGGCCCAGGTTCGCATCACGGTGAACGGCCGATCGGAAAACCCTGCGGCACGAACACGTTTGAGCTCCATCTCGGCCCAGTCGGTGATGGCATGGTTGCGCGCGGTCTGCGCCGCACGGTAGCGGGCGAGGAACTCCGGCGAGTACGGGGGACCGTTTGCCTCGTTGAACAGGTCAAGGTCGGGATCGGTGGCAACGGGATCGTTCTCGTCGACGACGGCGGCGTCCATCCACGCCGTTAACACCTCCGGGCGCCCGGGATGAGCGGCGGTGGCCGCATAGCCGTCGGCGGGGATCAACTCGGTCAGCCCCGCCGCCGGACGCATACCCTCGAGCGGGGTCACGTTCGGTTCGACAGCCTGTGACTGATAGGCCGCCATCAACGAGCCTCCTCCCGAATTGCCCAGCAGCACAACGGTATCCACTTCCTGGACTTCGCGGAGCCAACGAACCCCGACACCGATGTCGACCAGGGCGTGGTCGAGCAAAAAGCTGGTTTCGAAACCACGGAACCTGGTGTTCCAGCCAAGAAATCCGATGCCACGGGTGGCCATGTAGTCGGCGAGATAATGCTCGCAGAAGTCGATCTGGTAGTGCGTGGCGATCATTGCCACCTTCGGCTTTCGCCCGACTCCGCGGTGGTACAGACCCTGGCACGGATGGCCGCCGGCACCGGCGCGCCCCGCGGTGCGAGACGGCAGCCCGACGAACTCACGGATAACCCCTGCGGCACCGGTACGACGAGTCAATTCAGCGGCTCTCCTTGGGAGTAGATGGCTCGGTAGTAGATGTTGGCGAGGGTCCGGATACAGGCCTGGTCGTCGGGCTGCCCGGAGCGTGTCCCGCTGAGCTGGTTGAAGCAGAACTGGTTGAACATCGCCACGATCGCTTCGGCGATGAGCTGCGGGTCATCTTCCGCGCAGTATCCTTCGGCCTGAGCGCGTCGGACCGTCTCGGTGATGAAAGAGATGGGTATCGCGCACATTTCGGCCCAGTACTGTGCGAAGTCGTCGTTGACCATCGCCAACTGCGACACGCTGATCATCTCGGCCAGCCGGTTGCGGTAGGTGTGCCAGTGCGCAGCGGCGGCCTCGTACGCGCGCTCGCGGTGGGACAGGCCGTGCCGGGTCACCGTCAGCGCGCGCTGGTTGGCCTCGTCGCGGAAACGCAGGGCCCACTGGCGGACCATCGCCTCTTTGGAGTCGTAGTAGTTGTAAAACGATGCCGCGGAGCGGCCCGCTTCTGCAGCAATGTCGGCAATGGTCGTCGCCAGGATGCCTTTACGAGCGATGACCGTTCGGGCGGCCGCGTCGATCGCGGCTTGCGTGCGCCGGCCGCGGTGCGTCGGGAAGTCGGCGGGCTGGCCGGGCCGGCCATTGGGCTCTGCCGCGGTCGACACGTGGCGCACCTCCCCTGGAGCAAAACTGAACCTGATGTTAGATTCAGATTTGAATCTTGGCCAGGGCCTGCACCCCCGGGGACCGATCGGAGCCGCAAGATGATCAAGCCGCACAACACCAACACGGAATTCGAGCTCGGCGGGATCAATCACGTCGCGCTGGTGTGTTCGGACATGGCGCGCACCGTGGACTTCTACACCGACATCCTGGGCATGCCGCTGATCAAATCGCTCGATCTGCCCGGCGGTCAGGGGCAGCACTTCTTCTTCGACGCCGGCAACGGCGACTGTGTCGCCTTCTTCTGGTTCGCTGACGCAGCCGATCGCGTGCCCGGCATCTCGTCGCCGGGTGCCATCCCGGGCATCGGTGACATCACCAGCGCGGTGAGCACCATGAACCATCTGGCGTTTCATGTGCCGGCTGAGAAGTTCGACGCTTACCGGCAGCGGCTCAAGGAAAAGGGTGTGCGCGTCGGCCCGGTGCTCAACCACGACGAGAGTGCGATGCAGGTATCGGCGACGGTGCATCCCGGCGTGTATGTGCGTTCGTTCTACTTTCAGGATCCCGACGGCATCACGCTGGAATTCGCCTGCTGGATCAAGGAATTCACCACCAGCGACGCCCAGGCGGTGCCGAAGACCGCGGCCGATCGGCGACCTCGGGTCCAGGCCGTACGCTGACTGGCAAAACCGTGCCGAACCCGGGGGATGCCAATGATGACCAACGGGGTTTTGACCGACGAGCAGATCGCGGCGTTGACGCCCGTGCAGCGGCGGGAGCTGATTTCCCGGCTCGAGCAGCCCCTGAGCGAGCTGATTGACCCGGACTTCCTCAGTCGGATGCGGCGTATCCGGTTGAGTCTGATGATCGGTGGCTCGATCGCAATGATTCCCTGGCTTGTGTACCTCTCGGTGACGCTCCCGGAGAATTATGTCGCGCACAACTGGCCGGCCACCTGGGTGGGTTTCGATATCTTGTTGGCCGCATTCATGATGGCAACCGCCGTGTTGGGATACCTGCGCCGCCAGCTGCTGCTGCTTGCAGCGTTCACCTCCGGGGTGTTGCTGATCTGCGACGCATGGTTCGACCTGATGACCGCCGGACCCAAGGACGTGGGGTTGTCGGTGATCACCGCGCTGGGGATCGAGGTGCCGTTGGCGGTCCTTCTGATCACCGGTGCGCTACGGGTCATCCGACTCACGATGATGCGCTTCTGGCTGCTGAAGCCCGGGATGCGGCTGTGGCAGCTGCCGCTGTTCCCGTGAGGCCGTACAGGTTTGGGTCGGCGAGTTCGTCGAGCAGCGAGGCCAGCTGATCGACGAGCTGGTCCGGTTCGAGCTGGACGTCGCCGGCCAGCCAGGCGCTGATCGTTTGGCCGACGCCGCCGACCGCGAAGTGCGCCCCCGCCTTGATGCGGTCGTTTGCCGGTATCCGCAGCGCGGCGCCGGCATGCTGGCCGGACAGCATGGCGAACAGAGCGCTGGATTCGGCGCGCTTGCCCACGATCACGGCATCGGCGAGCTGGGTGCCAAACAATAGGCGCCCGATGCGGGCGTCACCGGCGATGGTCCGCACGATGTTGGCCATACCGGCGCGGGTCTGCTCGTGCACCGGTACCGCCGCTACCGCGGCCTGAGTGGTGGCGGCCAGATCGGCGACGACCCAATCGAAGACGCGGCCGACGAATTCGTCCTTGTCGGTGAAGCTTTCGTAGAAGTATCGGGCGGCCAGGCCCGCTCGGCGGCATACGCCACGGACGGTCAGTGCCGAGATGTCCTGCCGTTCCGCCCCCAGCAGGTCCAGGCCGGCGGCCAATAGCCGGCCGCGGCGAGCCGCGAGCCGTTCGGCGGCCTTGACTCCGCGGTACGGCCGCGCACTGGGAGTCTGGGTCATGGGAACCATCTTGACATCGGAGCGACGCACAGACAATATCAGGAAACAAGCGTTCTCACATTTAGCTCGGCAGGCGCCGCGGGAGGTCCACCATGGCGATTCACGAAGGGTTTCACCAGCGGCACGTCGAGCGCGCGATCGCCGATCCGCCCCGTTCGCGGCGGGCGCGGCGCATCCGGTCGTTGGGGATCGGCGAAGGTTTGATGGGCGTGGCGCTACTGGCCGGCCCGGCCAACGTGATCATGCAACTGGCGCGACCCGGCGTCGGCTACGGCGTGCTGGAGAGTCGCGTCGAGAGCGGCCGGGTGGACCTGCACCCCATCAAACGGGCCCGCACCACCTTCACCTATCTTGCGGTGGCCACTGCGGGTAGCGATGCGCAGAAGGAAGCCTTTCGTCGCGCGGTGAACCGGGCCCACGCGCAGGTTTACTCCACGCCCGAAAGCCCGGTGCAATACCACGCGTTCGACGTGGACCTGCAGTTGTGGGTGGGGGCGTGTCTGTACAAGGGCGGGGTCGATATCTACCGCATCTTCATCGGTGAGCTGGACGGCGAGGATGCCGACCGCCATTACCGCGAGGGCATGTCGTTGGCCACCACGTTGCAGGTGCCGCCGGAGATGTGGCCACCGGATCGAGCTGCCTTCGACCGGTACTGGCAGGAGTCGCTGGCCCGGGTGCACATCGACGACGCCGTCCGCGACTACTTGTACCCGATCGCCGCGGGCCGCATGCGAGGGGTGGCGCTGCCGCGGCTACTGCAGCGCCTGTCGGACAACTTCGCGTTGCTGATCACCACGGGATTCTTGCCGCAACGGTTTCGCGACGAGATGCGGTTGCCGTGGGATGCCACCAAACAACGGCGGTTCGACCGGCTGATGGCGGTGTTGCGCACCGTGAACCGGCTCTTGCCGCGATTCATTCGTCGGTTCCCGTTCAATGTTCTGCTGTGGGACGTCGACCGCCGGATCAGGACGGGGCGCCCCTTGGTCTAGCGCAAACACGGTGCACGCCTCGCGCACCGAGTTGCTAACGACAATCATTTTCATTAAGCTCTGCTCGGTCGGTAAACCCTCCCAGCCCGAGGAGTGCCTATGGCCGCGCCAATCTGGATGGCTTCACCGCCCGAGGTGCACTCGGCGTTGCTCAGCAGCGGCCCGGGGCCGGGGTCTTTGCTGGCGGCGGCGGGAGCATGGAACTCGCTGAGCGCCGAATACGCTTCTGTCGCCGAGGAACTCAGCGCGCTGCTGGCCGGGATGCAGGCCGGGGCCTGGGAGGGGCCGAGTGCGGAGTCGTATGTGGTCGCCAATATGCCGTATCTGGCGTGGTTGACACGGGCGAGCACCAACCGCGCCGCAGCGGCTACCCAGCATGAGACGGTGGCCGCGGCCTACACCGCCGCGCTGGCGGCCATGCCGACCCTACCCGAGCCGGCCGCCAACCACATGATTCACGGGGTGTTGGTGTCCACCAATTTCTTTGGTATCAACACGATCCCGATTGCGCTGAACGAAGCGGACTATGCGCGAATGTGGATCCAGGCCGCCACCACGATGAGCACATATCAAGCGGTCTCCAGTGCTGCGGTGGCATCGACGCCGCAGACCGACCCGGCGCCGACGATCCAGAAATCTGATGCCTCAACCCAAGACTCGGGGAACCCCTTCCCCGACCCCACGGTCGACAACCGGCTCGACGACTTCATCGCCAACATCCTGAAGAACTTCGGGATCAACTGGAACCCCGCCCCAGGGCACCGTGAACGGACTGCCCTACGACTCATATACGAATCCCGGGCAACCGATCTACTGGGTTGTCCGAGCCCTCGAACTCTTTGAGGATTTTCAACAGTTTTTCGTCTACCTGCAGACGAATCCGGCGTTGGCTTTTCAGTACCTGGTCGCCCTGGAGATGTTCGACTGGCCGACCCAGATAGCCCAGATCGCCAGCTGGTTGACCACCCAGCCCGAGTTGCTGGCGGCCGCGGTCATCGGGGCGGTTGCCCCCTTCGGGGCCGTAGGCGGCTTCGCGGGGCTGGCCGGGCTAGCCGCACTACCCGCGCCCGCGGTCGTGCCGGCACCGGCACCCGTTCCGGCTGTGCCCAGTTTGTTGCCGGTGCTCGGGTCGACGCCGATTGCCGCGCCGGCCGCGGCCCCCGCCTCGGCACCGGCGCCCGCGCCTACTCCCACGGCGAGCACGGCGGCCAGCCCTGCGCCGCCGACGCCGGGCGGGCCAGGTTTTGTGCCTCCCTACGCCGTCGCGCCACCCCGCGTCGGACTCGGCTCGGGGATGAGTAGCAGCGCCAGCTCCAGCGCGAAAAGGAAAGCACCGGAAGGCGATACCGCCGCGGCGGCGGCCGCGACGGCGGCGCGCGAGGCGGCGCGGGCTCGCAGGCGTCAGCGGGCGCGCCAGCGCGGCCACAGCGACGAGTTCATGGGCATGAACATCGACGTCGACCCGGACTGGGACGCATCGCCGCCGGCCGTGGCGTCGGACCGGGGCGCCGGGAATCTGGGGTTTGCCGGCACCGCGCGCAAGGAAGCGGTCGCCGGGGCGGCGGGCTTGACCACGCTGGCCGGCGACGAATTCAGCGGCGGCCCGCGGATGCCGATGCTGCCGGGCAGCTGGGACCCGGACAAGGGCGACGAGACGGGCCGCCACGATC
>DASZLQ010000267.1:0-2824 GCA_035552295.1 Mycobacterium sp. | reverse complement strand
CGCAGGTGCATGCCAATGTGCTGGGCACCGAGGCCACGCTGGCGATCATGGATGCGCTGGGCATCCAGGGGGTGTTGTTCGACGAATACCTCACGACGGCCGACGACGGGACGCAGCATCCCGGCTATCGGCTGCCCAACGGCGCCTTCCGCAGCGTCGGACCGAATGCCGAGGCGGCGGCGCTACGACATCCCGACCGGTTCGCCTTCCTGATGCGAGTGGATCCGCTGGACCCGGGGATCGAGGGCTGGATCGAGACGCTGGCCGCCGCGCCCGGCTTCAAGGCCTTGCGCACCCTGATCTTCACCCCGACCGAGGGCGTGGTGTTCGAGGACGGCGGCCATGACCGGCTGCTTAAGGCCGCACGCGCCCACAACCTGCCGGTCTTCGTGACATCCCCCGGGCGCGTGTCGCACTTGGCGCAATACGCCGAGCGCTTTCCCGACATCCAGTTCATCATCGACCATTGCGGCGCGGCGTTCGACATGCACCGCGGCGAAGCGACGATCGATGACGCGGTCGCGCTGGCGTGCTACCCCAACGTCGCCTACAAGTGGGCGCACGCCCCGTCCCTCCTGTCGACCGCGCCCTACCCGTTCCCCGACCTGGAGCCGAAGCTGCGCCGCGCGGTCGATGCCTTCGGGCCCGAACGCGTGATGTGGGCCAGCGACTACACGATGACCCGCCGGCGCGCCAACTGGGGCGAGGCCATATTCAGCATCCGCCATTCCCCGTCGCTATCAGAGGACGAGAAGGCCTGGATCCTGGGCCGCACCGCCCGCAAGATACTGAACTGGCCCCCGCCGGAAAAACCGCGCAAACCGGCGCCGTTGCACCCCCATCGGCCGGGCCACGAAGAATGAGTCGCAAACCGCAACCTTGACCGCGTAGAGAAAGTTTGAACACGGGTCTTGGCGGGTGGCGATTCGGTTGGGTGCTGCACTTGCGCGAGTTGGTAGGTGGCGCGGGAGCGGAGCGCACGGCGCCACCCCGACTCTGGGGGTGGTCAGGTGTAGAGGCGTTGTTTGAGTCGTCGGAGTGCCGGTTGTCTTGCGTGTTTGGTTTGGGCTTCGATGTCTTCGATGACGGCGGCGACCAGCGGTGTTTCGGCGAGTTCTTCGGGCGCGATGTGTTCGGCTTTGACGAGGACTTCCAGGGCCTGGGTTGGGGAGCGGGTCAGGATGTGGGCGCGGGCAAGGTCGACCAGGTAGCGGGCTTGTCGTTCAGTGGACATATGCGCGGTGCTGCGGATGTGGGTAGCTCGGTCGAGGGCTTGTTGGCCGTTGCCGAGTTCCACGGCGACGGCGACGGCGTGCATCACGACGTTGGTTGGGCCGAACTCGGTGCCGTGGTAGTTATGGTCGCCACCGAGCGCGGTGGCCAGTTCGCGCGCGGCGTTGATGCTGTGGTCGGCTCCGCGGGCGTCGGCGTTGCGGGCCAGCAGCACGGCAAGTAGCAGCGCGCTGGAGCCGGCCAGGGAGGTCAGGCCCGGGTCGGCGTTAGCGATGATGGCGTCACGGCGGCGGGTGGCCTGGATCAGCACGTGGCGGGCGAGGTCTTGTTCGCTGCGTTCTACGGCCGATGCTCGACAGAGGACAACCAGGATCCCGATACGTCCTTAGGGTGGCAGCTCGGCAACGCCAGCAAGTTTGTCGGGCCGCTGGGCGGCGTGGTGGTTGCCGAGTACTTCGACGTCGGCCAGTCTCGCTCGGTCCCCTGGGACCGGCGGGACGATGCCCGTCGATTGCTGAGTGATCTCAAAGATCCGAACCGAGGCTGGGATGGCGTTGTTGTAGGCGAGGGAACACGGTGCTGGTTCGGAAACCAGTTCTCGCTGGTTGCTTCGCGTTTCGCAAACTACGGTGTGCAGCTCTGGATTCCGGAACTCGGCGGTAGGTTCGATTCCAAGAATCCGTCACACAAGATGCTAATTAGCGTCCTTGGCGGGATGAGCGAACCGGAGCGGCAACATATTCAGGCCCGTGTCCGTGCGGCGATGGATGCACAGGTTCTAAACGAGGGCCGACATCAGGGCGGCCGAGCACCCTTCGGTTACATGGTCGTCGACGGTGGGTGCCATCCGAATCCGCGAAAGTCCGCCGAGGGGTATCGATTACGGGTACTCGCAATCGATGAGGAAGCGGCAGATGTCGTGCGTCGGATCTTCGCCGATTACCTCGACGGCAGGGGCGATCGGGCGATCGCCGAAGGGCTGAACCGTGATGGTGTTCCTTGTCCCTCTGCGCGTCGGCCGGATTAGAATCGTCACCGGCTCGCGGACGGATGGCAAGGCAGCACGGTTGGCGCGATCTTGCAGAACCCGAAGTACACGGGCTACGCAATCTTCGGTCGCTGGACCAAGACCGAGATCCTGATGGATCCGGACAATGTCAGTGAGGGGCACGTTGTGCGATTCCGGCGCGCATCGAGCGAACGAATCGTCAGATCGCGACGGCCAGCACATCCGGCGATAGTTTCCGTGGCGCAGTTCACGGAGGTGCAACTGCTCCGTCGGTCCAGAGCGGCGGGCGGACTCGACTCTCGCCGAAAGCTGGAGCGCGGTGCGAAGGCAACGAAATGGCCGTACGCCCTTAAAGGCATGGTGCGCTGCGCATTGTGCGGTCGCCGGATGGAGGGAACACCTCGCCGTTCGAAGAACGAATCGCGGACGTACTACAGATGTGCGGCTCGAAGCATCGCTCCCGGTTCCGCGGTGCTGTCGAGTCATCCGAAGAACGTCTATCTCGCCGAGAGGGCTGTCATCGGACCGCTGAATGCATGGATCGGTCGACTCTTCGATCGCGAGCATCGGAATGAAACCATT
>DASZLQ010000266.1:0-7983 GCA_035552295.1 Mycobacterium sp. | reverse complement strand
CGGTCCGGTGACGGGCCGGCCGCGACGGCCGTTGTCGAACAGCGCGTCCACGGACTCCTGCAGCATCCGCTTCTCGTTGTTGACGATGATCTCGGGCGCGCCGAGGTCGATCAGCCTCTTGAGCCGGTTGTTGCGGTTGATCACGCGGCGGTACAGGTCGTTGAGGTCGCTGGTGGCGAACCGGCCACCGTCGAGCTGCACCATCGGGCGCAGCTCCGGCGGGATCACCGGGACGGCGTCGAGCACCATGCCCATCGGCGAGTTGCCCGACTGCTGGAAGGCCGCGACCACCTTGAGCCGCTTCAGCGCACGAAGCTTCTTCTGCCCCTTGCCGTTTCGGATGACGTCACGCAGGTTGTCGGCCTCGGCCTCGATGTCAAAGTTCTCGATCAGCTTCTGGATCGACTCGGCGCCCATGGCGCCGGTGAAGTACTCGCCGTAGCGGTCGACCAGTTCGCGGTACAGCACCTCGTCGACAATCAGCTGCTTGGGAGCCAGCTTGCTGAAGGTGCTCCAGATGTCCTCCAGCCGGTCCAGCTCACGCTGAGCACGGTCGCGCATCTGGCGCATCTCCCGCTCGCCGCCGTCGCGAACCTTGCGCCTGGCATCGGCTTTGGCGCCCTCGGCCTCCAGCTCGGCCAGGTCGGCTTCGAGCTTCTGCGCACGGGCCTCCAGCTCGGCGTCGCGCTGGTCCTCAACACCCTTACGCTCCACCACCATTTCGGCTTCGAGGGTGGACAGCTCGTTGTGCCGCATCTCGTCGTCGACCGCGGTGATCACGTACGCGGCGAAGTAGATGATCTTCTCGAGGTCCTTCGGGGCCAGGTCCAGCAGGTACCCGAGGCGTGAGGGCACGCCCTTGAAGTACCAGATGTGCGTGACAGGCGCGGCCAGCTCGATGTGGCCCATCCGCTCACGACGCACCTTGGCGCGGGTCACCTCGACGCCGCAGCGCTCACAGATGATGCCCTTGAAGCGCACGCGCTTGTACTTGCCGCAGTAGCACTCCCAGTCGCGAGTCGGTCCGAAGATCTTCTCGCAGAACAGGCCGTCCTTCTCCGGCTTGAGCGTGCGGTAGTTGATGGTCTCGGGCTTCTTGACCTCGCCATAGGACCACTGCCGGATGTCCTCCGCGGTGGCCAGGCCAATGCGGAGTTCATCGAAGAAGTTGACGTCTAGCACGTAACTCCCTTTCCCCTTGCGGGTTTAGTAACTGTTAAGCCAAGTCCTCAACGGACGCGGATTCGTTGCGGGACAGGTTGATTCCGAGGTTCGCCGCGGCCCGCTCAAGGTCCTCGTCCTCGCCTTCGCGCAGCTCGATCGCCGCGCCATCGGACGACAGCACCTCAACGTTGAGGCACAGCGACTGCAGCTCCTTGAGCAGCACCTTGAACGACTCGGGGATACCCGGCTCCGGGATGTTCTCGCCCTTGACGATCGCCTCGTAAACTTTGACGCGACCGACCGTGTCGTCGGACTTGATGGTCAGCAGCTCCTGCAGCGTGTATGCGGCACCGTAGGCCTGCATGGCCCAGCACTCCATCTCACCGAACCGCTGCCCGCCGAACTGCGCCTTACCACCAAGCGGCTGCTGGGTGATCATCGAGTACGGGCCAGTGGAGCGGGCATGGATCTTGTCGTCCACCAGGTGGTGCAGCTTCATGATGTACATGTAGCCAACGGTCACCGGGTACGGGAACGGCTCACCGCTGCGGCCATCCAACAGCACCGCCTTGCCGTCGGCGTCCACCATCACGTCGTTGTCCCGGTTGGGCAGCGTGGCTGACAACAGCCCCTGCAGCTCGGCCTCCTGGGCACCGTCGAACACCGGTGTCGACACGATGGCGTTCGGCTCTGTGTCCAGCAGCTCTTCGGGCAGGTTGGCTGCCCAGTCTGGAACTCCCTTGCCGGTGTCGATCTTCCACCCGCTGTGCGCGCACCAGCCAAGGTGCGTTTCCAGGATCTGGCCGATGTTCATCCGTCGCGGCACACCGTGGGTGTTCAAGATGATGTCCACCGGCGTGCCATCCGGCAGGAACGGCATGTCCTCGACGGGCAGGATCTTGCCGATCACGCCCTTGTTGCCGTGCCGGCCGGCGAGCTTGTCGCCGTCGGAGATCTTGCGCTTCTGGGCCACGTAGACACGGACCAGCTCGTTGACACCGGCCGGCAGCTCGTCGTCGTCCTCGCGGGAGAACACCCGAATGCCGATCACCTTGCCGGACTCGCCGTGCGGCACCTTCAGCGAGGTGTCGCGGACCTCCCGGGCCTTCTCGCCGAAGATCGCCCGCAGCAGCCGCTCCTCCGGCGTCAGCTCGGTCTCCCCCTTCGGGGTGACCTTGCCGACCAGGATGTCGCCGTCACGAACCTCGGCGCCGATGCGCACGATGCCGCGTTCGTCGAGGTCGGCGAGCACCTCGTCGGAGACGTTCGGAATGTCGCGGGTGATCTCCTCGGCGCCCAGCTTGGTGTCGCGGGCGTCGATCTCATGCTCCTCGATGTGGATCGAGGTGAGCACGTCCTCTTCGACCAGGCGGTTGGAGAGGATGATCGCGTCCTCGTAGTTGTGGCCTTCCCACGGCATGATCGCCACCAGCAGGTTCTTGCCCAGCGCCATCTCACCGTTGTCGGTGCACGGTCCGTCGGCGATCACCTGGCCGGACTCGACGCGGTCGCCCGCGTCCACGATCGGCGACTGGTTGGCGCAGGTGCCGTGGTTGGAGCGGGCGAACTTGCGCATCCGGTAGGTGTGCCGGGTGCCGTCGTCGGCCATCACGGTGATGTAGTCGGCACTGACTTCCTCGATGACACCGGGCTTCTCGGCGACGACGACGTCGCCGGCGTCGATCGCGGCGCGCAGCTCCATGCCGGTGCCCACCAGCGGCCTCTCGCTGCGCACCAGCGGAACCGCCTGGCGCTGCATGTTGGCACCCATCAGGGCACGGTTGGCGTCGTCGTGCTCGAGGAACGGAATCATGGCGGTGGCCACCGAGACCATCTGGCGCGGCGAGACGTCCATGTAGTCCACCTCGGAGGAGGACACGTACTCGACCTCGCCCGCCTTGCGGCGGACCAGGACGCGCGCCTCGGTGAAGCGGCCGCCGTCGTCGATCGGCGAGTTGGCCTGCGCCACGACGTGGCGGTCCTCCTCGTCGGCGGTCAGGTATTCGATCTCGTCAGTGACCACACCGTCGACCACCTTGCGATACGGCGTCTCGATGAAGCCGAACGGGTTGACCCTCGCGTACACCGACAGCGAGCCGATCAGACCGATGTTCGGACCCTCCGGGGTCTCGATCGGGCACATCCGGCCGTAGTGCGACGGGTGCACGTCGCGGACCTCCAGGCCGGCGCGCTCCCGCGACAGACCACCCGGCCCCAGCGCCGACAGCCGGCGCTTGTGGGTCAGCCCCGACAGCGGGTTGTTCTGGTCCATGAACTGCGACAGCTGGCTGGTTCCGAAGAACTCCTTGATCGCGGCGACCACCGGCCGGATGTTGATCAGCGTCTGCGGCGTGATCGCCTCGACGTCCTGAGTCGTCATCCGCTCCCGGACAACGCGCTCCATCCTGGACATGCCGACCCGGATCTGGTTCTGGATCAGCTCACCGACCGTACGCAGCCGGCGGTTGCCGAAGTGGTCGATGTCGTCGGTTTCCACCGGCACCTCCACACCACCGGGAACAGTCATCGTGGACTGTCCCTCGTGCAGGCGAACCAGGTATTCGATGGTGGCGACGACGTCTTCCTCGGTCAGCGTCGACGACGTGATCGGCTCACCGGCGTGCAGCCCGAGCTTCTTGTTGACCTTGTAACGACCAACCCGGGCCAGGTCGTAGCGCTTTTCCTTGAAGAACAGGTTCTCCAGCAGCGTCTGCGCGGACTCCTTGGTCGGCGGCTCGCCCGGACGCAGCTTGCGGTAGATGTCCAGAAGCGCCTCGTCGGTGCCGGCGGTGTTGTCCTTTTCCAGCGTCGACATCATGATCTCGGAGAAACCGAACCGCTCGGTGATCTGCTCGTTGGTCCAGCCCAGCGCCTTGAGCAGCACAGTGACCGGCTGGCGGCGCTTGCGGTCGATACGGACGCCGATGGTGTCGCGCTTGTCGACGTCGAACTCCAGCCAGGCACCGCGGCTGGGAATCACCTTGACGCTGTGCAGCAGCTTCTCGGTGGACTTGTCGATGGACTCGTCGAAGTACACACCGGGCGATCGCACCAGCTGGCTGACCACCACACGCTCGGTTCCGTTGATGATGAACGTGCCCTTTTCGGTCATCATCGGGAAGTCACCCATGAACACCGTCTGGCTCTTGATCTCACCGGTGTTGTTGTTGATGAACTCGGCCGTGACGAACAGCGGGGCCGCGTACGTCATGTCCTTGTCTTTGCACTCGTCGACCGGGGCCTTGACTTCGTCAAAGCGGGGGTCGGAGAACGACAGCGACATCGAGCCGGAGAAGTCCTCGATCGGCGACAGCTCGTAGAGCACCTCTTCGAGGCCACCCACCGCCTTGACGTCTCCGCGTGAACCCGCGGCCTCGCGCCAGCGCGGCGACCCGATCAACCACTCGAACGAGTCGGTTTGCACGTCAAGAAGCCCCGGAACCTCGAGCGGTTCGCGGAGCTTGGCGAAGGAAATTCGGTTGGGTGCTCCAGGTACGGAGTTGTTAGCAGAACTTTGTGGGCGATTCAGGCGGTAACTAGCGTCCGTCTTGCTTCGGCGGGAATCTGCCAAGATGCATCCTTCCAGCACCTCGTGCGACTCACGAGAACCGGGGCGACCGGGCCTGTTCGCCGCGAATTGTGTCGGTTAGGCTGGCGAACGATCTGTCCAGAGCTCACGCGCGCAACTAAAGCTGGGCCGCAGGAGGGGGCTCAGGCTAAGACCACGGTGTCAAGTGGCGGGTGAGGTGGGCAGGAGGTAGCCAGCGCAACGTCCAACAATAGCGCAGGCGCGCGCATTCCTCAACTACCCATCCAGGGGACATCGGCGCTGGCTGGCAACTCGGGTTCCCGTGGGCACATGCTGCCCAACAGACTGGCCCGTTTGCGCCCCGTCGTCAAGAGGAACGGCGGCAAGTTGCGCGAAGTTATCGTTAAAACTTCGGGTCACGGCTTATCGGGCGCACACGGTGGCAAAACCCGCCAAACCATGCTGATCGGGAGGGCGGTGCGGTCGGTGTTCTGGCCCCGCTAGTCGCCGAACTCGTGTGCCCGGAACCTGTGGGTGCCCTCGAGATCGTCGAGGATCGCCGCCTGGGCGTTCTTGGGCAGGGTGTGCAGGATCTCACGCACCCGGGCCTGGCGTCGCGCGACGGCCTTGCGCTCCGGCATGCCCGGCGTCGCGAGGATCTGCGGGGGCACACCCTCGATGTCCTCGACACCGCCGGTGTGGTGACCCGCGTCGACCATGGCCTGCTCTTCGGCCATGGTGGCCTCGTCCTTTTCCTCCGACATGCCGATCGGCCCGATGCGGCGGCCGTTGAGGAACTGCCGCACGACCGGCTCGTCGCTGGTCAGCAGCACCTCACGAGGGCCGAACATCACCAGATGCTTGCGGAACAACATGCCCATGTTGTCCGGCACGGTGCGGGCGATGTTGATGTTGTGTGTCACGATCAGGATGGTGGCGTCGATCTGGGCGTTGATGTCCAGGATCAGCTGGCTCAGGTAGGCGGTACGGACCGGGTCCAGACCCGAGTCGGGCTCGTCGCAAAGAATGATCTGCGGGTCGAGGACCAACGAGCGGGCCAGGCCGGCGCGCTTGCGCATACCGCCGGAGATCTCGCCCGGGAACTTCTTCTCGTCACCACCCAGGCCGACCATTTCCAGCTTCTCCATGACGATGTCACGGATCTCGCTTTCCTTCTTCTTGGTGTGCTCACGCAGCGGGAACGCCGTGTTGTCGTAGAGGTTCATCGACCCGAACAGCGCGCCGTCCTGAAACATCACGCCGAACAGCGTGCGGATCTCGTACAGCTCCTTGGCCGAGCATTCGATGATGTCGGTGCCGTCGATCATGATCGAGCCGCGTTCCGGCCGCAGCAGACCGATGAGGGACTTCAGGAACACCGATTTGCCGGTACCCGACGGCCCCAGTAGGACGCTGACCTCCCCGGCGGGGACATCCAACGTCACGTCTTCCCAAATCCTCGAGGGTCCGAAGGACTTCGTAAGTCCGTTCACCTCGATAGCGACGCCCATGGGGAATCCTTCCGTCGACGCTCGTGCCCGCCACCTGCCCGTTCGTGTGGCATGAGTCACTGTAGCGCACGCCCGAGGCGCCGCATCAGGGTTGCCCGGCACCCGCGGGAAAAATTGCCCAACTCGAGATCCAGCGCAGCCGCGCTGGTCAACACGTGTCTAAGCCGGCGTTAGCCAGCCGGCGCCCAATTGCCGTGAAAGCCCATCGGTACCCGCTGCGGCAGGTGCACGGTCGCCATCGACTCGAGAGTCTGGGCATCCAGCAAGATCAGCTGGCCTTCATCGCGGCCGCGGTGATGGCCGTAGCCCATCAGGATGCCGTCATCTTCGGCGCGGGCCGTGGGGTTGGGAACGAAAGACATCTCGCCGATTAAAAGGTCGGGATCGAGCGGAGCGATTTCGCTGGAGCTGGTCGCATAGTCGTGTTTGTACAGCGATGTCGACATTTTCGAGGCGCCAGCTGAGAGATAGCCGCCATCCACGCCGACGGTGTAGCCGAACCGGTGCTCGCCGCCCAGCAGGGTCTCGTTGATCCGGGGAAACTCCTGGGACCGGTCGTCGCGGCATTCGGTACTCACCGCACCGGTGGCCAGGTTGATGCTCCACCGGTCCAGGGTGGGCCGACTGTCGCCGGGACCGCGCAAGTCGCGGTCGAACATCCGCGAGTAGCGCACCACGTCGAGCACGAGCACCTCGTTGCCGTCACGGGTTTCCGAGTAGGCATTAAGTGGGTGGTAGACATAGCAGGGTTCGATGTCGAACCACCGCACATCCTTGTTGTTCCCTTCGCGCGGCATGACTCCGATGCGCGCCGGGTAGTTTGCATCCCAGCGGTAGGGCATTTTGTTGATCGGCTCCCGATTGCGGTTGAGCATCGTCGCCACCGGACTGGGGATCCGGACGCGCCCGAGCAACGATTGCATCACCAGCCGGGCGGGCAAACTCAGCCAGCGCGGCACGTTCGTCGGCATCACCTGCACCGGATCGAATGTCACCGGCAGGTCGTAGATCACCACATATTTGTCGGTCAACGAAAAGTCGTGCATCATCGGCGACCCGCTCACTTCGATGTCCACGGTCCGCCGCGCTCGCCCTTGGGCGTCGATCACCGAGTACTGCACCGTCCGCCCGCGCGTGAACGCGTACGACACGGCGTGCAATTCGCCGGTGCGGGGATCCGCATGCGGATGGGCGGTGTAGCCGCCGAACAGGGTGCCGTCGAAGTCGCAGGGCCCGATGGTGTCCAGGTCGTCCGTGAGCCGGTAATTGGCGCCGCCGCCCTCGACGAGCGCCAGCGTTTGTCCCGCGTGGCTCAGCACGTTGGTGTTGGGACCGACGGAGAGCATCCCCGCGCGCGGGTTCAGACCCTTGGGCGCCGCCTCATCAAGTGCTGCGCACACATGCGCGGTGCGCACCCAGCGGTTGCGGTACCAGCGGGCCTTCCCGTCACGCAGGGCGACCCCGTGCACCATGGCGTCCCCGGAAAACCAGTGATAGGTGGCCGGGTCGACCTCTTCGGCGGGGTTGGGTCCGTTGCGTAGATAGCGTCCGTCTAGGTGCTCGGGGATGTGCCCGGTGACGTCTAGGTCGGTCGCGGTCACCTCGGCGCCGACGGGCGCCAAGAAGCCCTCGAGATACGGATTCGGGGTTGTGGCGGTTTGTGTAGACGTCACTTCTGAACTCCTATAACATTGATATTTCATTGTTATGAGAACCGTACGCCGGCGATGAGAAGATGGCAAGGATGACTTCGGAGACGCAACGCAGTGTTCGTAGTGT
>DASZLQ010000265.1:0-2286 GCA_035552295.1 Mycobacterium sp. | reverse complement strand
GCACATGGCGTGGGCGTTGTTGTTGAACAGTACGAAAGTCACCGGAAGCCGGTACTGCACCGCGGTGTGCACCTCCATGCCGTGCATGAAGAATGCACCGTCCCCGGCGATCACCACGGTGCGCCGGCTAGGCCCGTTGCTCATCGCACGACCGAAGGCCATCCCGATACCGGCACCGAAGCTGTAGCCCATGCCGCCCATGCCGAGTGCGACCGCGAACCGACCGTCCCGGCGAACCGGGAGGTGATGGATTGCGGCTGCGCCGGTGTTGCCGGCGTCGACGACGATGTCCACTCCGTCGGGCAACACGCGATCGAGCACGACCATGGCATCGCGGTAGCGCACACCCGTACCGGTGAAGGAGGGTGGACTGAGTTCGGCGTCTGCCACGAAATCGGGCACGCGCAGGCCCTTTGGCCGTCCCCGCCCGGACAACGCCCGGGTCAGCATCGTCAGTGACCCTCGCAGATCTTCGGTGTGCACGTGCGTGCACGGCAGGTACGGGGGTGCCGAGCCGATTGAGACCGTCCGCACCGCCGCGAGCGCGTCGTCGAGGCCGGTGCGGGCGGTCACCGACAGTCGGGTGCCGACCACTAGGCACACGGCGCTCGCTGCCACCGCGTCGGCCACACCGGGATGGCCCATCACACCGGTCACGCCGAGCGCTGACGACGAACCGGAACCTGGCGTTCCGGCAACATCTTTGGCGTCGGGCACACATGCCACCTGCGCGCGCAGCAGGGCCCGTAGCTCGTCGAGTTGGCCGCGGGCGTCATCACGCGCCACCTGCTCACCGGCGATGATGGTGATAGGTCCAGTCGCTCGACGTAGAGCGCGCACGATCGGATGTGGATCACCGATGTGCGCTCCCGGGCGCTCGAAGCCATGCCGGTCATTTCCGCCGTAGCCGTTGACGCCGACCTTCGCCTGCTGAATATCCTTGGGCAGCAACAAGACTGCGGGGCCGCCGGTTCGCGCCGCCGCTATTGCGCTGGGCAACGCCGAAACGATGTCGGAAGGTGTCTCCACCCGCTGGCATAAGACCGACACCGCGGAAAACAACGCTTCGGCATTCAATGAACCGTTGCGGCCACTGGTGTCTTGAAAGCTGCCCCGACCGTCCATCGTGGTCGCAGGCTGACCCACCAGTGCCAACACCGGCACCCGGCTGGCCAATGATTCCCCAAGGCCCGGAATGAGGTTGAGTGCGCCTCCGCCAGACGTCGCCGCCACTACCCCCAAACCGGCGCCGCTGCGACTGTACCCGTCGGCCATCGTGGCCGCGGAAAACTCGTGCTTGGCCAACACCGCGGTGATGTCCGAGCTGAAATGTGCGGCGTCGTAAAGATCTTCGATGTTGGCGCCGTCGACACCGAATATGTAATCGCTGTCGATTCTCGCGAGGTGCTCGACGATGTGGTCGACCACCCTGTGTTGCCTGGGCATCTGCTCACCTAACTTGTGTGGATGTCGGTAACACGACCTGTGGGTGACTTCAGTTCACATGGTGGCGAGGCTCACAGCGAACGCTCAAGGAGCACCTGGCCGTCGTCGGCGGAAACCACTTGCACCGAGGCGATTTGATCGACAGGCGTCGAAATACTGCCAGCGGGCGTCGCCGTATGGCCCGGATTCGCCACCCAGGTTGCCATGCGAATGTGACTACCGTCACGACCTACCACGACCATCGCCAGCGTGTCGTGATGGGCGTTCATCGGGGCCAGGCAGACGCAGTTCATCGAGATGAACGTTCCCCACTGCCGGCTGCTGAGCGAGACCGTCGAGGCCAGCCTGTTGGTCCCGACCTGCGCCATCGGCTGAACCGACACGCTCGCCTGCGGCGGCGTGGGCACGGATGTCGGGAAATGGCCCGCAACGCCGACAAGCACACCGATCGCCAGCACCGCGGCTGCGGCGGCCCCAGCCGTCCACGTCACGATGCGGGACCGGCGCCGTCGCCAGTTCACCTTTGCCAGCAGCGACGGCAGCAACTCGTCAGGCAGCAACGGTTCTACGCCACTGCGGTCGGCCTCGTCGATCGCCGCCACCTCGCCGCGATCCAGCTGCGACAGGAGGGCCGGCATGCCGTTGAGCTCGCCAACGGCGCTGCGGCACAACGGGCAGCCGGTCATGTGCGCTTCGAATTCCCTCCGTTCGGCGGACGACAGTGATCCCAGCACGTATGCGGCATCCCACATCGCGTACTCGTCATGCCCGGAGAGGTCACCGCCGTGCGGCGTCCCGGGCCGCCATAGCGGCATCATCGTGTAACTCCCATTCTCCTGG
>DASZLQ010000264.1:0-20307 GCA_035552295.1 Mycobacterium sp. | reverse complement strand
CCGTTATCGACCGGCGGTGACGGGGTGCGCCTGCAGTTCGCAGGCGTCGATACTGGCCGGCACGGTGAACACCTGGACGATGTCGGGAGGGCTGACGCCAAGGTCGGTGTAGGTAGGACATTGGTTGCCGCTGGCGTCGATGGCCAGGCCCTCCAGGATCGCCTGCGCCTGTTGCGATAGCGACAGCGTGACAACCGGCGGCACATCGACGTCGGCCGGCAATCCGCCCATGTACCCGCGCGGTGTGGGTCGGGCGTGAATGGGCGGCCCACCGGTGCCGGAGTCGACGCCGGGATAACCGGTGAGCGTGCACGGCTCTCCACCGCCGGCGAGGGTGAATATCAGTGTCAGCGAGCGGTGGCCCACGGCGCCCTGCGTCGGCGAGGCGCTCACGACAACCTGCTCCGACCAACACGGCGTGGGCTGGTCGGAAGTCTCGGCCGGTGCCGCCCACGCGGGTGTTCCCGGCAGCGTGGTGGCCGCGCAACTTATTGCCACCCCGGCGACGCGGGGGACTAGTTGGCGGGCGCGCCGCCAATGCCGTCCCGGCATACGCGTGATTATGCGTTACGCGAGCGTGCGATGACATTGGATTGGAGCGCGCCAATTCAACTCGCGGGGCTAGGCTCACTGACGGTTGACGAGCCGAAACCATAGGAGAGAAGTCAGTGACCGCCACCCATACCGAAGGGCCCACCTCGTACCCGCCGCCGGCGGAGTTCGCCGAACACGCCAACGCCCGCGAGGACCTCTACCACGAAGCCGAGCAAGATCGGCTGGCTTTCTGGGCCAAGCAGGCCGACAGGCTGTCCTGGACGACGCCGTTCACTGAGGTGCTGGACTGGTCGGAGGCGCCGTTCGCCAAGTGGTTCGTCGACGGCAAGCTCAACGTCGCCTACAACTGCGTGGACCGCCACGTCGAGGCCGGCCACGGGGATCGGGTCGCCATCCACTGGGTGGGCGAGCCGGTCGACGACAGCCGTAGCCTGACCTACTCCGATCTGCAGACCGAGGTGTGCAAAGCCGCCAACGCGCTGACCGAGCTCGGCCTGGTCGCCGGTGACCGAGTCGCCATCTACCTGCCGTTGATCCCCGAAGCCGTGATCGCGATGCTGGCCTGTGCGCGGCTGGGCGTCATGCACAGCGTGGTCTTCGGCGGTTTCACCGCCAAGGCTCTGCGAGCCCGGATCGCCGACGCCCAAGCCAAGCTGCTGATCACCAGCGACGGGCAGTTCCGCCGCGGCGAGCCGGCGCCGCTCAAGGACGCGGCCGACGAAGCCGTCGGGCAGCCGGACAGCCCCGTCGAGAAGGTTCTGGTGGTGCGGCGCACCGGAATTGACGTGTGCTGGAACGACGATCGTGACGTGTGGTGGCACGATGTCGTCGACTCCGCGTCGCCCGAACACACCCCCGAGCCGTTCGACTCCGAGCAGCCGCTGTTTCTGCTGTACACCTCGGGTACCACCGGCAAGCCCAAGGGCATCGTGCACACCAGCGGCGGGTATCTGACCCAGTGCTGCTACACGGTCCACGCCATTTTCGACGTCAAGCCGGAAAGCGACGTGTTGTGGTGCACCGCCGATATCGGCTGGGTCACCGGGCACACCTACGGCGTGTACGGTCCGCTCTCCAACGGCATCACCGAGGTTCTCTACGAGGGCACACCCGCCAGCCCAGACCAGCACCGGCATTTCCAGATCATCGAAAAGTACGGTGTCACAATCTATTACACGGCTCCCACGCTCATCCGGACGTTCATGAAGTGGGGCCGCGAGATCCCCGACGCCCACGACCTGTCCAGCTTGCGGCTACTGGGATCGGTTGGCGAACCGATCAACCCGGAGGCCTGGCGGTGGTACCGCGACGTCTTCGGCGCAAGCAAGCTCCCGGTGGTGGACACCTGGTGGCAGACCGAGACCGGTGCGGCGATGATCTCGCCGCTGCCGGGAATCGCTGCGGCCAAACCCGGTTCGGCGATGACACCGCTGCCGGGGATCTCGGCCAAGATCGTCGACGATCATGGCGATCCGCTGCGGCCGGACAGCGACAACGCCAAGAACGTCAGCGGATACCTGGTCTTGGACCAGCCGTGGCCGGCAATGCTGCGCGGCATTTGGGGTGACCCCGAGCGATACCGGGACACCTACTGGACCAAATTCGCCGACAAAGGCTTCTACTTCGCCGGCGACGGCGCCCGTTTCGATCCCGACGGCGCGATCTGGGTGCTGGGCCGCATCGACGACGTGATGAACGTGTCGGGGCACCGGATCTCCACCGCGGAGGTGGAGTCGGCACTCGTCGGCCACTCCGGTGTTGCCGAGTCCGCGGTGGTCGGGGTCACCGACGACACCACCGGCCAGGCCATTTGCGCGTTCGTCGTCTTGTGCGACAGCGACGACGCGCACCACGGGACCCTCGATGAGCTGCGTGCCCAGGTGGCCCAGGAGATCTCGCCCATCGCCCGGCCACGCGAGATACATGTAGTTCCGGAGCTACCGAAGACCCGCAGCGGCAAGATCATGCGCCGGCTGTTGCGCGACGTCGCCGAAAACCGCGAGCTGGGTGACACGTCGACGCTGCTCGATCCCGGCGTGTTCGACGCGATCAGGGCGGCCAAGTAGCTCAGGCCGGCACCGGGAGGAATCCCGCGCCGGGCCGCTGCCTGTTGTTGATATCGGCCAGGACCGAGTTGAACGACATCACTATGGCCGGCGTGTGCAGCGGGATGAACTTGACGACGCAGGTGGGCAGGTTGTCGCTGAACGCGCCGTGGATCATCCCGACCAGCAGATTGTCGACGGTCACCGGCGCACCGGAGTCGCCCGGCCGTCCGCAGACCTGCATGACGATGGTGCCCGGAGTCTGGCCCATCCCCCAGGTGACGCCGCACGAGTTTCCCGTCGTGCGGCCCTGTTGGCAGGCGATCTGGCCGAAGGTCGGATCCGGCCCGATGCCGTTGATTGGAAATCCGTTGTAGACGGCCACCGGCGCCACCTTGGCCGGATCGAATTTGATCACGGCGTAATCCAGGTTGTCGTTGCCGGTGACCATCGTCCCCAGCGTGCCTCTGCCTGCCGCGGCCTCGGCGGCGACTTGCGCGCCGGGGCCCCCGCAGTGCGCGGACGTGAAGCCGATCAGCTCGCCGGCCGCATCGGTGCCGATGGTGGTCAGGGTGCACATCGTGTCCCCATTGATGACGATGCCCGCGCCGCCTCCCAACGGAACCCTGTCGTCAGCAGCCGCGACCTGGGCAGGCAAACCCAGCAGAGCCACCAGCACGGCCACCATCGCCGCCACGAAGCACCGATGTGCCGTCCGCAATCGAAACTCCCGTCAGCCGATCGGAACGTCGGAGACCAGCCGCGCCAGTCTAAATGATCACCGGCGCCCCTCCAGTGCTGTGCAAATAGCTACGGCCGTCAATTAGCCGGTCCCGTTCGTTTGTCGGTTGTCGCGGTCTTCGGCTCGCTTAGTCTGGCATCGCGGCGCATGGCAACATGAACCGCGACGACAGCGAACCGAGAGGACCGTCTGTGAGCAAAGACGATCGCAAGAACGGTGTGCCCAGCACGCTGACCACGATTCCGTTGGCCGACCCGCACGCCAGGCCCGCTGAGCCGTCGATCGGCGATCTGATCAAGGACGCGACAGCTCAGGTGTCCACGCTGGTGCGCGCGGAGGTCGAACTGGCCCGTGCCGAGATCACCCGCGACGTCAAGAAGGGATTGACCGGCAGCGTCTACTTCATCGCCGCGCTGGTGGTGTTGTTCTACTCAACGTTCTTTTTCTTCTTCTTCCTCGCCGAGCTGCTCGACAATTGGTTGTGGCGCTGGGCGGCGTTCCTGATCGTGTTCGCGATCATGGTCGTCGTCGGCGCGGTGCTGGCCCTGTTGGGTTTCTTGAAGGTCCGCCGAATCCGGGGACCGCGGGAGACCATCGAATCGGTCAAGGAGACGCGCACCGCACTCACCCCGGGCCACGACAAGGCCGCGGCGCCCAAGCTCACCGGGCCGGACGGCAGTCCCGACAGCCGTCCGGCAGATCCCTCGGGTTGGTAGATGTCAGCACCGGATCCGTCGGTGACCCGCATCGACGGGCCGTGGCGCCATTTGGACGTGCACGCCAACGGCATCCGATTCCATGTCGTCGAGGCGCTGCCGGCTGACCCGGACGTGACCGCACCGGCCTCGGCCCGGCCGCTGGTGATGCTGCTGCACGGTTTCGGCTCGTTCTGGTGGTCCTGGCGTCATCAACTGCGCGGACTCTCCGGTGCCCGGGTGGTCGCGGTCGACCTGCG
This sequence comes from Mycobacterium sp., assembly GCA_035552295.1. Taxonomy (GTDB): domain Bacteria; phylum Actinomycetota; class Actinomycetes; order Mycobacteriales; family Mycobacteriaceae; genus Mycobacterium. The sequence continues at coordinate 16,010 of DASZLQ010000264.1, read as the reverse complement.
CGGCTACGGCGGCAGTGACAAACCGCCCCGCGGCTACGACGGCTGGACACTCGCCGGTGACACGGCCGGACTCATTCGCGCACTTGGGCATTCGTCGGCCACGCTGGTCGGCCACGCCGACGGCGGCCTGGCCTGCTGGACCACCGCACTGCTGCATTCACGGCTGGTGCGTGCCATCGCGCTGATCAGCTCGCCGCATCCGAGTGCGTTGCGACGATCCACCCTGACGCGCCGCGACCAGGGTTACGCACTGCTGCCGACCTTGCTGCGCTATCAGCTGCCCATCTGGCCCGAGCGCCTGCTGACCCAGGACAACGGGGCGGAGATCGAGCGGCTGGTCCGTAGCCGTAGCTGTGCCAAATGGGTTGCGTCCGAAGACTTCTCTCAAACCATCGGTTATCTGCGGACGGCGATCCAGATTCCCGGGGCCGCGCACTGCGCGTGCGAGTACCAACGCTGGGCGGTGCGCAGCCAGCTACGCGGCGAAGGCCGGCGATTCATGAGATCGATGTCCCAACAGCTCGGTATGCCGCTGCTACACCTACGCGGCGACGCCGATCCCTATGTGCTGGCCGACCCCGTTGACCACAGCCAGCGCTACGCGCCGCAAGGACGCTATATATCCATCAGCGGCGCAGGGCATTTCAGCCACGAAGAGGTGCCTGAGGAGATCAACAGACATCTGATGAGGTTTCTCGAGCACGTGCACGGGCCCCGAGTCAGCTGACGCAGGCGCCGGTGGCGACCTGCTTGGTGTCGCCGATCCTGGACAGCTGACCGGCCACCTCGCTGGCAGTCAAGACGAAACCGGTGTCGGGGTCGTCGACGGCCGCGCCGAACACCACGCCGAGCACATGACCGCTGAGGTCGATCAACGGCCCACCCGAATTGCCTTGCTCCACATTGGCTCTGATGGTGTACACGTCGCGGGTAACCGGCGTCGGGTCCCGGTAGATGTCGGGCCCGCTGAGTTTGATGTTCTCGCGAATCCTGGCCGGGGTGGCGGTGAAGTTGCCGCCGCCGGGATAACCCATCACCACCACGTTGGCGCCGGTCTTCGCCTCGGCTTCGGCGAAGGCCAGTGGTGGCGGCGGCAAGTTCGGGACGGAGAGAATAGCGATGTCGACTGACGGGTCATAGGACACCACGGTGGCGTCCAACGGGTTGCCGCTGGCATACACCTGCACGCTGCTGGATCCGGCCACCACGTGAGCGTTCGTCATCACCCGGTCCGGCGATATCACGAATCCACTGCCCTCCAACACTTTTTGGCAGCTGGGCGCCAGGCTGCGCACCTTGACGACGCTCGCCGCAGTGGCCGCCACGACCGGATTGTTGGCCAGCGCCGGGTCCGGCGATGCGACCGGAATCACCGGGGTGCGGCTGAACGGCTCGAGCACCGCGGGCAGCCCGGAGGTGTTCAGCAACGCCGACAGCCGCTTGGGCACCGTCTTGAGCCAGGGCGGCGCGACCTCATTGACCCCGGCGAGCACCCGCGAACCCCGGACCGCGGCAGCCAGCTCGGGCTGGTCTTTCGACTGTGTCAGCGGCGTCGCCAGCAGCCAGGCCGCCGTCAGCACCACAACGAGCTGAACCCCCACGCCGATGACCGAATCGACGGATCGGATTGTGCGGCTGTGGATCGCGCTGCGAACAGCCCGTCCCAGCACCACCCCGGCGACCTCACCAACGACGACCAGCGCGAGGATGAGGAACAGCGCGGTGAACAGTTTGGCGCGCGGCGCAGCGATGTGGTTGACGATGTGGGGCGCCAGCAGCACGCCCGCTATGGCGCCGAGCAGCACACCGACAAACGACAGCAGCGAGCCCAACGCGCCCGAACGCCAGCCCGAGATGGCCGCGATGAACGCGACCGCCAGGACCGCGATATCCAGCCACTGCGAAGGCGTCATCGAATTCATCGCGAGTCATCCTCGTCACCGACCAGCACCATCGCCTCGTCCAGTTCGCGGATGTCGGTGGTGTCCCACGGCCGGGCCCACCCGGCGACGTCGAGCACCGCGGAGATCACCTGGCCCGTGAATCCCCATACCAACATCTGGTTCAACAGGAACGCCGGACCGGCCCAACGACGGCCGAGGTTGCCGCGATACACCATCAGCCGGTTGTCCGGATTGATGAACGCGCGCACCGGAACCCGCGACACGATGGCAGTTTCGGTTTCGTCGATGACGGACACCGGGCCGGGATCCGGCGAGTAGGCCAGCACCGGGACCACGTGGAACCGCGACGGCGCAATGAACGTCCGCTCCATTGTGGCCAGCGGATGCAGCCTGCTGACGTCGATCCCCGTCTCTTCTTGCGCTTCGCGCAGGGCGGTGGCCACCGGACCGTCGTCGGTGGGATCGGACGCGCCGCCGGGGAATGCCGCCTGGCCGGCGTGGTGGCGCAATGTCGAGGCCCGCACTGTCAGCAACAGATCGGCATCGTCGGGGACGCCGCCGTCGGCCGGGCCGGACTCCGGACCCGAGAACAGCACCAGAACAGCGGCCTCGCGGCCGTCGCCACGCAAATATGCGATCGACGACGCAGCCTTGGCCGCGGTCACCATCGCCAGCACGCCGGCCGGCAGCCGATGCCGATATGCCTCGGGGATCTGACCGACGTTGTCGACCAGCGGACGCAACCAGGGCGGGCAGATGTCAGGCGTCAGCGGGACCGCAGCACTCACCGGCGCCTCCCTGCCCTCAGCCCGCGTCGTTTCCGACCGCAGCCGCGATCTCGTCGGCACTCGTGAAAGCCCGCGGCAGCGTCTGCGCAACGCTACCGTCCGACCGCAGCACCACCGTCGCGGGCATCACGTTTACGACCCGTAGCGCCGCCGCGACCCGACGACGACCGTCCTGCAGGGTCGGCAGCCGAACACCCAACTCCGCCAACCGCAGCAAGGCGGCCGTCTCGTTCTCGTCTTGATGCACGGTCACCACCATGACGTCGGCCCCGGCCCGTCGTTGATACTCGGCCATCGCCGGCAGTTCGGCCGCGCACGGCGCGCACCAATACGCCCACAGGTTGAGCACCACCCGGTGTCCGGCCAACGCGCGAGCGACGTCAACGGTCGAGCCGTCGGCGGCGCATTCCGCCATCACACCGCGCAGCGCCGCCGGGCCCGGGCCACTCCCCGCGGCGGGACAGGGCGGCAGGCCGGCACGCTCCCGGGGTCCGGTCAGCGCTGCCGACGTGTCGGCGTCACGATGTTCACGATCGGCCGGTGGATGGGTGGTTGCGGTCATCGATGCGCTGTCGTGCAGTTGGGCCAGTAGCGCCACCGTCAGCGCCACCACCACCGCCAAGATCGCGATAGTCCAACGGGTCTTACCGGTCACCGGCACCGGCCTTGTTTTACAGCCCGGCCAGCGCCAGCAAGTGCTCGGTTTCCGGACCCTGCACCAGGGGCGCGGCGAGCAGCGGTTGAGTCGGACCAAGGCCGAAGGCGGGGCAGTCTTTGGCAAGAACGCAGACACCGCACGCCGGTTTACGGGAGTGGCACACCCGGCGGCCGTGGAAGATCACCCGATGGCTCAACATGGTCCACTCATTGCGCTGGATGAGGTCGCCGACCGCGTGCTCGATCTTGACCGGATCCTTTTCATCGGTCCAGCGCCACCTGCTCACCAACCGCGCGAAATGGGTGTCGACGGTGATTCCCGGGATACCGAAAGCGTTTCCCAGGATGACGTTGGCGGTTTTGCGCCCCACTCCGGGTAGCGTCACCAGCTCGGCCATGGTCGACGGCACCTCGCCGTCGAACCGTTCCACTAGCGCCTGCCCGAGGCCGATGAGCGATGCCGCCTTGTTGCGGAAGAAGCCCGTGGGGCGGATGAGGTGTTCCAGTTCGGCGCGGTCCGCCTGCGCATAATCAAGCGCGGAGCGGCATCGCTTGAACAACGCGGGCGTCGTCAGATTCACCCGCTTATCGGTGCTTTGCGCCGAAAGAATAGTGGCCACCGTCAACTCCAGCGGCGACGTGAAATCCAGCTCGCAGTGCGCGTGCGGAAATGCTTGCGCCAGTGCGCGATTCATCCGGCGGGCCCGTCGCACCAACCCGGTTCGGGTTTCGTCAGACCAGCGCCGGGCGACGACGGCGCCGGGCGCGGCTTGCGTTGACTTCGAGCGGGCGGACGGCTTGGCCACTGTCACCTACGACAGAGTACTGATTTCGTGATCTCGCTGAGACCTTGGACATGTTTACTCTCCTTGTGTCATGGTTGCTGGTGGCCTGTGTTCCAGGGCTTTTGATGCTGGTGACGCTCGGTCTGGGGCGGCTGGAGACCGAGATTGCCCGCAACACGGTCACGACGACCGATGTCGACGAGTTTCTGGCGTACGCCGAGCCCGTGGATGTGCACACGTTGGCCCGAGAAGGTATGCCGGAGGCGCTGGATTACCTGCATCGACGCCAGGCCCTGCAAGTCACTCAATCTCCGTCTCCGGCATTGCACGTCGGGAAACATCGCGCCGAGACGATCTTTGCCAGGGACGTCGCAAACGCCGGCGACGCGGGGTTGCCGTCACAAGTACACCCGCATTCGCGGGTCAATCCGCAATTTAGCGGGACTAGACACGTCAATCGTGTGTAGCGTTGGCACGTCGGACATAGTTGGCCAACCCCTAGACTCATCACGCGAGCAAAGGGGTTAGCCTGCCCATAAACACATCGTTGGAAAGCTGAAGAGGCAACGTGGACGAGATCCTGGCAAGGGCAGGAATCTTCCAAGGGGTTGAGCCCGGCGCGATCACCGCGCTGACCAAGCAATTGCAACCCGTCGACTTCCCGCGCGGACACACGGTTTTCGCCGAGGGGGAGCCGGGCGATCGGCTGTACATCATCGTCGCGGGGAAGGTCAAGATCGGGCGCCGATCACCGGACGGCCGGGAGAATCTGCTGACGATCATGGGCCCGTCGGACATGTTCGGTGAATTGTCGATCTTCGACCCGGGCCCACGGACTTCCAGCGCTACGACGATCACCGAGGTGCGCGCGGTATCGATGGACCGCGACGCGCTGCGGGCATGGATCGCCGATCGCCCGGAAATCGCCGAGCAGCTGTTGCGGGTGCTCGCCCGACGGCTGCGCCGGACCAACAACAATCTGGCCGACCTCATCTTCACCGACGTGCCCGGCCGGGTGGCCAAGCAGCTGCTACAGCTCGCCCAGCGCTTCGGCACCCAGGAAGGTGGCGCGATGCGGGTCACCCACGACCTGACTCAGGAGGAGATCGCCCAGCTGGTTGGCGCCTCCCGGGAGACGGTGAACAAGGCGCTCGCCGATTTCGCCCACCGCGGCTGGATCCGCCTGGAGGGCAAGAGCGTGCTGATTTCGGACTCCGAACGGTTGGCCCGCCGAGCGAGGTAGTCTTCGCGCGCCGAGTAGACGCTGCTCGCGCTACCGAGTCCGCAGATAGTCCAGTTGCGCCTGAACAGACCATTCGGCGGCATCCCAGAGCTTCTCGTCGACGTCGACGTAGACGTATTCGACGATCTCGCGCGTCGTGGCATCGTCGCCCAGGTCCCACAACGCGGCGCGCACCTGCTCCAGACGTTCGTGCCGGTGCGTCAAGTATCCGGAGGCGACGGCCTCCAGGTCGGCCAAATTCGGTCCATGCCCCGGCAACACCGCACGCGCGCCCAGGCCACGGAGCCGTCGCAACGATTCCAGGTAGTCGGCCAGGCTGCCGTCTTCCTTGTCGATGACGGTGGTGCCGCGACCCAGTACCGTGTCCGCGGTCAGCACGGCATCGTCGAGCAGGAACGACAGCGAATCGGCGGTGTGCCCGGGGGTCGCCATCACCGTGATCTTCAGGCCGGCCGCATCGATCACCTCGCCATCGATCAGCTCACCACCGAGGCCGCGCAAAAACCCGCTGCCCGCCGACCGCACCGTCGCCCCGGTCAGCTCGACCAGCTTGTCGATGCCGTCGGTGTGGTCGCCGTGCCGATGACTGATCAGCACCAGTGCGATGCGGCCCAACGCGGCGATCCTTGCGACGTGCTCATCGTCATCGGGCCCCGGATCGACGATCACCAACTCGTCGCTGCGCGGGCCGCGCAGCACCCAGGTGTTCGTGCCGTCCAGTGTCAACAAACCGGGGTTGTCGGCCAGCAGGACCGAAGCAGTGTCGGTGACCGCCCGCAACCTGCCGTATGCGGGATGGCTCAGCGACTCAGCAGCCTCGGTCACGGCCGTTAGCCGACCTCCACGATCAACTCGACTTCCACCGGTGCATCCAGTGGGAGCTCAGCGACGCCCACCGCCGAACGCGCGTGCGCGCCTTTGTCGCCGAACACCTCAGCGAGCAACTCCGAAGCTCCGTTAACCACGCTGGGCTGGCCGTTGAAACCGGGTGCGGAGGCGACGAACCCGACGACCTTGACCACTCGGGTCACCGCGTCGATCCCGACCAGCGAGTCCACCGCCGCCAGCGCGTTGAGTGCGCAGACGCGCGCCATCGCCGTGCCCTCGTCGGGGGTGATCTCGGCGCCGACCTTGCCGGTGCGCGCCAACTTTCCCGCCTCCATCGGCAGCTGGCCCGCGGTATACACCAGGTTGCCGGTGCGCACGGCCGGAACATAAGAGGCCAACGGCGCAACCACCTGCGGAAGCGCGACGCCGAGCTGGCCGAGCCGGACCGATGCATTCATGAACCCGAGCCCCTTACTTGGGGCGCTTCAGATACGCAACGTGCTGCTCACCGGTGGGCCCCGGCAGTACCGCCACCAGCTCCCAGCCATCGGCGCCCCACTGGTCGAGGATCTGTTTGGTGGCATGCGTGAGCAGCGGAACCGTCACGTACTCCCATGCTGTCGGTTGGCTCATGCCGCGAGCTTATCGGTCGGGCCTGAGCGACTCTGCCCAGCCCGGTGGCGGCCAAGCGTCGGGCTAGCATGCGATGGTGGCAACCACATCTAGCGGCGGTAGCGCCGTCGGCTGGCCGGCGCGCTTATCGAAGGCCCGGTTGCATTTTGTGACCGGCAAAGGCGGTACGGGTAAGTCGACGATCGCGGCCGCGCTGGCGCTGACCCTGGCCGCGGGAGGCCGCAAAGTCCTCCTCGTCGAAGTCGAGGGGCGCCAAGGGATTGCGCAACTCTTCGACGTCCCGCCCTTGCCGTATCAGGAGCTCAAGATCGCGAGTGCCGAGCAAGGCGGCCAGGTCAACGCCCTGGCCATGGACATCGAGGCCGCGTTCCTGGAATACCTCGACATGTTCTACAACCTCGGCATCGCGGGCCGGGCGATGCGCCGTATCGGTGCGATCGAGTTCGCGACGACGATCGCGCCCGGTCTGCGCGACGTGCTGCTCACCGGCAAGATCAAGGAGGCGGTGGTGCGCCAGAACAAGGGGGCCAAGAACCCGGTGTATGACGCGATCGTCGTCGATGCACCACCGACCGGCCGCATCGCGCGTTTTCTGGATGTCACCAAGGCGGTGTCGGACTTGGCCAAGGGCGGGCCGGTGCACTCGCAGAGCGAGGGCGTGGTGCGGTTGCTGCACTCCGACCAAACCGCCATCCACCTGGTCACCCTGCTGGAAGCGCTACCGGTGCAGGAAACGATGGAAGCCATCGAAGAGCTCGCCGACATGAAGCTGCCGATCGGCAGCGTGATCGTCAATCGGAACATCCCGACGTACCTGGAGCCTCGCGACCTGGCAAAGGCCGCCGAGGGTGACGTCGACGCGGACTCGGTGCGGGCGGGATTGGAGATGGCCGGAATCAAGCTCAAAGACCCCGATTTCGCGGGCTTGCTGACCGAAACCATCCAACATGCGACACGAATCGCGGCGCGCGCCGAGACCGCGCAACAGCTCGATGCGTTGAATGTGTCCCGGCTGGAACTTCCGGCGATCTCCGACGGCGTCGACCTCGGTAGCCTGTATGAGCTATCGGAATCGCTTGCGCAACAGGGGGTTCGATGAGCGTCACGCCGAAAACCCTGGATATGGCCGAAATCCTGGCCGACACGGCCAACCGGGTGGTGGTGTGCTGTGGCGCCGGCGGCGTGGGCAAGACCACCACTGCGGCTGCAATGGCGTTGCGTGCGGCCGAATATGGCCGCACCGTATGCGTTTTGACGATCGACCCGGCCAAGCGGCTGGCCCAAGCGTTGGGCGTCGACGACCTCGGCAACACCCCGCAGCGAGTTCCGCTGGCCCCCGAAGTCACCGGCGAGCTGCACGCGATGATGCTGGATATGCGCCGCACATTCGACGAGATGGTGGTCCAATACTCGGGACCTGATCGGGCGCAAGCGATTCTGGACAACCAGTTCTACCAGACGGTCGCCACTTCACTCGCAGGGACGCAGGAGTACATGGCGATGGAGAAGCTTGGTCAACTGCTGAGCCAGGACCGTTGGGACCTGGTGGTGGTGGACACTCCCCCGTCGCGCAACGCGCTGGACTTTTTGGATGCGCCGAAACGATTGGGCAGCTTCATGGATAGCCGCTTGTGGCGACTGCTGCTCGCGCCTGGCCGGGGCATAGGGCGGTTGGTGACCGGCGCGATGAGTTTGGCGATGAAGGCGTTGTCGACCGTGCTTGGTTCACAAATGCTGGCCGACGCGGCAGCGTTCGTGCAATCGCTGGACGCCACCTTCGGCGGGTTCCGCGAGAAGGCGGATCGCACGTATGCGCTGTTGAAGAGGCGCGGTACACAGTTCGTTGTGGTGTCCGCGGCCGAGCCCGACGCGCTGCGCGAGGCGTCTTTCTTCGTCGATCGGCTGTCGCAGGAGGGTATGCCGCTGGCGGGGCTGGTCCTGAACCGTACCCACCCAACGTTGTGCGCTTTGCCGGCCGAGCGGGCGATCGACGGGCACGAAACGCTGGAGGCCGAAGCGGACTCCGAGGCCGCTTCGTTGGCCGCGGCGGTGCTGCAGATCCACGCCGACCGGGCCCAAACCGCCAAGCGGGAGATCCGGCTGCTATCCCGATTTACCGGAGCCAACCCACACGTGCCGGTCGTCGGGGTTCCGTCGCTGCCGTTCGACGTCTCGGATCTGGAAGCTCTGCGCGCGCTCGCCGATCAGCTCACCGCGGTCGGCGACGGTCGCCCAGCGGCCCGATAAATAGCCGCCCCGATAATTAACCGGCCAGTCCGGCTGGAGCGGCGATCATGCGGGTACGCAGCGCTCGATGTCCGCTTACGCCCGCTTACGGCTCAGCCAGCCTATTTGACACCAGCCAGTTGTAGCTGCCGAATTCCTATTGGGCACAAGCCAATTCCTGCTAGACCCGCTCCAATAAGCGCGGGCTCGTCAGGTCTGTAACAGTAACGTAATGATGAGCGCGCAAGCCCGACCCCAGGCTAGCTGAGGGTGCCCAGGTAGCCGGATGACCTATTTAGGCGGTGCCGAAGAGTCAGCCGACACCGCGGTTTCTGCGCTTGTCGAAGAAGTCTGACCAGGAGACGACCTCGGGGTGCTGCTTGAGCAGGGCCCGGCGCTGGCGCTCGGTCATGCCGCCCCAGACTCCGAACTCGACCTTGTTATCGAGCGCGTCCGCTCCGCACTCCTGCATTACCGGACAGTGACGGCAGATCACCGCGGCTTTGCGCTGGGCGGCACCGCGGACGAACAGCTCGTCCGGATCGGTTGTCCGACATAGTGCCTTCGATACCCAGGCAATCCGTTCTTCCGTGTCGACGCTACGTAATACTCCCTGTGCAGCCGCGATGTTTGTGCTACGCGCGGCCGGTCGTGTTACTGACACGAGCTGTTCCCTTCCTCCCGGTCACAATTTGCGACCGCCTCCCTCGGGTGGCAGACCCTTGCTGCGATCTACGCCACACTGTGAGCGTCGGTGTTACCTGCATCTCACCGTGTGTCTAAGTTAGGTGGTCAGGTGGCAATTGCGCAACAGTCCGATAACACTTTTTTGGGACGAGCGTGCCGTCTCATCCAGAATCATCGGTCCGCACATAGCATCCGGTACCCACTTTGGGTGCCGGATCAGTAACACAAACGAAAATATTGGCTGAGCACGACGCTCAAGTTCGCTGGTCACGGCACGTTGAGGTGTTTGACGAAAATCAACGGAATGGTGGGGTGGCCTGGGCCGCTACTGTAGGACGCATGCCGGAGCGCCCCCCCGTAGCCCTCACGATTCTCAAGCTTGCTGGGTGCTGCTTGTTGGCCAGCGTCGTCGCGACCGCGCTGATGTTCCCCTTCGCGGGCGGGGTCGGGCTGGTGTCAAACCGGGCGTCCGAAGTGGTCGCCAACGGCTCGGCCCAGCTTCTCGAAGGGCAGGTACCCGCGGTGTCGACGATGGTCGACGCGAAGGGCAACGTGATCGCGTGGCTGTACTCGCAGCGCCGGTTCGAGGTGCCCACCGACAAGATCGCCAACACCATGAAGCTGGCGATCGTCTCGATCGAGGACAAACGGTTTGCCGACCACAACGGGGTGGACTGGAAGGGCACGCTGACCGGGCTGGCCGGCTATGCGCGCGGCAACGTCGACACTCGCGGCGGCTCGACCATCGAGCAGCAGTACATCAAGAACTACCAATTGCTGGTAACAGCCCAAACCGACGCCGAAAAGCGCGCCGCGGTCGAGACCACCCCGGCGCGCAAGCTGCGCGAGATCCGGATGGCACTCACGCTGGACAAGACGTTCACCAAGCCCGAGATCCTGACTCGCTACCTCAACCTGGTCTCGTTCGGCAACAACTCGTTCGGCGTGCAAGACGCGGCGCAGACCTATTTCGGCATCAACGCGTCGGACCTGAACTGGCAGCAGGCGGCACTGCTGGCGGGCATGGTGCAGTCCACCAGCACCCTGAACCCCTACACGAACCCGGACGGTGCGCTGGCCCGGCGGAATTTGGTCCTGGACACGATGATCGAGAACATCCCGCAGGAGGCCGACGCCTTGCGCGCCGCCAAGGCTCAGCCGCTGGGGATATTGCCGCAGCCGAACGAGTTGCCTCGGGGCTGCATCGCGGCGGGCGACCGTGCGTTCTTCTGCGACTACGTCCAGGAGTATCTGTCTCGCGCCGGGATCAGTAAGGAACAAGTGGCCAGGGGCGGCTACCTGATCCGCACGACGCTGAACCCGGACGTGCAGATCCCGGTCAAGGCGTCCATCGACAAGTTCGCCAGCCCGACGCTGCCGGGCATCTCGAGCGTGATGAGCGTGATCCAGCCGGGCAAGACCTCTCACCACGTGATGGCGATGGCCAGCAACCGCACCTACGGCCTGAACCTCGACGCCGGCGAAACGATGCGACCGCAGCCGTTCTCGCTGGTCGGAGACGGTGCGGGTTCGGTCTTCAAGATCTTCACCACGGCCGCCGCGCTGGACATGGGGATGGGCATCAACGCCACGCTCGAGGCGCCGGGCCGGTTCCAGGCCAAAGGCATGGGTAGCGGTGGGGCCAAGGGGTGTCCCAAGGACACCTGGTGTGTGATCAACGCCGGTAACTACAAGGGCTCGATGAACGTGACCGAGGCGCTGGCCACCTCGCCCAACACCGCGTTCGCGAAGCTGATCCAGCAGGTCGGGGTGACGCGGACGGTGGACATGGCGATCAAGCTGGGCCTGCGGTCCTACGCCGACCCCGGCACCGCCCGCGACTACAACCCCGACAGCAACGAGAGCCTGGCCGACTTTGTCAAACGGCAGAACATCGGTTCGTTCACGCTCGGTCCGATCGAGGTGAATGCCTTGGAGCTGTCCAATGTCGCGGCCACGCTGGCCTCCGGCGGCGTGTGGTGCCCGCCCAACCCGATCGACAAGCTGATCGACCGCAACGGCAACGAGGTCGCCGTCACCACCGAAACCTGCGATCAGGTGGTGCCCGAGGGCCTGGCGAACACGATGGCCAATGCGATGAGCAAGGACGCGGTGGGCGGTGGCACGGCGGCCGGTTCGGCGGGCGCGGCGGGCTGGGATCTGCCGGTGTCCGGTAAAACCGGCACCACCGAGGCCCACCGCTCGTCCGGCTTTGTCGGTTTCACCAGCCACTACGCGGCGGCGAACTACATATACGACGACTCGACCACGCCGACGGATCTGTGCTCCGCTCCGCTGCGCCACTGTGGTGAGGGTGACTTGTACGGCGGTAACGAGCCGGCCCGCACGTGGTTCACCGCAATGAAGCCGATTGCCAACAGCTTCGGCGAAGTGAAACTGCCGCCCACCGATCCCCGCTATGTCGACGGGTCACCCGGGTCACGCGTGCCCAGCGTCGCCGGCCTGGATATCGACGCGGCACGCCAGCGCGTCAAGGAGGCGGGCTTCCAGGTAGCCGACCAAAGCAACTTCGTCAACAGCACCGCAAAGCAGGGCGAGGTCGTCGGAACAACACCAAGCGGCGCAACGATTCCGGGGTCGATCATCACAATCCAAGTCAGTAACGGCATTCCGCCGGCTCCGCCTCCGCCGCCGGAAGGTGCGCCAGTCGGATCGCAGGTGGTGGAGATTCCCGGCCTGCCGCCGATCACCATTCCATTGCTGGCGCCGCCGCCGCCGGCGCCGCCCGGACAGCCGCCTCCGTAGGCATTGTTAGGCATTGTGGCGCAGCAGATACGCGGTCAGCGCGCGAGCGGCAGTAGGCTGCCAGCATGGCTGATGTTCTGCGCGCCCTGATACGCACCGGCGCCGTTGCGGTCGGCTCCACCGTCGCCAGCATCGGTTACGCCTCGATCGTCGAGCGCAACGCGTTCGTCCTCCGCGAGATAACTATGCCTGTCTTGTCGCCGGGCTCCACACCGTTGCGCGTGCTGCATATCAGCGATCTCCACATGCTTCCCAACCAGCGCCGCAAACAGGCCTGGCTCCGCGAGCTGGCCAGCTGGGAGCCCGACCTGGTCGTCAACACCGGCGACAATCTCGCGCACCCCAAGGCCGTGCCCGCGGTCGTTCAAACCCTGGGCGATCTACTGTCACGTCCCGGCGTCTTCGTCTTCGGCAGCAACGACTACTTCGGGCCGAGGCTGAAAAACCCGGCGAACTACGTGAGCGACCCGTCTCACCGCGTCCGGGGTGAACCGCTTCCCTGGCAGGATCTGCGCGCGGCGTTCACCGAGCGCGGCTGGCTGGACGTCACCCACACCCGCCGTGAGTTCGAGGTGGCCGGCCTGCATATCGCCGCGGCCGGCGTGGACGATCCGCACATCGACCGGGACCGGTACGAGACGATCGCGGGACCGGCCAGTCCCGCGGCGAACCTGCGACTGGGTCTGACCCATTCCCCCGAGCCGCGGGTGCTGGATCGCTTCGCCGCCGACGGCTACCAATTGGTGATGGCCGGACACACCCATGGCGGCCAGCTGTGTTTGCCGTTCTACGGCGCTCTGGTGACCAACTGCGGCCTGGATCGGTCCCGCGCCAAGGGGCCCTCACGCTGGGGCGCCAACACGCAGTTGCATGTGTCCGCCGGGATAGGCACTTCGCCGTATGCGCCGGTGCGGTTCTGCTGCAGGCCCGAAGCAACCCTGTTGACGTTGATCGCCACCCCGATGGGTGGGCGAGATTCGCGCGCCGACTTGGGCCGTACCCAGCCGGCAGTTTCGGTGCATTGACCGATCGGGCCCGGATCGCGGTCCGCAGCCTGCCTCGCAGTTGGACCGACAACGCGATCCGGCTTATCGAGGCTGACGCCCGTCGCAGTGCCGACACCCACCTGTTGCGGTACCCGCTGCCGTCGGCCTGGTGCGCGGACGTCGATATCGCGTTGTATCTCAAGGACGAGACGACTCATATCACCGGCAGCCTCAAGCACCGGTTAGCGCGCTCGTTGTTCCTGTATGCGCTGTGCAACGGTTGGATTTCAGAGGGCACCACGGTGGTCGAGGCATCTTCAGGCTCAACGGCGGTGTCGGAGGCCTACTTCGCGGCCCTGCTGGGCCTGCCGTTCGTCGCCGTGATGCCGGCCGCCACCAGCTCCGCCAAGGTGGCGCTGATCGAATCACAAGGCGGCCGTTGCTATTTCGTGCAGAAGTCCAGCGAGGTATACGCCGAGGCGCAGCGCGTTGCCCAAGAGACGGGCGGGCACTACCTGGACCAGTTCACCAACGCCGAGCGCGCTACCGACTGGCGGGGCAACAACAACATCGCCGAGTCGATCTATGTGCAAATGCTCGACGAGAAGCACCCGATCCCGGAATGGATCGTGGTGGGCGCGGGAACCGGCGGAACCAGTGCGACGATCGGCCGCTACATCCGCTACCGGCGCCACGCAACCCGGTTGTGCGTTGTCGACCCGGAGAACTCCGCGTTCTTTCCCGCCTACACCGAGGGCCGATACGACATCGTGATGCCCGCGTCGTCGCGCATCGAGGGCATCGGCCGGCCGCGCGTTGAGCCGTCGTTTCTGCCCAGCGTGGTCGACCGCATGGTCGCCGTACCCGACGCGGCGTCGATCGCCGCGGCCCGCCACATGAGCGCCGTCCTGGGACGGCGGGTGGGGCCATCGACCGGCACCAACCTGTGGGGCGCCTTCGGCGTGCTCGCCGAGATGGTCGCCGAGGGCCGCAGCGGTTCGGTGGTCACGCTGCTCGCCGACAGCGGCGACCGTTATGCCGACACGTATTTCAGCGACGACTGGGTCAGTGCGCAGGGATTGGATCCAACCGGCCCCGCGGCCGCGCTGGTCGAATTCGAGCGCTCCTGCCGTTGGGTCTAGGCCTCAGCCTGGGGTTTGGCTAGTCGACGGCCCCGTGCGATAGGCTGTCGTGGCTTCAAGCGGGGTGTGGCGCAGCTTGGTAGCGCGCTTCGTTCGGGACGAAGAGGCCGTGGGTTCGAATCCCGCCACCCCGACTCAGAAATGGCTGGTAACAGCCGTATAGAGCGTGGCTAGGCAGTTTGCTCCAGCGTACCGCGTACGCTTTCTCCCTCGGATTCACTGCTACCGATGGCATTTGACGGCCGCAGCGCCGCAGTGCGGTGCTGGTCGAGCACGTCGGCCAGAGCATCCAAGTCCGAGTCGAACAGGTCGGCGTAGGTCCGAAGGGTGAGGCTTGGGTCTTCGTGGCCCAGCATCCTCGCCAGCGCCAAGACGTTGCCGCCCGCAGACACCGCCAAGCTGGCGGCGGTATGTCTCAGGTCGTTCGGCGTCACCTTCGGGAAGTCCTTCAGCGAGTCGCGGGCAGCGTTGAAGACACGCGGTCTCCAGTGGGAGACCCGTAGCGGTCCGCCTTTCGACGCTGAGAACAGCAGATCCTCTCGGCCCTTGCCAACCATCTGCCTGCCAAGCTCATCCGCAAGGAACGCAGGGAAGGGCACTGAGCGGCGCTCGTGATCCTTCGGTGACTTCCGCTCCAGACGACCATCCGCCTCGGCTACCGCTTGAGTGATCTGCAGGCGACGACGAAGCATGTCCACTGACCCAACCGAGAGCGCCGCGAGTTCACCCCAGCGCAGGCCCGTGTAGGCCAGGAGGCGTATCACCAGCCCCCGATTTTCTCCGACAGCGAGCGCCAGTTGCTCCACCTGCTGGTGAGTGAGGTAGGCCCGCGACCTGTGCTGACGCCTGGGCGCGTTAATCCCGTCGCACGGGTTGCGGATTAGCCGCCCATCATCGACCGCGTCTTTCAGCACCATCCTTAGCACGCCGAGCGCGTTCTCGATGGTCGGTACGCCAATTCCAGCGTCGACCAAGTCAGCCACCCAGGCTTTGATGGCCGGCGGTGACGCCTTTGTTAGCTGCAACTCACCCCACTTGTCGGAAACGTGTGCCCGCCAAGTGTGTTGCCTTGTGGCCCTGGTGGTCTCTGCGATATCCGCTTTGCGTATCCAGAGCGAGAACTGCTGCGCCACTGTCCATTCCCCCGTCACGGGTGGCGCGATGTCTACCCCGCTACGGGTGATCTGTTTTAGCCACTCGTTGGCGTCGGCCTTGTACTTGAACCGCCGAGTGTGCTCTTTGCCGTTGCTGTCGACATAGCGTGCGCGGTACTGCTTGCCCGTGCCATAGAGCTTTGTCCGCTGCCCAGACCTGCTGACCCACAGGTTCTCTACGCCTTGTCGCTGTCCCCTTTGTTGGCCCATG
>DASZLQ010000263.1:0-14237 GCA_035552295.1 Mycobacterium sp. | reverse complement strand
GGCGATGGCGCTGGCGTTGTTGACGCAGACGTCCATCCCGCCGAATCGCTCGACTGCGGTGTCGACCGCCCGCCGCACATCTTCTTCGCGTTCTTCGCGGCATGCATCGCCGACAGCCGGCCGCGGCCTTGTCGCCGGCGTCTTCGATGGCCGCTACCGCGGTGTGCACGGTGCCGCGCAGGCGCGGGTGGGGTTCCGCCGTCTTGGCGAGCAGCACGATGTTCGCGCCGTGGCGGGCCGCTGCGATCGCGATCGCCAGCCCGATCCCGCGGCTGGCGCCGGAGATCACGAGGGTGCGGTCGTTCAGCATTGTGGGCTGGTCAGGCATGTATCCTTTGTCCCGCAGGAAGCGGTATTGGCATTCTCTTTTTTTGCAAGTACGTTATTCATCGATGGATAACGCAGCTCAGACCCCATCGGGTATTCCGCTGCAGCCCGTATACGGGCCAGCGGATAGAAGCGCGGAACCTCCACCTCCCGGGGAGTTTCCCTTCACGCGAGGCAACTTCGCATCCGGGTACCGCGGCAAATTGTGGACGTTCCGGCAGTACTCCGGCTTCGGTACCGCCGAGGAATCCAATCGGCGTTACCGATACCTGCTGGAACAAGGTGGGACGGGACTGTCGGTGGCGCTCGACCTGCCCACCCAGTGCGGATACGACTCCGACGACCCCGAGTTCGGTGAGGAGGTCGGCCGGGTCGGTGTCGCGGTGGACTCGCTGGCCGACGCCGAGATTCTGTTCGACGATATCCCGCTGGACAAGATCAGCACGAGCATGACGATCAACGGCACGGCGGCGATCCTGCTGGCGTTCTATGTCGCCGCGGCCGAGCGAAAAGGGATTGCGCGGGCGAAGCTCACCGGGACCATCCAGAACGACATTCTCAAGGAGTACGCGTCGCGCGGGACCTGGATCTGGCCGCCGGAGCCGTCACTGCGGCTGATCGCCGACACGATCGAGTTCTGCGCGGCAGAGGTCCCGAAATTCAACGCCATCTCGGTGGCCGGGGCGCATTTCCGCGACGCCGGAGCCAACGCCGTGCAAGAGATGGCATTCACCCTGGCCGACGGCGTCACCTATTGCGACACCGTGGTGGAACGCGGCCGGATGACCATTGACCAGTTCGCGCCGCAGATCTCGTTCTTCTTCTATACCCACGGGGACTTCTTCGAAGAGATCGCCAAATACCGGGCGGGACGCCGGCGCTGGGCCACGATCGTGCGGGAACGCTACGGGGCGACGACGGACAAGGCGTCGATGTTCCGCTTCGGCTGCGTGTGTGGCGGCGCGTCGCTGTATGCGCCGCAGGCGCACAACAATGTGGTGCGAGTGGCCTACGAGGCGATGGCGGCGGTGCTGGGTGGCGTCCAGTCGATGTTCACCGCGGCCTGGGACGAGCCATTCGCATTGCCGACCGAGGAATCCACCACTCTGGCGCTGCGCACCCAGCAGATCCTGGCCTACGAAAGCGGTGTGGCCGGCGTCGCCGACCCGCTCGGCGGCTCTTACTTCGTTGAGGCGCTCACCGACTCCACCGAAGCCCGCATCATCGAGATCATGGATGACCTCGAGCGACACGGCGGGATGGTCAGCGCCATCGAGGACGGCTACCTGCAGGGGCTGATCGCCGACGAAGCATTCCGGATGCATCAGGACATCGAAGCCGGCACCCGACCCGTTGTCGGGGTCAACCGATTCGTGTCCGAGGAGCCGGAGCCCGATGTCGTCACCTACGAGCTCGACGCCGAGGGCCGTGATTTGCAGCTCAAGCGGCTCTCCAAGGTAAAGGCCGAACGAGATTCGGCCGCAGTGAAATCCAGCCTCGCGGCACTGTCGCGCGCCGCTGAAGGAACCGACAACCTGATGCACAAGCTGATCGACTGCGCCAACGCCTACTGCACGGTCGGGGAGATGGTCTCCGCACTCAAAGCGGTATGGGGCGAATTCCAGCAACCGGTGGTGTTCTAGGTGGCCGCTCGGATTCTGGTTGCCAAGCCAGGCCTGGACGGGCACGACAGAGGCGCCAAGATAGTCGCCCGCACCTTGCGCGATGCCGGCTTCGAGGTCATCTACACCGGCATCCGGCAGCGCATCGAAGACATCGCGTCCATCGCCGTTCAGGAAGACGTCGCCGTGGTGGGCTTGAGCATCCTGTCCGGTGCTCACCTGGCGCTGACCACTCGCACCGTCGAGGCGTTGCGCGCCGTCGACGCCGCTGACATTGCCGTCGTCGTCGGTGGAACCATCCCGCACGCCGACGTACCCAAGCTGCTATCGGCCGGTGCCGCCGCGGTGTTTCCCACCGGGACATCGCTCGACGTGCTTGTGCGCGAGATCCGCGCACTGACCGGCACCCCGGACCCCGACGCAAAGGAAACACAGTGCGCATCGGAGTGATGATCGGCGCCGAGTGCGGCGATATGGCCCGCAAGGTTGCCAAGTTGGCCTCCGATATCGAATGGGCCGAATCGGCCGGACTGGACACCGCGTGGATGCCGCAGGTGCCCAACGACTTCGACTGCCTGACCATGGTTTCGCTGATGGCCGCGCACAGCTCGCGCATCGAGCTGGGTACTGCGGTGGTGCCGCTGCAGGCCCAGCATCCGGTTGCTCTTGCCCGCCAAGCGCTCTCGACGCATGCGGCGGCCGGCGGACGGCTAGCGCTGGGCGTCGGACCGTCGCACCACTGGATCATTCGGGACATGCTCGGCGTGCGGTATGAGAAGCCGGCCGCCTACACCCGCGACTACCTGCAGGTGCTCAACGCCGCCATTGCCGGGCCGGGATCGGTTGACGTCGAGAACGATTCGTTCACGGTGCACAATCCGATGGCGATCGGGGCCGATACCCCGATGCCGGTGCTGGTCGCCGCGCTGGGGCCGGTGATGCTGCAGCTTGCCGGTGAACTGGCCGACGGCACCGTTTTGTGGATGGCCGACGAGCGTGCGATCGGTGATCACATTGCGCCGAAGATCACCAAGGCCGCCGCGGATGCCGGGCGCCCGGCGCCGAGGATCGTCGCGGGCATCCCGGTATGTCTTTGTGCGCCTTCCCAAGTCGACGAGGCCAAGGAGCGGGCTAACCGCATCCTGGGCGAGGCCGAGGTGTCACCCAATTACCAGCGGCTGCTCGAACGCGGCGATGCCCGCGACGTCGGCGATCTCTGCGCGGCCGGTGACCCGGGGGCGATCCTGGCGCGGATGCGGCGATTCGCCGACGCCGGTGTCACGGATCTGTCGGTGCGACTGTTGCCGATCGGTGAAAACCGGGACGAGCTGGTCGCCTCCAAACGCCGAACCCGCGAGATGATCGCCGAGCTCGCAAAGGAGTTGCGGTGACTCCGGGAGACCCCGGACCACTTACGGGAATTCGTATCCTCGAGGTCGGCACCATGCTGGCGGGTCCGTACGCCACCATGCTGCTCGCCGACCTCGGCGCCGAGGTCACCAAGATCGAACCGCAAGGCGGTGAGATCTCCCGCGGCGTGGGGCCCAGCTACTTCGCAAGCCTCAACCGCAACAAGTCCAGCATCTGTTTGGACCTGAATTCCGAAGCGGGACAACAACGCTTGGGCGAACTGGTATCGGAGTCACACGCGCTGCTGGTGAACCTCAAACCGTCGGCCATCCGCCGGCTGGGGCTCACCTATGAGCAGTTGCGTCGGTGGAACGAGCGGATCGTCTGCGTGGCGATCACCGGCTTCGGGCTCAACGGCGGCGACGACCCGGCTTTCGACTACGTCGTTCAGGCGTCTACCGGGATCGCCGCCCTGACCGGCGATCCGGACGGCCCGCCGACGCTGCCCGGATACTCTTCGGCGGACAACTCCACCGGAATGTGTGCGGCGCTTGGGCTTTTGGCCAAGATCGTTTCCCGGACGGGCGGGCAGGTGGACGTGTCGCTGCGCGACGTCATGCTGTCGCAGCTCAACTACCACGCCTCCGCCTACCTCAACAACGGCGTCGAGCCGCAGCGGCGGCCAAACGGTGCGCACTCGTATTACGTTCCGGCGCAGCTTTTCCCGACCGGCGACGGATACCTGGCGCTGTTCATCACGCACGACGGGTTCTGGAAATCCTTTGCCGCTGAAGCGAATATCGACGGTTTCGAAGGAATGGCTGAACGGGTTGCCCGGCGCGATGAGGTGCTTGCCGTCGTCACAGCGGCACTGGCGACCGACACCGCGGCCGGCTGGGAACGGCGGCTGCGTCCACTCGGAGTCCCCACAGCAGCCGTTCGAACGCTTCCCGAAGCACTCGACGCGACTCCGGAAGTGGTTGTGACGGTGGGCGATTTCCGCCTCGTCGGTAGTCCGATCAACATTGCGGGCTACCAACCCGAGTACCGTCCGCCACCGGAGCTCTGACTCTCCCGGCCGAACGTCGACTTGTTGCGCCAAAACCGCCGCCTGATTTCGCCCGACAACTCGACGTTTGGGCGTCAAGAGCCGGGCGGGGTGAGGTGGGCTTCGGCGAGTTTTCGGAACGCCGCCACCAGACGGCTGCGGTCTCCGGCGCGAGTCGCCAACACGACATGGCTCGGCTCGACGCCTTCCAAGGGGACCGTGGTGATATCGGGGCGCAGGCTGTTGCCGTGAAATCCGGCCGTGATGGCGACCGCCTGCCCGGAGGCGATGAGTTCGAACTTGTCCTCGAGCGCTTCGATGAACGGACCGTCGGGTGCCCGGCGCCCATCGGGCCGAGGATCGATGCGCCAGAACGCGCTCCAGGCCGGATCGGAGTGCCGCACCCGGGGCATCGGTTCGTCGGCGATGTCGTCGAGGGTGACCGACTCCCTGCCCGCCAGGCGATGGTCGATGGGCAGCGCCAGCACGCGTGGCTCGTCATAGAGGACTGTCACGTGCAGCTGGTCGGTCGGGAACGGCAGCCGGGTTACCACCGCGTCCACCTGATGGTCGAGTAGCGCATTACGCGCTTGGTCCCAGTCCAAGTGTGTGGCTTGCACGTCGGCGTCGGGGTTTTCGCGGCGCAACTCACGCACCGCGGGCGTGACGATCATGCCCGTCGTGTAGCCGATGATGATGCGGCTCGGCTGGGCGGCGGCCCGCGCCTGCGCCGTGGCCTGCACGGCCGAGCGCAGCAACGCCTTGGCCCGCGGCAGAAACACGTCGCCGGCATCCGTGAGCCGGGTGCCCTGCGGCGTGCGGTCCAACAACCGGACTCCGAGTTGCTGCTCCAGCCGGCGAATCTGCCGACTCAACGACGGCTGCGCGACGCGCAGTGCGGAGGCCGCGCGACCGAAGTGCCGGTGTTCGGCCACCACAACGAAGTACCCCACCAGTCGCAGGTCGAGGTCCACCAACGGTGATGCCGAGTCCGTCATGCGTCGAGTGTAATCATGCTGATCGACGTGCTGGTCTGACATAGCGCGGTTAAGCAGCTGTGATGCCTGAATTGCATCGCGTCATGTGAAATAGATCTTGGACACGCATCCGCCGGCAGTCATTGACTTGATGGCATCGGACGCCAATCAGAAGGGATTGACCCATGCATGTTTTCGTCACCGGCGCGACCGGACACATCGGCTCCGCCGTCGTCACCGAACTCCTCGAAGCGGGGCACCGGGTCACCGGCCTGGCTCGCTCAGACGAGGGCGCCGCCGCGCTGACGGCGAACGGCGCCACGGCGCATCGGGGCGACCTCGACGACCTCGATGGTCTGCGGGCCGCCGCCGCGGCAGCCGACGGCGTGATCCACCTGGCCTTCATACACGACTTCGATGACTATGCGGGCGCTGCCGAGACGGATCTGCGCGCTGTCGAGGCCATCGGCGAGGCGCTCGTCGGCTCCGACCGGCCGCTTGTCGTCACCTCGGGAACGCTCATGCTCGCATTCGTCGGGCAGGGGTCCTTCGCGACTGAACACGACACATTGCCCGGCGGACCGCGGATCGATTCGGAGAACTTGGCGATCGCGCTGGCCGAGCGCGGCGTGCGGTCGTCGGTCATCCGGCTTTCCCCGTTGGTGCACAGCAGCCTGGATCACCACGGTTTCGCGCACCATCTGATCAGCAGTGCCCGCAACGCCGGCGTCTCCGCTTATATCGGCGACGGCTCCAATCGCTGGCCCGCCATCCACACGCTCGACGCGGCACACCTGTACCGACTGGCTCTCGAGCAGGCTCCCGCGGGGACGCGATTGCACGGGGTTGCCGACGAGGGCGTGCCATTCCGTGACATCGCCGGGGTCATCGGCAGCCATTTGAATCTGCCGGTCGTCAGCATCGCCAGCGAACAAGCGCCGGACCACTTCGGCTTCCTCGCTGCATTCGCGGCTCTGGACAACCCGACCTCGAACGCCCTCACGCAGAAGGTGCTGGACTGGCAACCCGAACGGCCCGGGCTGATCGAAGACCTCGACGAAGGCCACTACTTCAGCGAATAACCCCCGCGATCTAGCCGCCGTAGTCGATGGTGGTCTCCAGCAGCCGCGGGATGGGGGCGGGATCCAACTGCAGCGCATCGGACATGTGCAGCTGGCCGGCGTTGGCGATCATGTTGTCCAAGATGGCCTGCAGGTCGTCGCCTTCGATCTCGTAGATGGCCACATACGGACCGTCGCCGTCAACCGGGCGCAGCCGGCGCGCCGAGACGAATCCGTCGAGAGCCACCAGTTCGCCCAGATGGACTTCGTCGTACCAGGTGTTGTACTCCTGGTCGCGATCGGGCGAACTGGGTCGACTTTCAACGAGGATGATGCCCTTGGCCATCGTCGCCGCCTCTCCTGTGGCTACTCGTAGCGCACCGTGATCGAATCCGTGTCGGGTACGCCCTGGCACGTCAGAATGTAGCCCTCGGCCACTTCGTCGTCGTCGAGAGCGTCGTTGACCCGCATGCTCACGTGGCCTTCCTCGAGCCTGGCCATGCAGGTGCCGCAGTTGCCGGCCTCGCAGCTGAAGGGCGGCTCCAGGCCGGCCCGTCGCGCGCTTTCCAGAAGCGTCTCGCCCGGGATCAGTGGCACCGTCACCTTCTTGCGGTCGAGGTAGATCGTTACCGTGCCGGCCTCGGCACCGTTTGAAGCGGGATCTGACACCCGTGGAGTCTCCTCGATGATTCGGGCCGTCACTATGGCCGCACCTCCCGTATTTGCATTCTTCAGTATAGAGAATAATATTCTCGCTGAGCGATAGGATCTTCTCAAGTCGGTCTGGACTGCTGGAAGGAACGGGACGTGACCGAGCCGGCCGTGCTCGTGTTCGAGGAACGGCGATTCACCCTGCCTCAGCTCGATGCCCTGGCCGACGGGTTGGCCAGGACCCTGGCCAAAAACAATGTTGCCGCAGGCGAGCGCGTCGCGCTGATGGCGTCCAATCGGCCGGAATTCGTCGCCGCCCTGCTTGCGATTTGGCGGCTGGGTGCTGCGGCGGTGTTAATCAGCCCGGCGTGGAAGCGTCACGAGGTCGACCACGCCCTGGCACTGACCGACCCGGCCCACGCCGTCGGGGACCATCCGGTGCTGGCCGGTTTGATGCCGATGTTGCACCTGGACGAACCGATCACCCCCGAAGAACCAACATCGTGTTCGCTGCCGCCGAAAGGCGACGCGCTGCTGGTTTTCAGTTCGGGCACTACCGGTCTGCCGAAGGCTGTCCGGCACACTCACTCGTCGTTGGGTGCGGCGATGCAGCACTGGCGCGACGCGCTACAGCTGACCAGGCATGACCGCATCCAGATCGCCACGCCGCCGTCACACATCCTCGGCCTGCTCAACATCCTGACGGCGCTGCAGATTCGCGCCTGGATGCGGCTGCATCGCCGCTTTGACATCAACCAGATCCTGCGTCACATCGAAAACGACCGCATCACAATCGAGATGGCGGTTGCACCGATCGCGCTGGCCATTGCCTCGCACCCCGATCTCGAGTCCTACGACTTGTCTTCACTGCGGTTCATCATGTGGGGCGCGACACCGGTCAGTGCCGGTATCGCGGAGACCGTGACCCGGCGGACCGGTGTCGGTTGGGTGCCCGCGTACGGCACCACGGAATTACCCGTCATCGCTTGCAATCCGCTCGACGGTGCCCGCCTTGACGCGGTCGGACGCCCGGTGCCAGGGGTGGACCTGCGGGTGGTCTCACTGGAGACTGGCCAACCGGTCTGCGCGGGGGAGGTCGGTGAAGTCCAGGCGCGGTCGATGTCGCTGATGGCAGGCTATCTGCCGGACGAGGCAACCGACGAGGCGATTTGCGACGGCTGGTACCGGACCGGGGATGTCGGCTGGCTCGACGCCGACGGTTGGCTGCGGATCACCGACCGCGTCAAAGAAATGATCAAAGTGCGCGGCTTCCAGGTCGCACCGGCCGAAATCGAGACGGTGCTGCACGGCCATCCGGCCGTCAAAGATTGCGCGGTGTTCGGCGTTCCCGACGGGATCAACGGCGAAGCGGTTGTCGCCGCCGTAGCGGTGCACGCTCCGGTTGACGCCGCTGACCTGATTGCCAGCGTGGACGAGAAGCTGGCGTCCTACAAACACCTGAGCCGGATCGTGTTCGTGCCCGATGTCCCTCGCCTGCCCTCGGGTAAGGTGCTCCGCCGAGTGCTCAAGGAGAGCTATGGATGTACGTCTGACAGCTGAACAGCAGCAACTGCGTGACGCCGCCGCGAAGCTGGCCGACGATCTGGGGCCCGGAGCGGTTAACGACGTGGCTGACGATGAGCGAATTGCCCGTCTGGACAAGCAGGTTACGACGACCGGCTGGCGATCGCTGCGCTCCGACGGGGCCACTGGCGTCGAAGTGGCCATCGTCGCTGAGGAATTCGGGCGCCGACTTGTCGACGTAGCGTTTCTGGGTCCGGTGCTGGCCGACGACCTGGCCCGCCACTTTGATGCCGATGGGCGGGGAGCGACCATCGCTGTGGATGACCGAGTGATCGACGCGCGGGGTGCTCAACGAGCCCTGTTCCTTTCCGGTACCACGGTTTTGGCGACGGACCTTGACGACGTCCGCACCGGAGTGGATTTGACCAGGGCCGAAGCGAGCATGGTGGGGTCGCCGGTAGCTCTCGGTGAGCTATCCGCTGATGTTGCCGCACAGTGGCAGGCGCTCGCGCTGGTCACCACCACAGCGGACCTGGTCGGAATTGCCCGGGGCGCTCAGGCCGTCGCGGTCGACTACGCGAAAATCCGCGAACAGTACGGCAAACAGATCGGCTCCTACCAAGCCATCGC
The DNA here is from genome assembly GCA_035552295.1 of Mycobacterium sp. Lineage (GTDB taxonomy): Bacteria > Actinomycetota > Actinomycetes > Mycobacteriales > Mycobacteriaceae > Mycobacterium. Next base: position 5,047 of record DASZLQ010000263.1, on the reverse strand, counting down.
CCACTTGTTGGCCGAAAGCCTTGCGCTGATTGAAGGTTCGGTGAGCGTGTTGCGCCATGCCGCTTGGGCGGTCGACGAATTGACGCCCGCCGAAGCCATTCGAGCCGCCCAGGTTGCGAAGATCTACTGCGCGCGCGCCACCCGAACGGTCTGCGAGACCGCCGTACAGGTGCACGGCGGCATCGGCAATACCTGGGAGTGCCTGGCGCATGTCTACCTGCGGCGCGCGCTGACATCGACCGAGTTGTGGCCGGTAACGCTGAAGGAGATCGACCTTGGACTTTCGTGACTCATCTCAAGAGGCCGCCTTTCGCGAGCGGCTGCGATCGTGGCTTTCCGCGCACGCCAAGGAGTTTTCCGGTTCCGGTGACGAGCACTGGGAGCGCATGGCGGACTGGCATCGCGCCCTTTACGAGGGCGGCTTTTTCGGTCTGTCCTGGCCCCGCGACTACGGCGGGCAAGATCTGCCGCCGGTGTACGACGTCATTGTCGACGAAGAGCTGGTGCGCGCCGGCGCTCCGCCGCGCCCCAGCGTGGGCTACCTGGTCCACGGCATCGGCAGGCACGGCAGCGACGAACTGCGCAAACGCTTCCTGCCCGGCATCATCAGTGGCACGGAGCGCTGGTGTCAGGGTTTCAGCGAGCCGGGCGCCGGTTCAGATCTGGCCTCGCTGACCACCACTGCCACCCGTGAGGGCGACAACTACATAGTGCATGGCCACAAGATCTGGACGAGCTACTCTGACGTCGCGGACTGGTGTCTGCTGCTGGCCCGTACCGATCCCGAGGCCAAACGCCACCGGGGCCTTTCGGCGTTCGTGATCGCGATGAAACAGCCTGGCGTGCAACAGCGCCCGCTGCGCATGATGAACGGGGTCACCAACGAATTCGGTCAGGTGTTCTTCGACGGCGCAACTGTGCCGGCGGATCGGATGGTCGGTGCCCCCGGTGACGGCTGGGCGGTCGCCATGACCGTCGTCGGACACGAGCGCGAACCGTCCACGCTGGGTTATGCGGCTAGATACGGGAAGCTTGTCCGAGAACTGTTGGCGCGCAACGACGGTCCGATATCCGAAGAGCTGGCATGGGCGGCCGTCCAGTCGGAGATGCTGACTCATCACGTCCGGCGACGGCTGTCCGAACAACTCGACGGGGTGTCGCACGGGCCCGAAGGGTCACTCGACAAGCTGCTGATGACCTGGGTCGAGCAATCCGTAGGGCATGCCGCAGTGGCAGTCGCGGGCACCCGCGACCCCGATCTGCTCAGCGCATATTTGTACAGCCGTGCGCAGAGCGTCATGGGTGGGACATCACAGATACAGAAGAACATCATCGCTTCGCGAATCTTGGGATTGGGAGTCTGACGTGTACGACATGCCTGCCGAAATCGACGTCCGTGCCGAAGGCGCACTGCGCATCATCACCCTGAACCGGCCGGAATCGCTCAATTCGGTCAACGACAATTTGCACGTCGGGCTCGCGCGATTGTGGCAGCGATTGACCGATGACCCCACGGCCCGCGCGGCCGTGATCACGGGGGCCGGCAGGGCATTTTCGGCCGGCGGCGATTTCTCGTATCTCAAGGAACTGTCGGCCGATGCCGATCTGCGCGCCAAGACCATCCGGGATGGGCGCGAGATCGTGCTGGGCATGGCTCGGTGCCGAATTCCCGTGATGGCCGCGGTGAATGGCCCGGCCGTCGGGCTGGGCTGCAGCCTGGTCGCGCTTAGCGACATCGTCTACATCGCCGAAGACGCCTATCTGGCCGACCCGCACGTGCAGGTGGGGCTGGTGGCCGCCGACGGTGGACCGCTGACCTGGCCGCTGCACATCAGCCTGCTGCTGGCCAAGGAGTACGCGCTGACCGGCGCCCGGATCCCCGCGCTGAAAGCGGTTGAACTCGGGCTCGCCAACCACGCGGTGGCCGACCCGCTCGGTGAGGCGATGAAGGCCGCGAAGAAGATCCTGGAACTGCCGCAGCAGGCCGTCGAAAGCACCAAGCGCGTCCTGAACATCCACCTCGAGCGCGCGGTGCTCGCCACCATCGACTACGCGCTGTCCGCGGAGAGCCAATCGATGCAGACCGAGGACTTCCGGGCGATCGTCGCGAAGTTCAACGCCAACAAAAACTAACGGCAGTCACACGCGCCACTGAGTCGAGATGCCGCTGGGGCGGTTGTGGTCGCCCCCTACTTCGGCGGGAATCGCAGCGCGCCGTCCAGTCGGATGACTTCGCCGTTCAGGTAATCGTTTTCGACGATGCTCTGCACGAAGGCGCCGTATTCGGGCGAGCGGCCCATCCGCTTGGGGAACGGGACCTGCGGACCCCAGTACGCCTCGAGCTGGTCGCCCGCCTGGCCGTAGGCCGGCGTCAGGAACGTGCCGGGCGCGATGGTGACGACGCGGATGCCGAGCGGAGACAGGTCACGGGCGGCGACCAGCGTCATGCCGACCACGCCGCCTTTGGCCGCCGCGTACGGCAGCTGACCGATCTGGCCCTCATAGGCCGCGATCGATGCGGTGTTGATGATGACGCCGCGGCCGCCCTCTTCGGTGGGTTCTTGGCGCGCGATGGCCGCGGCGGCCAGGCGCAGCACGTTGAACACCCCGGTGAGGTACACGTCGATCGTCGTCTTGAAGCCATCCAGGTCCAGCGGTGAGCCGTCCTTGCCGACCAGCCGTCCGCCGCTCGCCGGCCCGCCGTGAGCGTCGACCGAGATACGCAGCGGGGCAAGCGATTCGGCTTCGGCCAGCGCGGCGTTGACGTCCTCGGTCTTCGTCGCGTCGGTGCGGACGTAGCGGGCGTCGAGTTCCTTGGCCAGCACCGAGCCCTTTTCGTCGGCCAGGTCGGCGATCACCACTTTGGCCCCGGCGGCGTGCAGTCGGCGAACCGTGGCCTCGCCCAGACCGCCCGCGCCACCGACGACAACGGCTGAACTTCCGCTGATCTGCATCAAGGTTCCCTTTCGTGAAACTCATACTCTCGGACAACGAGAATACTATTCTCGCTTCGTGTGGGAGGCTTGGCCCTGCGATCCGAGATAGGGAGATTCATGAACAACGACGTTCTGGTCATCATCGGAGTCGGCGGCATGGGGGTCTCGGTCGCCCGCCGCTGCGGAGCCGGCCGCACCATCGTCCTCGCCGACATCAACGCCGCGGGCCTGCAGGCGGCGGAGGAGGCGCTGACCGTGGACGGTCACCACGTGCTGACCCGAAAAGTCGACGTCACCTCCCGCGCTTCGCTGGCCGAGGTCGCCGCGGCGGCCGAGGCGGCCGGACGCGTGACCAAGGTGGTGCACACCGCGGGGCTCTCGCCGGTACAGGCGTCCGCCGAGGCGGTGCTGGCCGTCGACCTGTTGGGTGTCGCGTTGAGCATCGACGTATTCGCCAAGGTGATCGAACCCGGCGGCGCCGGGGTCGTCATCGCCAGCATGGCCGGCCACCTGATGCCCCCGCCGGACCCCGCGGTCGCGCGGCAGCTCGCGACCGTTCCGGCCGAAGAGCTGCTCGACCTGGAGGCATGCTCCGCCATTACCAGTAGCCAGATGGCGTATCCATTTGCCAAGCGGGCCAATCAGATCCGCGTAGCGGCCGCAGCCAAGGCGTGGGGCGAGCGCGGCGCCCGGATCAACTCGATCAGTCCCGGTGTCATCTCGACGGCGATGGGACGCCTCGAACTCGACAGCGAGTCGGGCACGCTGATGCGGGCGATGGTCGACAACTCCGGGTTGCGGCGGATGGGCACACCCGAGGACATCGCGGCCGCCACCGAATTCCTGCTCGGCCCGTCGGCGTCGTTCGTCACGGGCACCGATCTGCTGGTCGACGGCGGCGTGGTCGCCGCGATCAGTACCGGCACGATCGATCTGGCGAAAGCCCTCGCCGAGCGCTCCTGAAGACGCGCGAGTGGCCACTTATGACACCTGATCGGTCGAAATCAGTGCCATAACTGGCCACTCGGCAAAAGCTAGTCGACCGACTCGCCGGTGGCGGCGAAGTGCCCCGCACGGTAACCGAAAACCATTGCCGGACCGATGGTTCCGCCAGCGCCGCCGTAAGCGCGACCGGTCACACCGCCCATCGCATTGCCTGCGGCGAACAGGCCCGATATCGGCTTGCCCTTGACATGCAGGACACGTCCGTCGCGGTCGGTGCGTGGTCCACCCTTGGTGCCCATCGCGCCGACCGATATCGGAACCGCGTAGAACGGTGCCGTGTCGACGGGCCCGAGTGTCTTGCCGGCCGGTGTCGTCGCGTGCTCGTCGCCCCAGTAGCCGTCGTAAGCGCTTGAGCCACGGCCGAAGTCGGGGTCGGCACCCTCGCCGACGTTGTGGTTCCAGTTTTCGATGGTCCGGTTGAGCCCGTCGAGGGCGATCCCGGTCTTCTCGGCGAGCTCGGTGAGATCGGCCGATTCGCAGAACCAGTCCGGAACGGGGCCGTCGGGATCGATGCCCAAAAAGCCGTAGCGCTTGAGGTGTTGGGAGTCGAACACCATCCAGGCCGGGTCGTTGACATAGCCCTCACGTGGGTCGAGGTAGTGGAAGGCGCCGGCCATCGAGTTGTAGTCGCACGCCTCGTTGACGAACCGCCGGCCCAATCGGTTGACGATGATGCTGCGCGGCCGGGTCCGCTCGAGCCGCACGCTGCGGCTGCGTTGATGGCCGTCGATGGTGTCGCCCGGGATCTGCACGATCGGTACCCACCACGCCTCACCCATGTTGGCCAGGTCGGCCCCGTGGGCCATCACCATCCGCAATCCGTCGCCGGTGTTGTTTGGGGGCGAGACGGCACCGTGCATCGGCCCACGCAGAAAAGCACTGACCAGAGCGGGATCCCACTCGAATCCGCCCGTCCCGAGAATGACGCCGCGACGGGCGTGCACGTTGCGCTGCCGACCTTCAACCGATACCCGGACCCCGACGATTCGACCGCCGTCGGCGATCAGTTCCTCGGCGCGGGCGTTCGTGAGCGGTGCGACGCCGGCGTCGAGCAAGCCCTTCAGCAGTCCGGCGATCAACGCGGTACCGGCCACGCATAGGTCGGC
>DASZLQ010000262.1:0-8573 GCA_035552295.1 Mycobacterium sp. | reverse complement strand
ACGACGAACTGCGCCTGATCCGCGAGGTCGTCGACCCGAAAGCACTGCGAGACAGAGAGATACGTTGATGAGGTTGCGCACGCCGCTGACCGAGCTGGTCGGCGTCGAGCACCCGGTGGTGCAAACCGGGATGGGCTGGGTTGCCGGCGCGCGGCTGGTGTCGGCCACTGCCAACGCGGGCGGTGTCGGCATCCTGGCTTCGGCCACCATGACGCTGGACGAGCTGGCGACGGCCATCGGCAAGGTCAAGGCCGCCACCGACAAGCCGTTCGGCGTCAACATCCGTGCCGACGCCGCCGACGCCGGGGACCGGGTCGAGCTGATGATCCGCGAGGGCGTCAAGGTGGCGTCATTCGCACTTGCACCCAAAGAAGAGTTGATAGTACGGCTGAAAGATGCAGGGGCAGTTGTCATCCCCTCTATCGGCGCGGCCAAACATGCGCGCAAGGTCGCAAGCTGGGGTGCCGATGCGATGATCGTCCAGGGCGGCGAAGGCGGCGGGCACACCGGCCCCGTCGCGACGACGCTGCTGTTGCCGTCCGTGCTGGACGCGGTCAAGGGCACCGGTATCCCGGTGATCGCAGCGGGCGGCTTCTTCGACGGTCGAGGGCTCGCGGCGGCGTTGTCCTACGGTGCGGCCGGCGTGGCGATGGGCACGCGGTTTCTGCTCACCTCGGATTCCACCGTGCCCGACGCGGTCAAACAGCGCTATCTGCAGGCGGCTCTGGACGGCACGCTGGTCACCACGCGCGTCGATGGCATGCCGCACCGCGTGCTGCGCACCGGGCTGGTCGAGAAGCTGGAAAGCGGCTCACGGGCAAGGGGTTTCACCGCAGCGCTGCGTAATGCCGCCAAGTTCAAGAGGATGTCGCAGATGACCTGGCGGTCGATGATCAGTGACGGCCTGGCGATGCGCCACGGCAAGGAGCTGACCTGGTCACAGGTGGTGATGGCGGCCAATACGCCGATGCTGCTGAAAGCGGGCCTCGTTGAGGGAGACACCGACGCCGGGGTGCTGGCGTCTGGACAGGTGGCCGGCATCCTCGACGACCTACCGTCCTGCGCCGAGCTGATCGAGTCGATCGTGCGCGACGCGATCGCGCACCTACAAGCGGCGTCGGCGCTGGTCGAGTAGCCCGTTTCTTTCGTCGAGCGTGCGCAGTTGTACGCGAGCTACGGCGTGTCGGCGTACTACGCTCGGCGCAACGAGTTATAGCCGCTCGATGATCGTGATGTTGGCCGTGCCGCCGCCCTCGCACATCGTCTGCAAGCCATAGCGGCCGCCGATGCGCTCGAGCTCGTTGAGCATGGTGGCGAATAGCTTGGCCCCGGTGGCACCCAGCGGATGACCGAGAGCGATCGCCCCGCCGTTGGGGTTGACCTTCTCCGGGTCTGCCTTGATCTCCTTGAGCCAGGCCAGCACGACCGGAGCGAACGCCTCGTTGATTTCGACGGTGTCGATGTCTCCGATGGACAGCCCGGTCTTTTCCAGCGCGTAGCGGGTGGCGGGGATGGGGCCGGTCAGCATGAACACCGGGTCAGCCGCGCGCGCACTGATGTGATGGATGCGCGCCCGCGGGGTCAGTTTGTGGTCTTTGACGGCCTGCTCGGATGCCAGCAGCACCGCACTGGCGCCATCGGAAATCTGACTGGCCATCGCCGCCGTCAGCCGTCCCCCGTCGACCAGCGTCTTCAGGCCGGCCATCTTCTCCAGCGACGACTCGCGCGGGCCCTCGTCGACCCGGAACGGCCCGGATTCGGTTTCAACAGTGATGATTTCGTTGTCGAAGTGGCCGCCGCGGATCGCCGCGAACGCACGCTCGTGGCTCGTCAGTGCGTACTGCTCCATCTCTTCACGCGACAGGTTCCACTTCTCGGCGATCAGCTCCGAGCCGCGGAACTGTGAAATCTCCTGATCGCCGTACCGGTGCAGCCACTGCTTGGACTCGTTGGTCGGTGAGGTGAACCCGAACTGCTCGCCGAGCGTCATCGCCGACGAGATCGGGATCTGGCTCATGTTCTGCATGCCGCCGGCCACGATGAGGTCGGCCGTACCGGACATGATCGCCTGCGCACCAAAGGAAATCGCCTGTTGGCTGGAACCGCACTGGCGATCCACCGTGACGCCGGGAACCTCTTCTGGATAGCCGGCGGCCAGCCAGGAGAGTCGGGCGATGTTGCCCGCCTGTCCCCCGATGGCGTCTACGCAACCGGCGATCACATCATCGACAGCGGCGGGGTCGACGTCGGTCCGGTCGAGCAGTCCGCGCCAGGCCTGAGCTCCCAAGTCGACGGGATGTATCCCGGCCAGTGCGCCATTGCGCTTGCCAACCGCGGTACGTACAACGTCGATGACGTACGCCTCGGGCATCTTTCAGACTCCTTCTTTGGTAATCCCGCCGAGGACGATGGCGAGATATTGCCGACCCACCTGCTGCGCGGTGAGCGGTCCGCCAGGTTGATACCAGCGCACCGACACCCAGGTGGTGTCACGGATGAAGCGGTAGACGAGGTCGACGTCGAGGTCGGGCCGGAAGTAGCCCTCGTCGATGCCCTGGTTGAGCACCTCGACCCACATCTTGCGTTGTTGGCGGTTCATGTCCTCGATGTAGGAGAACCGGGGCTGTGACCGCAGGTGTTTGGCCTCGTCCTGGTAGATGACGACCTGCGCATGCCGATGTTCGATCGCCTCGAACGACGCCATGAACAGCCCCTTGAGCCGCTCCAGCGGGTTGGCTTCGCCGTCCACGATCTCGCGATAGCGGGCGAACAACCAGTCCAGGAAACCGCGCACCAGCTCGTCGACCATCTCTTCTTTGGAGGAGAAATGGTGGTACAAACTCCCGGACAGGATGCCGGCACCGTCGGCGATATCGCGCACCGTGGTGGCGCGCAGGCCCCGCTGGGCGAACATGGTCGCGGCGAGCTCCAGCAGCTCGTCTCGCCGGCTGTTCGCCTGACCGGTCACTCGGTCCACCCGATCAGGGTATCAACCAAGCGCTTGCTTGGCTAGTCGACAGGCTCACGGATGCTGACCGGACACGGAGATGACCTCGCCGGTGAGGTAACTGGAGTAGTCACTGGCCAGAAACGCGATGGTGGCCGCGACTTCCCACGGCTCGGCGGCTCGCCCGAACGCCTCGTCGGCGGATAGCCGGTCGAGCAGCTCGGCCGATGTGGTCTTGTCCAGGAACTTGTGCCGGGCAATGCTAGGCGACACCGCGTTGATCCGAACGCCGTACTCGACGGCTTCGATTGCGCTGCATCGGGTTAACGCCATCACCCCGGCCTTGGCAGCCGCATAGTGGGACTGCGAGTGCTGCGCGCGCCAGCCCAGGACGCTGGCGTTGTTGACGATCACCCCGCCGTGCGGCGCCTCGCGGAAATACCGCAGCGCCGCGCGGGTGGCCCGAAACACCGACGTCAGCGTCACGTCCAGAACTCGGTCCCACTCGTCATCGGTCATGTCGGCCACCGGCGTCTGGCCGCCCAACCCGGCATTGTTGACCAGCACGTCGATGCGCCCCATGCGCGCGGTGGCCGAATCGATCAGGGCGTCCACCTGCGCGGTAGAGGTCACGTCGCAGACCACGCTCTCGACCCGGCCCTGCCCCAGCGCCGACAGCTCGTCGGCCGCCTCCCCCAGCCGTCGTTCGTGGTGGTCGGAGATCACCACGTCGGCACCCTCGGCCAGGGCCCGCCGTGCGGTCGCCGACCCGATGCCGGTGCCCGCGGAGGCGGTCACGACAACCACCTTGCCGGCCAGAAGCCCGTGTCCGGCAATCTCTTTCGGCGCTTCGGCCAAACTCATGCTTCCTCCTGTGTCTTCGCGTAAGCGCTCATCCACGAACTTCCCGGGGCAAGCCGAGCACCCGCTCGGCGATGATGTTGCGCTGGATCTCGTTGGATCCGCCGTAGATGGTGTCGGCGCGGGTGAACAGGAAGAGCCGCTGCCACTCGTCGAATTCGCCGTCGGACATGGTCATGCCGGGCTTGCCGATGACGTCCATCGCCAGCTCGCCCAGATCGCGATGCCAGTTGGCCCACAACAGCTTCGACACATTGTCCTGGCCCGGCTGCTCGACGTCCATGGTGGCCAGGGCGTAGCTGCGCATGGCGCGCAGCCCGGTCCACGCCCGCGTCAGCCGTTCCCGGATGAACGGATCGTCGGCGGCGCCGTTGCGCTGTGCGAGTTCGGCCAGATTGGAAAGCTCACGGGCGTAGACGATTTGCTGCCCCAGTGTCGACACGCCGCGCTCGAAGGTCAGCGTTCCCATGGCGACCCGCCAGCCGTCACCCGGCTGACCCACCACCAGGCTCGCGTCGGTGCGGGCATCGTCGAAGAACACCTCATTGAACTCCGCGGTACCGGTGATCTGGACGATCGGCCGAATCTGCACACCGGGCTGTTCCAGCGGCACCAGCAGATACGACAGTCCGGCGTGCCGCTTGGAGCCCTTCTCGGTGCGCGCGACCACAAAGCACCACTGCGACAGGTGCGCCAGCGACGTCCATACCTTCTGGCCGTTGATCACCCACTGATCACCGTCGAGCTCGGCGGTGGTCGAGACGTTGGCCAAGTCGCTGCCGGCACCGGGCTCCGAATATCCCTGGCACCACAGCTCGGTGACATCGAGGATCCGCGGCAGGAAACGCTGCTGCTGCTCGGGTGTTCCGAACGCGATCAGCGTTGGACCGAGCAGCTCTTCGCCGAAGTGGTTGACCTTGTCCGGAGCGTCGGCACGGGCGTACTCCTCGTAGAACGCCACCCGGTGCGCGGTCGAAAGCCCACGGCCACCGTGCTCGACCGGCCACCCCAGACAGGTGAGTCCCGCGGCCGCGAGATGCTGGTTCCACGCTCGGCGCTCTTCGAACGCCTCGTGCTCGCGCCCAGGTCCGCCAAGACCCTTGAGCGCTGCGAATTCGCCGACCAGATTGCCGGCGAGCCACTGACGGACCTCCGCCCGGAAGTCCTCGACGTCCTGCATGCCCTGTAGGCTAACCTACCAAGCACTTGCTTTGTTAGAGAGGATCGCGATGACCTGGGGGCACCTCCCGCGTGCGGGGGACGATCCCCGCACCGTGGCTGCGGCGCTGGATCGTTTCGCGCGCCAACTCCCCGACCACGCCGCGTTGATCACTGATGACCGCTCGTTCACCGCCGCCGAGCTGCGCGATGAGGTGCATCGCGCGAGCGCCGCGCTGATCGCACTCGGGGTCCAACCCGGGGACCGGGTGGCCATCTGGTCGCCGAACACCTGGCATTGGGTGGTCGCCTGCCTGGCGATCCATCACGCCGGTGCCGCCATGGTGCCGCTCAATACGCGCTACACCGCGGCGGAAGCCAGCGACATCCTGGCCCGCACCCACGCGCCGGTGCTGTTCGGGATGGGCCGGTTCCTCGGGACCGACCGGGTAGCCGACCTGGACCGCGCCGCCCTGCCCGCGCTGCGGCAGATCGTGCGAATACCGATAGAAGCCGATGACGGAACCTGGGACGACTTCATCGCCCGGGGTGCTACGCCAGCGGCTGTCGCTGACCGTGCGGCCGCCATCACGCCCGACGACGTCAGCGACATCCTGTTCACCTCCGGCACCACCGGCCGCAGCAAAGGCGTGCTGTGCGCGCACCGGCAGTCGCTGTCAGCCTCGGCGTCGTGGGCCGCCAACGGCAAGATCACCAGCGACGACCGCTACCTGTGCATCAACCCGTTCTTCCACAACTTCGGGTACAAGGCCGGCATCCTGGCCTGCCTGCAGACCGGCGCGACGCTGATCCCGCACCTGACGTTCGATCCACTACGCGCGCTGCAGGCGATCGAGCAACACCGCATCACCGTGTTGCCCGGGCCGCCCACGATTTACCAAACCCTGCTTGATCACCCGGCGCGCAACGACTATGACCTGAGCTCGCTGCGGTTCGCGGTGACCGGTGCGGCCACCGTACCGGTCGTGCTGGTGGAACGCATGCAGTCCGAGCTCGACATCGACATCGTGCTCACCGCCTACGGCCTGACCGAGGCCAACGGCATGGGCACCATGTGCCGCGCCGACGATGACGCGGTGACCGTCGCCACCACCTGCGGCCGTCCGTTCGCGGACTTCGAATTGCGCATCGATTCACCGACACCCGGCGAATCGGGAGAGGTGATGCTGCGGGGGCCCAACGTGATGCTGGGCTACCTGGACGACCCGGAGGCCACAGCCGCGGCGATCGACGCCGACGGCTGGCTGCACACCGGTGACATCGGCGCCGTCGATCCGGCCGGCAACCTGCGAATCACCGACCGGCTCAAGGACATGTACATCTGTGGCGGATTCAACGTCTACCCCGCCGAGGTCGAGCAGGTGCTGGCCCGGATGGAGGGGGTGGCCGACGCCGCGGTGATCGGAGTTCCCGACGAGCGGCTCGGCGAAGTGGGCCGGGCATTCCTGGTAACCCGGCCCGGTTCGAACCTCGACCAGCAATCGGTAATCGCTTATACCCGTGAACATTTGGCGAACTTCAAGGCACCGCGTTCGGTGCGGTTCGTCGACACGTTGCCGCGCAATGCGGGCGGCAAGGTGGTCAAACCACAACTGCGAGAGCTGGCCTGAATTGGATCTGGAACTAGACGAAGGAACGCTGGCCTTCCAAGCCGAGGTGCGGGACTTCCTCTCGGCCAACGCCGAGGCGATCCCGACGAAGTCCTACGATAATGCGGAAGGCTTTGCACAGCACCGGCATTGGGACAAAGTGCTGTTCGATGCCGGTCTGTCGGTGATCACCTGGCCGGAGAAATACGGCGGCCGCGACGTGCCGCTGCTGCACTGGGTGGTGTTCGAAGAGGAGTACTTCCACGCCGGGGCACCGGGCCGCGCCAGCGCCAACGGCACCTCGATGCTGGCTCCGACGCTGTTCGCGCACGGCACCGGTGAACAACTCCACCGGATCCTGCCCAAAATGGCCAGCGGCGAACAGATCTGGGCGCAGGCCTGGTCGGAACCCGAATCCGGAAGCGACCTGGCATCGCTGCGGTCCACCGCCACCAAGACGGACGGCGGCTGGCTGCTTAACGGGCAGAAGATCTGGAGCTCGCGAGCGCCGTTTGCCGAGATGGGTTTCGGGCTGTTCCGATCCGATCCCTCAGCCGAGCGACACAACGGCCTGACGTACTTCATGTTCGACCTCAAGGCCAAGGGCATCACCGTGCGGCCCATCGTCCAGCTCAGCGGCGATACCGGCTTCGGCGAGATCTTCCTCGATGACGTCTTCGTACCCGACGAGGACGTCATCGGCACCCCGAACGACGGCTGGCGCGTGGCGATGAGCACGTCGAGCAATGAGCGCGGCATGTCGCTGCGTAGTCCAGCCCGCTTCCTGGCGGCCGCCGAGCGGCTGGTGCAGCTGTGGAAAGACAACGGCTCCCCCGCTGAATTCACCGATCGAGTTGCCAACGCCTGGATCAAGGCGCAGGCCTATCGACTGCACACCTTCGGCACGGTGACCAGGCTGGCCGCGGGCGGCGAGCTGGGTGCCGAATCGTCAGTGACCAAGGTGTTCTGGTCCGACCTCGACGTGGCGATCCATCAGACCGCGCTCGACATCCTCGCCGCCGACGGCGAGCTTGCCGGGCCCTGGACCGAAGGTCTGCTGTTCGCCTTGGGCGGCCCGATCTATGCCGGTACCAATGAAATTCAGCGCAACATCATCTCCGAGCGGCTGCTCGGCCTGCCGCGCGAAAAGTCCGGAGGCAAGAAGTGAAATTTGCGCTCGACGAACAGCAGCGCGACTTTGCGGCCAGCATCGACGCCGCGCTGGGCGCAGCGGACTTGCCCGGGGCGGTGCGGGCGTGGTCGGCAGGCGACGTCGCACCGGGCCGCAAGGTGTGGGAGCAGCTGGCCAACCTCGGCATCACCGCACTGGCCGTCCCGGAGAAGTTCGATGGCCTGGATGCCGATCCGGTGGACCTGGTGGTCGCGCTGGAACGTCTAGGGCGCTGGTGCGTGCCCGGCCCGGTGGCCGAATCTATCGCTGTCGCACCGGTTTTGCTCGCCGACGATGATCGCTGCGCCGCGCTGGCGTCGGGTGAGCTGATCGCCACCGTCGCACTGCCACCTGACACACCACGCGCAGTTGACGCCGAGACGGCCGGGCTGGTATTGCTGGCCACCGATGAGGGTGTCAGTGAAGGCGCGACGGGTGGGTGCCAGCAGTCCGTCGACCCCAGCCGCCGCCTCTACGACGTGACGGCAACCGGTGACTCCTGGCAGGCGGACGTCAAGCGTGCCTACGAGTTCGGGGCACTTGCCACCGCGGCGCAACTGGTCGGCGCCGCGGAGGCGCTGCGCAACGATGCCGTCGATTACGCGAAGCAACGGACGCAGTTCGGCCGCGTGATCGGCTCGTATCAGGCGATCAAGCACAAGCTGGCCGATGTGCACATCGCGATCGAGCTGGCCCGCCCGTTAGTGTACGGCGCGGCGCTGTCGTTGGCGCCCCGCGACGTGAGCGCGGCCAAAGCGGCAGCATCGGAGGCGGGCTTGCTGGCAGCGCGCTCTGCGTTGCAGACTTACGGCGCGATCGGGTTCAC
>DASZLQ010000261.1:0-24372 GCA_035552295.1 Mycobacterium sp. | reverse complement strand
ACGTCATCGGGTGCGTACTCGGCGCTGCGATGCAACGAACCGGACCTCCACAGCATGGGGTGAGTGGCACGGGCGTCGGCCAGCACATCGTCATCCAGCAGCGTCGCGTCGTACAGGCACAATCCCGTCACCTGGTGACCCTCGAACGCTTCGTTCACCAGCGCCTCATGCTGTACGCAGGCCAAAAGCTCATTTGCGCTCCGGCCTGGCCAGAAAACGTCGCTGACAATGCGCACCCGCCGGTCGGGGTGTTCCTCGACGAAGGAATCCTCGAGCGCCATGAATCGACTCGGATTGCGCGCGACGTGAGTGGTGTCGGACATTTGCAATCCGTCCGGTACCCGGCCGCGCGCGCCACACAGCTCGTCATGCACCCGCGCCATCATGTCGCCGGGTACGGCGACGAGTATCGGTTCGTCCATCGCCAACCCGTCGACGACGAAGGGCACCACACAATCCAGGTACTCCTGCCGAGAGTGATAAAGAAGCGCGGAATGAACGAAGCCTTGATACTTCCTTTCCGTGCCCATGCCCACTTTTTCGGCGCTCCCGCTTTCCATCGCCATGCCAACCCCCTGCCGGACCGGCTGTCCTGCTTCGCGTTACCTACCCCAATACCCCGCAGAGGGCTTGGCTATGCAGGTAATTGATCACAAAGCGGGCTCGCCCCAAATGCGGCCGTATCACAGCCACCAGGAGGCGGCGGCGTCCAGATGACGACGGATGCGATAGCGGGCCAAGCTGTCGTCCCCGGCGGCTATCGCCTCGAGAATCCGCAGGTGAGCGTGGTCGACGGCGATGATGTCAGCCCCGGTCGGCAGCGGCTGCCCGGTGCTGGACCAGTGCCGGCGGAACAACTCGACGATGATCCGGAGGAACAGATCCAGCGGCGCGTTGCCGGCCAGTTGCGCCAGCCCGACGTGGAACCGGAATTCCTCGACTGTGGCCTTGCGCACTTCGTCAGCGGTTTGGAGGTTGACGCCGTACGCGGGCCGGTGGGTATCGAGGAAGGCCGCCACCTCGGATTCGCTGCGCCGCTTTACGACTTTCGCGACGTTGTCGATCTCGATGGCGTCCCGGACGCAGCGTAAGTCTTCGCGGCTGGGCTTGCGGTACTGCAGGTAGAGCGCGATGGTGTCGATGCTGGCTTGCGCTTGGGGTTGTGTGACGACGAGCCCGCCACCGGGTCCGCGGCGCATCTGCGCCACCGAATGATATTCGAGCAGCCGCACCGCTTCGCGCAGCACCGCGCGGCTCACCCGGTAGCGCTGTAGCAGCGCCGTCTCGGTCCCGAAGACCGAACCGACCTGCCAGCCGCCGGCGGCGATATCGTTGCCGATGTTGGCCGCCAGCACTTCGGCCAACTTGCCCCGTGGCGCCTCGGGGTTGAGCCGCCGCTGGCGCACCCTGCTTCTGTGCCGGCCTTTTCCGCCGACATCGTCGCCGGGGTGGTGCCGCTGCAGCCAGGCGGTCACCGCTTCCACGTGTCGCTCGGACAGCGTCTTGGCTCGCGCGGCGTCACCCGCGGTGACGGCGGCGACGATTTCGGAATGGTCGCTGTGCATGTAGTCGATCGCTTCGATGGCCTCAGTTGCCGAGTCGGTCCGCGACTGCAGCGCGTAGCGCGTGGTGAGCCTCATCAAGACATCGATAAACAATTGCAGAACAGGGTTTTTAGATCGCTCGGCAAGCGCGATGTGGAATTCGTCTCGCGGTGCCGGCAGACCCGGCCTCCACTGCTCCTCCGCGCGCAGAACCGCGCGGAGCCGATCGATGCCGGCTTCATCGATCCGCTCCGCGGCAAGAGACGCGGCTAACGGCTCGAGCACCAGGCGCGCATTGAGCAAGTCGGCCAGCGTCGTGCCCAGGTACTCGAGATAGATGACGACGGCGCGGGTCGCAGGGCCCGCATCCGGCTCACAAACGAGCAGCCCGCCGTTGGGTCCTCGGCGCATCCGGGCGACCTGATGATGCTCAACCAGCCGAACGGCCTCGCGCAGCACCGATCGACTCACGCAAAAGCGTTGTTGCAGAGCGTGTTCGGAACCCAGCGACTCACCGACAGGCCAGCCGCGGCGAACGATTTCCGCCTCGATGTCGCGGGCAATCGTCGAAGCCAATTTGTTCGCTGTTCCGGGCCCCCGCCCGGAGTTCATCGAGTACTCATTGTCTCAGCATGTGAGCAACATGCATCCCGCGACGGGACCACCGCCCACGGAAACCACGCCGACCTCCGGACGCTGCGAAACCTGCCGCTCCCCTGCTTCGCCGCGCAACTGCAGACACCCTTCGTGCAGCGCCCAATAACCGTGCATGCGCCCGGCCGAGAGTTGGCCGCCGTAGGTGTTCAGCGGCAGCACACCATCGCGGGCGATCCGCGCACCGCCCTCGACGAACGGGCCGGCCTCGCCGTCACCGCAGATGCCCAGCGCCTCCAACCAGGCGATGGCGAGAAAGGTGAAGCCGTCATACAACTCGGCGAGGCCGAGGTCGGCGGGCTTCAACTCGGTGCGCGACCACATCTGCGCCGTCGCATCCGACATCGCCATCTTGGGGTAGTCGTCGCGATGGAACCAGCCACCGGCACCGTCGGACCCGCCGATCGCCTCCACGCGCACCGCACGGTGTGGGCAGTCGCGGGCGTACTCCGCGTTCGATACCACTACCGCGATCGATCCGTCGATGGGGACATCGCAGTCCAGCAGCCCAAACGGCGTCGACACAGGCCGCGCGCCCAGGTAGTCAGCCATCGTCATCGGTTCGCGGTAGACCGCAAGGGGATTCAATGCGGCGTTGCGCCTGCCGTTGAGGGCCAGCCAGCCCAGCTGCTCTTTGGTGGTTCCGTACAGGTCCATGTGCCGACGGCAGTTCAGCGCCAGCCAGTTCGCAGCGGAGTAAGCCTGGGCCGCAACGAGATCGCTGACATCGTCCATCGGGCCGACAGCGGGACGCTCGGCACCTTCGGGTGTCTCGAACATGCGCGCGAGCGGCGGGGCGGCGGCGTTGTCTTCCTTTTTGACCGGGACCGTGCCGCCCAGCATTTGGATGGTCCGGTAGACCACCACATGGCGGGCCCGACGCTCGGCGACCGCCCGGCACGCCGACATCACCGGGCTCAGCAGGCCGCCGGTGCCGAATCCGGAACCGCAGTCCGCCGCCTCGATCCGCAGCGCGGCGGTGACCTCTGCGGCCGGGGTATCGCCCAGGGTCGCGATCCCGTCGATGTCGCCGGCCCCCAGGCCGGCGTCCTCGATGGCCGCCCGCACCGCTTCCATGGTCAGTTCGAATCCTGGAATGCCGGTGCGACGGCCGATTCGCGAGATGCCGATGCCGGACAAGATCGCGTCTTTTTCGAAATACGTCATACACACCGCCCGCCAGACCAAACCCCACTGCACGCACTGGACCAATAGAGTGTACTGTATTGGTCCGTGCCAGCCGCGTCGCCGTCCCAGCTGCTCATCGAACACTGCGACAATTGCGCTCGCTGGGTGCATCCCGCGACCGGCGAATGCCGCCAATGCGGCGGCCCGTTGGTGGCGCGGCCGGTTTCCGGACACGGCACGGTACTCACCTACACGGTCAACTACTACCCGTATAACCCGGAGATCCCGCTCCCCTACGTGATCGCCATCATCGAGCTCGCCGAACAGAGCGATTTGCGCCTGGCCGCCAATATCGTTGACTGCGAACCGGATTCAGTCAAGTGCGGGATGCCCGTCGAGGTACGGCCGGAGAAGGGTGCCGGTGGCGCGCCGTTGTTCGCACCGGCCTAGCCCCCGCGGCGAGCGTGCGCAGAATGCCGCTCCACTCGGCGTGTCAACGTACAGACACGCACGCTCGCCGATAACAAACCGCGGCTAATTGATCAGCGGGTCGCGGGGCATGCCGAGAATCCGCTCGGCGATCTGGTTTCGGGTCACCTCCGAGGTGCCGCCCGCGATCGCCATGCCGCGGGCGCCCATCATCATTCGGCCGACCACCGCACCGGGCCCGTCGAGCAGTGCGACCTCGGGCCCCAGCAGCGCCGCCGAGATCGCGCCGCCCTCAATCATGTGCTCGGCCAGCTTGAGTTTGGTGACGTTGCCTTCCGGACCCGGGCCCGCCCTCTCGACGCTACGGGCGACGCGGCGCAGGTTGAGCAGCCGCAGCGCGTGATCGTCGGCCAGGAAGTTTCCGACCCGGATTCGCGCACCCGCCAACCGATCTGACGCCTGAGCCAGCTGAACCAGTTTCGCCGCCAGGCCCTCGTAGAACGATCCGCTGCCGCCGATGCTGACCCGCTCGTTGCCCAGGGTCGCCCGCGCGACCGTCCACCCGGAATTGGGCGCCCCGACGACATCTTCATCCGGGACGAACAGATCGTTGAAGAACACCTCGTTGAACTCCGAGCCGCCGGTGATCTGCCGCAACGGCCGCACCTCGACCTCGGGCGCCTTCATATCGACGATCACCGTGGTGATACCGGCGTGCTTGGGGGCGTGGGGGTCGGTGCGCACGGTGGCCAGGCCGCGCGCGCACTGCTGCGCCCCGCTGGTCCACACCTTCTGCCCGTTGATCTTCCACCCACCGTCTACCCGAGTGGCACGGGTCTTCACCGATGCCGCATCCGACCCGGCTTCGGGCTCGGAGAACAGCTGGCACCAGATCTCGTCCTGGCGCAGCGCTTTCTCCACGAATCTTTCAATCTGCCAAGGGGTTCCGTGCTGGATCAGGGTAAGGATCACCCATCCGGTAATCGAGTAGTCGGGGCGCTTGATGCCGGCCGCGCGGAACTCTTCCTCGATCACCAACTGTTCCACGGCGTCGGCCGCGCGACCCCACGGCTTGGGCCAGTGCGGCATCACGTAGCCGGTCTCGATCAGCTTGTCGCGCTGTGCCTTCTTGTCCAGGGCCCCGAGCTCCGCGGCGTCGGCGTGGATCCGCTTGCGCAGTTCTTCGGCCTCCGGCGGCAGGTCCAGGCTGTTTTCCCGGACTGCGCCGGCCGCGGTGCGATCGAAGACATCGCCGGCCGGTGCTTCACCGCCGAAGAGCGCCGAGCTCACCAGCGCCCGGCGCAGATGCAGATGCGCATCGTGCTCCCAGGTGAAGCCGATGCCGCCGTGCACCTGAATGTTCACTTCGGCATTGCGCGCGTAGGCCGGGAATGCCAGCGCCGCGGCCACCGCGGCGATAAGGCGGAACTGCTCCTCGTCCTCTGCCGCCGCGCGCGAGGCATCCCACACCGCGGCGATCGCCGATTCGGCGGCCACCAACATGTTCGCGCAATGATGTTTCACCGCTTGGAAAGTGGCAATCGTACGGCCGAATTGCTGGCGCACCTTGGCATAGTCGACGGCGGCGTCGACACAGTCGGACGCCCCACCCACCGCCTCAGCCGCCAGCAACGTGCGCGCCCGAGCCAGCGCCGATCCCCGCGCCCCCGCCACGATGTCCTCGGCAGCGACGCTCACATTCTCCAGCCGCACACGCCCGGAACGCCGAGTCGGATCGAAGTTGTCGGGCACGTCCACCGACACACCGGCGCGCCCGCGCTCCAGCAGCAGAACGTCGTCGCCGGCGGCGATCAGCAACAGCTCGGCGAGCCCGGCACCCAACACGATTCCGGCCTCGCCGTCGGCTATCCGACTGTTGGGGCCGTCTTTGACCTGCACCTGGCCGTCCAGGCCGATGCCGGCGGTGAGGGTTCCGTCGATCAGCCCCGGCAGCAGCCGCGACTTTTGCTCGGCACTACCGTCTTTGGCGATCACCGCCGATGCGATCACGGTCGGGACAAACGGTCCCGGCGCCACCGCGCGACCGAGTTCTTCGATCACCACCACGAGCTCGGGCAACCCGTACCCTGAGCCGCCGTATTCTTCGTCGACGTGCAGGCCGAGCCAGCCCAGCTCGACCATGTCCTGCCAGAATCCCGGCCGGTTCTCGTCCGGTGAATCGAGCAGCGAGCGCGCTGCCCAGCGCGCCTTCTGCGAGGTGAGGAACGCGCGGGCGACCTCGGCGAGTTCGCGATGGTCGTCGGTCAGTGCGATACCCATGGGGTCCTCCTCGCGCCGCTAACAAGCCCGCATCGTCGCCGGGCTTGGTTGCCTGCCCCGCTCCGAGGGGGAACGGGGCGGCTGCCTAAAGAGTGTACTTATTGCGGGGAGGGCACCGCCGGGGGCATCTACTTGGGCGCGAACCGTTGTCCCGCGTCCAGCCGCAGGCATTGGCCGTTGAGCATCGGGTTGTCGACGATGGCCGCCACCAGCTTGGCGTACTCCTCTGGCCGGCCGAGGCGCTTGGGAAAGGCCGCGTCCTTGGTCAGTGCCGACGCGAATTCGTCCGGAATGCCCTTGGTCAACCCGGTCGCGAACAGGCTGGGCGCAATCGCCAGCACCCGGATACCCAGCGACCCCAGGTCGCGCGCCATGGTCAGGCACATGCCCGCGATACCCGCCTTGGCGGCGGTGTAGGCGACCTGCCCGATTTGGCCCTCGAAGGCCGCGATGGACGCGGTGTTGATGATGACGCCGCGCTCCTCGTCCTCGGGCTCGTTCTTGCTCATGTGTGCCGCGGCCAGCCGGCTGATGTTGAAGCTGGCGATGAGGTTGAGATCCACGACGGACTGGAAGGACTCCAGGTCGTGCGGGCCGGTCTTGGTCATGGTCCGCTTCGCGATGCCACCGCCGGCGGTGGTCACCACGACGTGCAGCCCGCCGAGGTCGTCGACCGCGGCCTGCAACGTTTCCTCGGTGCCGCTGAAGTCGGTGACGTCGACCGGGTAGAACTTGCCGCCGACACCTTCTGCGACCTCCTTGCCGTCCGAGTTCTCCCGGTCGAGCACTGCGACCTGCGCGCCGCGCTCGTGCAGAAGTTCGGCGCTGGCACGCCCCATCCCTGAGGCGCCGCCGATGACGACGACCTTCTTCCCGTTGATCTCCATCCGGACCTCCCTTTTGGCTTGTCAGATTCGACGCAATCTGTAACGTTATCTAGGCACGCTAGCGTGTCGGCTCTGAAGGCTTGTCACCGAGCCATGCCAAGCTGACGACCGTGCTCCTTCTCGACGTGGCGGCCACGTCCGTTGACGTCGGCGGCACCTCGTCGCGCCTGACGAAGGTCGTCCACATCGCCGACCTGCTCCGCCGCGCCGCGCCTGACCCCGAACTGGTCGCCATCATCGTGTCGTGGCTCTCGGGCGAGCTGCGGCAACGCCAGATCGGCGTGGGCTGGGCGTCGCTGCGGTCGCGTCCGCCGGCGGCGTCGCGTCCGACGCTGACCGTCAGCGGCGTCGACGCCACCTTTTCCGAGATCGGTGCCGTATCGGGCAAAGGATCCCAGGCGCGACGCGCCGAACTTGTCGCGGGCCTTTTCGCCGCCGGGACCGAAACCGAACAGACTTTTCTGCTGCGACTCATGAGCGGCGAACTGCGCCAGGGTGCGCTGGCCGGGATCATGGCCGACGCCGTCGCCAAGGCCGCCGGCACCCCCGCCGCCGCGGTACAGCGCGCCGCGATGCTGGGCGGCGATCTGCCGGCGGTGGCGGCGGCCGCCCTGTCGGGCGGAGCGGTAGCGCTCGACGCATTCACCCTGCGAGTGGGCCGACCCGTCGGCCCGATGCTGGCACAGACCGCGACCGGTGTCACCGACGCGCTCGAACGTCATGGCGGCACAACAATTTTCGAGGCGAAGCTGGACGGCGCGCGCGTGCAGATCCACCGCGCCGGTAACCAGGTCACGGTCTACACCCGAAGCCTTGACGACGTCACGGCCAGGCTGCCCGAGGTCGTCGATGCGACATTGGCACTGCCGGTGAGCGACCTCATCGCCGACGGCGAGGCGATCGCGCTGCGGCCGGACAACCGGCCGCACCGCTTCCAGGTCACCGCGTCACGGTTCGGCCGATCGGTCGATGTGGCCGCAGCCCAAGTGGCGCAGCCACTTTCGGTGTTCTTCTTCGACATCTTGCACTGCGACGGCGTCGACCTGCTCGATGCGCCGACCACCGACCGGCTGGCGGCCCTGGACGCGCTGGTGCCGGGCGGACAGCGGGTGGATCGGCTCGTCACGTCCGACCCCGCGGCGGCGACAGACTTCCTGGACGCGACGCTGGCCGCCGGCCACGAAGGAGTCATGGCCAAGGCGCCGGCGGCGCCGTACCAGGCGGGTCGTCGCGGCGCCGGCTGGCTCAAGGTCAAGCCGGTACACACGTTCGATCTGGTGGTACTCGCCGTGGAGTGGGGCTCAGGGCGCCGCCGCGGGAAACTCTCCAATATTCATCTGGGCGCGCGTGATCCGGCCACCGGCGGCTTCGTGATGCTGGGCAAGACTTTCAAAGGAATGACCGACGCCATGCTGGATTGGCAGACCGCGCGGTTTACCGAGCTCGCCGTCGGCGGCACGGACGGGCACGTCGTCGTGGTGCGGCCCGAGCAGGTAGTCGAGATCGCCTTCGACGGCGTGCAAGCGTCGTCACGCTACCCGGGCGGGCTGGCGCTGCGGTTCGCCCGTGTCGTGCGCTACCGCGATGACAAGAGCCCGGCGGAAGCCGACAGCATTGACAACGTGCGTGCGCTTTACTGATTCCCCCCGGGCGACAGACTCACAGCCGTCGTAGGGTTTGACCGTGACAGAGCGCATCGCCGAACGGGAAAGCGATAACAGCCAGGTCAGCTACATCCGCACCGACGAAGACTTGCCAGCCGTCGCGATCATCGACCGCTCACCCATCACCATCCGGCACAAGATCATCTTCGCGGTGATCGCTGTGATCGGTGCCATCGCCTGGGCGGTCATCGCGTTCGTTCGCGGCGAGACGGTGAACGCGGTCTGGTTTGTGGTGGCGGCGATCTGCACATACATCATCGGATTCCGGTTCTACGCCCGGTTGATCGAAATGAAGATCGTTCGCCCGCGTGACGACCACGCCACACCGGCCGAAGTCCTCGACGACGGCACCGACTTCGTCCCGACCGACCGGCGCGTGCTGTTCGGCCATCATTTCGCCGCAATCGCCGGTGCCGGACCACTGGTCGGTCCGGTGCTGGCCACCCAGATGGGCTACCTGCCCGGCAGCATCTGGATCATCGTCGGTGCGGTGTTAGGCGGCGCCGTGCAGGACTACTTGGTGTTGTGGATCTCGACCCGGCGCCGGGGCCGTTCCCTGGGCCAGATGGCCCGCGACGAGCTCGGCGCCACCGGCGGTGCGGCCGCCCTCGTCGGGGTCCTCGTCATCATGGTGATCCTGATCGCGGTTCTAGCACTGATCGTGGTGAAGGCACTGGCCCAAAGCACGTGGGGTGTGTTCTCCATCGCCATGACCATTCCCATCGCCCTGTTCATGGGCTGCTACCTGCGGTTCCTGCGTCCTGGGCGGGTCGCGGAAGTATCACTGATCGGCTTCGCGCTGCTATTGCTCGCGGTGGTGTCCGGCAACTGGGTCGCCGAAACATCCTGGGGCATATCCTGGTTCACCCTGTCCCCGGTCACGTTGTGCTGGTGCCTGATCATCTATGGTTTTGCCGCGTCGGTGCTGCCGGTATGGTTGCTGCTTGCGCCGCGCGACTACCTGTCGACCTTCATGAAGGTGGGTGCCATCGCGCTGCTCGCGATCGGTATCTGCATCGCACGGCCGGTCATGCAGGCACCCGCAATCTCGCAGTTCGCCACAAACGGCAAGGGCCCGGTGTTCGCCGGCGCGCTGTTCCCATTCCTGTTCATCACCATCGCCTGCGGTGCCTTGTCCGGATTTCACGCGCTGATCTCGTCGGGGACGACGCCGAAGCTGTTGGAGAAGGAAAGCCAGATGCGGCTGATCGGCTACGGCGGCATGCTCACCGAGTCGTTCGTCGCTGTCATGGCGCTGATCACCGCGTCGATCATCAACCAGCATCTCTACTTCACCCTCAACGCGCCGACCGCGCAGACCGGCGGCACCGCGGCCACCGCTGCGGAATATGTCAACAAGCTCGGCCTGCCCGGCGCCCCCGCTACCGCCGAGCAGATCAGCAAGGCCGCCACTAGCGTTGGCGAAAAGTCGATCGTGTCGCGCACCGGCGGAGCACCGACACTCGCCTGGGGAATGTCCGAAGTACTGCAGCGCGTGTTCGGCGGCGCCGGGCTCAAGTCCTTCTGGTACCACTTCGCGATCATGTTCGAGGCGCTGTTCATCCTGACCACCCTCGACGCGGGGACCCGGGTTAACCGTTTCATGCTCTCCGACGCGCTGGGTAACTTTGGTGGCCCGCTGGCCAAACTGCGAAACCCGAGCTGGCGCCCCGGCGTATGGAGCTGCAGCCTCGCCGTGGTCGCCGCGTGGGGCAGCATCCTGCTGATGGGCGTGACCGATCCGCTGGGTGGCATCAACACGCTCTTCCCGCTGTTCGGCATTGCCAACCAACTGCTCGCGGCCATCGCACTCACCGTCATCACCGTGATTGTCATCAAGAAGGGCCTACTGAGATGGGCGTGCATCCCAGGGATTCCGCTGCTGTGGGATCTGACGGTCACACTCACCGCGTCGTGGCAGAAGATCTTCTCCGGGGATCCGGCCATCGGCTATTGGTCGCAGCATTCCCAGTACTTGGCGGCGAGAAAT
Source organism: Mycobacterium sp. (assembly GCA_035552295.1). Lineage (GTDB taxonomy): Bacteria > Actinomycetota > Actinomycetes > Mycobacteriales > Mycobacteriaceae > Mycobacterium. The sequence continues at coordinate 13,796 of DASZLQ010000261.1, read as the reverse complement.
GCGGGCAAGACGGCATTCGGTTCCGCCAAGAACGCCCATCAGCTCGATGAGGTCATCAGGAACACCTTCATTCAGGGCACCCTGTCGATTCTCTTTGCCTTGGTTGTCGTCATCGTGTTCATCGCCGGAGTTGTCGCCGCGCTCAGGGTAATTCGCGGTGGCGGCTGGCCATTGACCGAGGACGATCCGGTACCGTCGAAGATGTTCGCGCCGTCGGGTCTGGTGCCTACGCCCAGCGAACGGAAAGTGCAGCGGCAGTGGGACGCCCTGCCAGCCCGCTGATAGCCCGGTTGACGCCGAGAAGGTGACCGACTAGGTAACGTTGCCGACCGGCGACGAGGACATGGCGCGGGCCTGCGCCATGTGGGCTTCGAAGCCCAGCGAATCAGACAGTGCTCCATAGTATTTCGCGCATTTTCGGTAGCCGGCCTCGTCGCGGTGCGCAAGCGCCAGCAGTGCCCGTAGCCGCAGCAGCGAAAGTTCATGCAGCACGAAGCCGGGGTCGGCCGGCACCACCGACAATCGGTCGATCACGGCGCCAACCTCGGCCAGATCGTCGGTTTCGCCGCGGCGCAGCAGGAGCTCCGACAGCACCTCCGCCGCCATACCCAGGTGGAGCATCCCCCCAGTCGTGTACATGCCGTCAATCGCCTTGCGGGACAGCTCGATTGCCCCATCCAGATCGCTGGCGGCTGCCTTTGCGCGGGCGAGATAGGCGTCGACCGGCGGAAATATGGTCATGCTCAGCCGTTCTTGTGCGCCCAACTCCCGGACCCCGGCCAGCAAGTCGAATCCATGCGCGCTGTCGGTGTTGCCGTGATGGATGAGTGCCAGGCCGCGGGTGAAGCGCGCGAAACCGACGGTGAAGTCATTGCCGGAATGTTCTGCGTTGTGCAGGGCCTCGGCGGTATCGCGAAGGGCATCGTCGCCGAGCGTGATGGCTCCGAACATCACCGGGACGTACTTGTACATGGTCACCGTGACGTCGGTGATCGCGTCGGATCCGCGGGACAGTGCCATAGCCTCGTCGGCTTCCTGCCGCCAACCAGCCTTTCCCACACAGCATTTGATGAAACTGCTCATCGCCTTGGCCATCGCCAGCGGCGATCCGGCGAGCATATTGCCGCGGGTGGCATCCCCGGCCGCCAGTTCGATCACCCGCTGGCTGAGCCGCGATGCCTCAGCCATCTCGCCGGCTTCACATTTGGCGACGATCGCCGGATGGCACATGCCGATCATCATCGTCGGGTGGCCGATCGATTCCAGCAGTCCGATGAACTCGGTCGCCAGCCGCGAGGCCTCCCGGACTTCATTGTGAAACGTCCGCGCCATGACCTGCCCGCCCATGCCCGCAGCCAGCGACACCTTATCTCCGGCTTGCGCGCACAGCTCGGCCAACTCGTGAAAGCCGGCTTCGGCGACAGGTCCGCCGGCCATCCAGGCGGTGCCGCAGAGGGTGGCACGAGGCGCGATGCGCATCGTCATCACCCCGGCTTCGTCTGACGGCAACCGGTCAGCGACCTTGCGGGCCCGCTGCCAGCTGAGCCGCGCGGCCCCGATATCGCGCTTGGTCGCCCGTGCGCCCGCGCGCATGTGCCATGCGTAGGCCTCGCGTAGGTCGCCCGCGGCTTCCAGATGTTCGGCCACCCGCTCCGCATTGATATCGGCGCCCGGATCGCCTGATTGGATGACCTCGGCCAGCCGCCGATGCAGCTCTGTGCGGGCCGATTTGAGCAGGGATTCATAAGCCACAACGCGGATCAGGCGCTGGCGGAAGGCATACTCCTCGGATTGGGCAAGCCCTAGCAGCGCGAGATGTGCGCGCCGCGTGATCATTTGATCGATGAAATCTGCGTCGAGGAGTGGCTCGACCGCGGGCTCAATGCTCAGGCTCATCAACAGGCCGGCGCTGAATCGGTCTCCGATCACCGCGGCGGCGCCGAGCGCGCGCTTCGCCGGTGCGGGCAAGCGGTCGATGCGCGCCGCGATCGCGGCCTGCACTGTGGCCGGCACGCTGATATCGGTAACCGCCGCGGTGCACACGTAGGCCCCGGGCTGCCCTTGCAGCACGCCGCGGTCGCGCAGGTCACGCACGACCTCCTCGGCGAAGAACGGGTTGCCGGATGCTCGCGCGGTGATCATCGTTGCCACCGCGGCCACCGACGGGTCCGTGCCGAGCAGCTCGGCAATCAATGCCGCGGAGTCGGAATCATCAAGTGGATCAAGGACAATGGACTGTGCGTCCGCGATACTGGTCAGCGTACCCCGATACTCCGGGCGGTGAGTAATGAGCAGCGCCGAGCGGGTTTGCGGCATCACGGTCGCCAGGTCTGCCAGCATGGACTGGCTAACCGTGTCGCTCCAGCCCGCGCGCTCGACGATGTAGAGGGTAGGTCGGGCCCGCTGGCGCACAATGTGCGTGACCAGCGCCGTCAGCCGTCGCCGACGTGCATCGGGGTCAAGTGCCGGCGCGGCAATGAGGGGATCGCCGATTCCCAGCAAGTCGTCGAGCAGCAGCAGATCCTGCTCGTCGGCGTCAGCAGCCTGTACCCGCAGCGTCTCTCGGGTGGATTGTGGGTCCTGCTCGCGAATGCCGATGACCGACCGCAGCAGCCGGGTCACCACCATGAACGGCTTTTCGCTGTCGTGCAATTCGGCGGCCACCGAGAAGACTTCCACGTCTAGTCCGGCCGCCCTGGCTGCGACCTCGTGGGCGAGACGACTCTTGCCGATGCCGGCCGACCCGACCAGGCTCACCACACCGCCGCGTCCCTGAATCGCTTGCCGCACAACATCGTCCAGCGTGGCCAGTTGCCTGCGCCGGCCCACCAGGGGCGCCTCGACACGATCGGCGCGTCGGGGGCCGATCCCGAGCAGCCGCCGCGCGGCGACCGGATCTTCGCGTCCTTTGATCCGAACCAGCTCGGGCTCACCGAGAGTCGCGCAATGATCAACCAGCCTGGCGGTGGATTGGCTGAGCATCACTCCCCCGGGCGGCGCCACCGACTCCATCCGTTGCGCCATCCCCACCTGCTCGCCAACAGCGGTGTAACTCCATGGCGCCGTACCGACCGCGCCGGCGATGACACGCCCTGAATTCAGGCCGACTCGCAGGCTCAGCGCGATCGCATCCCGACGTTTGACTTCCGCGGCCAGCTTGTCGGCTTCGCGCTGAATGTCCAAGGCAGCCAGGCAAGCACGAACGGCATGGTCCTCCAACGCGACTGGGGCGCCGAACAGTGCCATCACCCCGTCACCGGTGAATTTGTCAACGATGCCGCCGTACCGGCGCACCACATCGGTTGACCGCCGCAACAACTCGGACATGATGTCGCGCAGTCGCTCGGTGTCCACCGCCGCCGCGAGGTCCATCGAGTGCACGACATCAGCGAAGAGCACCGTCACTTGTTTGTACTCGGCGACCTCACCGACCGCCGTCGTAGGCTTACCGCACTGATCGCAGAATTTCGCGTTCGGGCGCAACTCCGTGCCGCACGACCCGCACGTCACCGGGGCCGCCGTTGCTTGGGAAACCCTTGCGGCATAGTTAGCATCTCCGAGACAAATCGAGACCAAGCATATGGCGTCAAGCCTCTACAGGTGTGCGTTGCGCCTCGACTGGTAAGGAGATGTTCGTATGTCCACCTGGCTCATCACCGGCTGCTCAACCGGACTCGGTCGCGCGCTCGCCGAAGCTGTCATCGGAGCCGGCCACAACGCCGTCGTCACCGCGCGCGACGCCGCGAAGGTCGCCGACCTGGCCGACACCGCAACGCAGCGTGTGCTCCCCGTCGCCCTTGACGTCACCAAGCCCGATCAGGTCACCGCTGCCGTTCAGCGGGCCGACGAGCGGTTCGGTGGCATCGATGTTCTGGTCAATAACGCCGGCTATGGTTATCGCGCCGCGGTCGAAGAAGGCGACGACGCCGAAGTCCACACCCTGTTCGAGACGCACTTCTTCGGCACCGTCGCGATGATCAAGGCCGTGCTACCCGGCATGCGGGCCCGCCGCGGCGGCGCGATCGTGAACATCTCCTCCATCGGCGCCACGGTGACCCCGGTGGGATCGGGCTACTACTCGGCCGCCAAAGCGGCTATCGAGGGAATCAGCGGCGCGCTGCGGGGGGAGCTCGCTCCCCTGGGCATTTCGGTGACCGTCGTTGAGCCCGGCGCATTCCGGACCGACTTCGCCGGGCGCTCGCTGGTGCAGTCGGCCACGGTCATCGATGACTACGCCGGCACCGCCGGGCAGCGCCGCAAGGAAAACGACAGCATGGACGGCAACCAGGCCGGCGACCCCGCCAAGGCCGCTTCGGCGATCATCGCGGCGGTCGAGTCAAACGAGCCCCCGGCATTCCTGCTCCTCGGCCCCGACGCTCTGGCCCTTTATCGGTACGTCGCCGACGGGCGCGCGAGCGAGATCGCGAAATGGGAACAGGTCACCGCCGGTACGAATTTGGACACCTGAACGCGCCCCAGCAATCCGCCTAGTCGCCAGTACCAATACCGAGTCGTCGCAATCATTTTCGGTTCGTGCTCACTGCACGCTTCCGTTGGGTGAGGAAAGCGCGCACGATTGGAGGGGTCCGTGCATCTCACAACCTCGAGAGAAGGGAGCGGGCGATGAAGGCCAGGGTCGGCGACTTCCTCGTGGTCAAAGGCACGACCACGGAACGGCATGATCAACATGCGGAGATCATCGGGGTGCGCGCCGAGGACGGCTCGCCGCCATACGTGGTGCGTTGGCTGGTGACCGGTCACGAGGCGACCGTGTACCCAGGGTCTGACGCCGTGGTGGTGACCGCCGCCGAGCATACGGAGGCAGCGCGACGCGCTGCGGCGCGGGCCGGCCACGCGTCGACGCCCGATCGGAAGTAGAGCACGGGCGCCGGGCGCAGCGTCTCGTGGCCTAAATCGTGGGGTATATGGCGTTCTAGCCACTCCCCGGCGTCCGCGGTGCGGACCTAACGTACTTGCCTATGCAGCATGCTCCCGCTCTCATCGACACCGCCACAGCACAGGCCGCAATGCGGTTAGCGCAGTCCACCGAGTCACCATCGGTGTTCAACCACAGCGTGCGCAGCTACCTGTTCGGGGAACTGCTCGCCGCGCGCGAGGGGATGCGCCCGGGCGCCGATTACGACGGCGATGCTTTGTTTTTGGGCTGTGTGCTCCACGATCTGGGCGCCGGCACGGCCGCCCCTGGCAAGGAGCGGTTTGAAGTGGAGGGCGCTGACCTCGCGGCGGCCCTGCTGACCGAACACGGCTGCGAGCGCACAGTGGTGGACGCCGTATGGGAGGCCATCGCCTTGCACACCGCCAGCGGCATTGCCGAGCGGCGCGGAGCACTGTGCTACCTGGTTCGCAGTGGTGTGGGTGCGGATTTCGGCCTCAACGCCGACTTCGTCGACGAGCAGACCGCCGCCGCGATCCACGCCCGCTACCCGCGGCTATCCATGGCGCGCACGCTCATAGATGCGATCGCCGCGCACGCAAAGCGCGGCCCCGAGACGGCGCCGCCCTACTCGTTCCCCGCCTACGTGCTGCGTGAACGCAACACCGACGGCATCACCTTGCTAGAGCTTGCGGCGTCGCACGGCCGCTGGGGCGATTGAGATCAGTGCCTAGTTCTGCCACGTAGGGCCTCGATCGAGTAGCTTCCCCCACCCATGAAGACCAGCAGGAAGAAACCGAAGCAGAAGAGAATCGCCAAAATTCCGCCATTGCCCGCCGGGGGATCGCCGATCGGCCAGAGCGAGCGCGGCTGATGCATCCAGAAATAGCCGACCGCCATTTCGCCAGACGCAATGAATGCAGCCGCACGCGTGAACAATCCGGTTGCAATCAGCAACCCGGTCACGAGTTCGATTAAGCCGGCATACCAGCCGGGCCAGACTCCAACCTGGACAGGCCATGTCGGACGGACGGGCCAACCGAACAGGATCATCGAACCGTACGCGGCGAAGAGAAGACCGTAGACCAACCGAAACAGGCTCAGCACCGCCGGCGCATGGCGGGCGAGGCGGTGGTTCAGATTCGTTGTCATACAACTGACGTTACGGTTGCGGCCCAGTCGAGCAGCGCGTCGGTTGCGGCAGAAATGTCATAGGGCGCAATTCTCGTGCGTCGGTTCCAGGGTTCGTAGAGAATCTTCCAAGAATCCGTAGAGGTAACGAAGAGACGATCTTCGCAGATAGCCACTTTGTCACCGCCGGCTTGAAGAGGACACCGCATGATCGGCATCGCAACCGCGGCCCGGACCGCTGGCGCTGCAGTGCTGGTCGGTGCGGCCACGCTGGGGCTGACGATGGGCGCCGCCCACGCCGCTCCCGGGACACCCGACCCGCCGACCGGTGAGGGCACGCTGTACGGCGACCCCGCAGCGGCCGCCCCATTCTGGCGTTACCAGCAATATGACGACGACTGCGTGCCGATGGCGGTCGCCGACGTGGTCGGTGAACTGACCGGTGACCAACCCTCCGAGCACGCCATCGTCAAGGTGGCCCAATCGACTCCCAGTGCCGTCCACTCTGGACCGATCTACACCAAGCCGAAGAAGCGCAAGCCGGGCAGCGGCACTTCTTTTGCGGATGAACCGGCACTGCTCGCGCACTACGGCATCCATGCCGTGGACACCGACACGGAAAGCGTGGCAAAGACCGGTGTGCCTACGGGTATGCCGGCGCTCGAGCAGGAGCTGGCCAAGGGCCGCAAGGTGATCGTTGCCGTCAACGCCGAACTCATCTGGCGCGAGCCGGTCGAGGACAAAACCTCCGACGGTGAGCCCGAGGCCAACCATGCGGTCGTGGTAACCGGCGTCGACACCGCGGCCGGCATCGTGCACCTCAATGACACCGGCAGCGAAGACGGGCGAGACGAGCGGGTGCCCATCGACATCTTCATCCGATCGTGGACCAGCAGCGACGACGAAATGACCGTCACCGCTTAGCGTGAGTTCCGTTGCGGCCCTGCAGAAGCGCGTCTGGTGGATGGGTGTTGGCACGGTTGGTTGATTCCCGGCAGCACCTGGTGCGCGACGTCGGCACCGGTGCGGATGGTGAGCACCGCTGTGATTCCGCCGATCACGCAAATGGCTGCGGTAATGGCCATCGCGATTGAGAAGCCGGGGCCGAGAGGCTGCCCGGGGCCCGCGCGGATGCCGGCCGCGACCGGCAGCACGGCGATCGCGATCAGTCCGGCGACGCGCGCAATGGCGTTGTTGACGCCCGACGCGGTGCCGGCATAGCTGTCGGGGACGGCGGAAAGAACCGCGGCGGTCAGCGGCGCCACGGTGATCGCCAGGCCGACGCCGAACACGACCACGGCGGGCAAGACCGTAGCCAGATAGGTTGCCCCGGGCACGATGCGCGTCATCAACGCCACGCCCGCCGCGGCGATCAGCGGGCCTACCGTCATGGGCAGCCGCGGACCGGTGCGCTGCGCGAACGTGCCCGCCCACGGAGAGCCGATCAGCATGATGATCGTCATGGGCAACAGCGACAGGCCCGCAGCCAGCGCAGAGTAGTTCAGGCTTTGTTGCAGCTGCAGGGCCAACAGGAACAAGGCACCGCCGACCGCGGTGTATACGGCCAAAGTGGTGAGATTGGCGCCGGTGAATTGCCGGGAGCGAAACAGCTTTGGGGGCAAGAGCGGCGACTGCGCACGCTGTTCGATCAGCGGGAAAGCGACCAGCGTCGCCCCGCCGACGACGAGGGCGGTAACGGTGGCCAATGTCCAACCGCGAGAAGGAAACTCGATCAGCGCGTAGATCACCCCAGCCAGGCCCACCGTAACGGCGGCGGTGCCCAGGATGTCGGCACGGCCTCGCGCGGTTGGTTCGCGGGATTCGGTAAGGTGCCTGGCGGCGATCCACGCCACCGCTAGGCGAGCGGAACATTCAGAAAGAACACCCAGCGCCATGACGCCGTGTCCACCAGCCAGCCGCCAATGAACGGGCCCAGCGCCGTCGTCACCCCAGACATGCCCGCCCAGATTCCGACCGCCCGGCCCCGGTCCTCATCCCTGATGCCGGCATCGATCAGCGCAAGGCTGCCGGGAACCAGCGCCGCCGCACCGACACCCTGAACCAGCCGCGCGCCGATCAGCCAGCCGATGGTCGGTGCAATACCGCAGCCGAGCGAGGCCGCGGTGAAAACGACCAGCCCCGCAACGAAGATCCGGCGGCGCCCGTAACGGTCTCCCGCCGCGCCCCCGGACAGCAGCAACGCACTCAGCGTCAACAGGTAGCTGTCGAGGACCCACTGTTGATCGGTCAGGCCCGCATCCATCTCGCGCCCGATGGTCGGAAGGGCGACGTTGACCACGGTGCCATCTAACAAAGCGATCCCCGAGCCAAGCACGGCCGCCGCAATCAGCCAGCGCGCACCTGCCGACGCCAATGGCAGCTGGCGTGGCTCGACCGATCCACCGCTCGTGGGTTGGTCCACGGTGCAGCATTCTGCGCCATCCGTCAGTTGCGGAGCTACCGGGACCGAGGTAGAGGTTGCTGCCGGGAGCGGGTGAGCATTGCGTGGCAGGACAGTACTGCGACGAGATCTGGAACGTCTGGCCACTGACCGTGCCGTTTGAGCCGGATGTCAGTGGTAGCCCGGCAAATCCGGCAATCCACTGGCGGTCAACCAGCCACCGCCGTCGACGACCAACGTCGCTCCGGTGACGTAGGACGCTGCATCACTGGCCAGGAACAGCACCGCTTCGGCAACCTCGGTGGTCGAACCGGGACGCCCGAGGGGGTTTTGGGCGGTGCGGTGTTGGTCGTCGCCGGTGATTCGCTTGACGCCCTCGGTTCCTGACATCGCGCCGGGGGCAACGACATTGACCCGAACCCCGTCGGGGCCCCATTCGATCGCACTGGCGCGGCTGAGCGCGTCAATGCCGGCCTTGGCGGAAACGACATGCGCCTGCAGCGCCATACCGCGGTACTGGGTCGCCGCGCTAATGTTCACCACGGCGCCCCCGTGGTCACGCAGCCAGAGCTCGTAGGCCGCCTTCGAAACGTTGAAGGTCCCTTGTAGGTCGATGTCCACGACGGCTTTGAATCCGTTGGGGCTGAGGCCGCTGATCGGGGCGGGGAAGTTGCCGGCGGCATTGTTGATGACAACGTCGAGTTGACCGAACGTTCGCAACACTTCCTCGATGACCGCCGTCACTTCTTCGTGGCGGCGGACGTCACAGACGCCCCAGGAGGCCTCGATCCCCTCTTGCCGCAACGCCGCAACTGCGGCTTGCAGGTTGGCTTCCTTGCGGCTGCAGATGGCGACGCGAGCCCCGTGGTTGCCCAGCACTCGGGCGATCTCCAGGCCCAGCCCGGTAGCGCCGCCGGTCACTAATGCCACCTTCCCTTGCAGAAGATCGGCTCGGAACGGACTGCGGCGGTCGGTCACCGGTTAACTAGACACGTTCCACTTCATATTGGCAAGCAGGCCGCTGACAGTGACCAGATCGCGATATTGCAGACGAATCTGCACGCCAGGTCTACGATTTCGGCATGCCGATTCTGGAAGACGCTACGGTCGTTGTCGCGCGTGACGAGGTCGACGTCCAATGCGTTGCGGGTCGAACTCGCCACGCCCAACGGCGCCGAACTGGCGCGCGCCCAACAAAAGGGTGTGCCGCCGTGTTGCTAGGCTTCAAGAACGGCGGCAAAGGCGACTACAAGCTGTCCAACGCCTCGGGTGATGAACTCCGGATCGCGGTGGCGGGAACTACGACCATCACAAGGCAGAACACGACCGTTGGAAAAGTTGTGCCCGCCGACGGCGCGGCACGATTCGAAGACGGCGGCGGCAACGTGCTGGCAGTGGTGCTCCCACACGCGGGATCGAAGGCCGACGGCGCCTGGCATCATCGGATACTGTCTCCTTCCGGGCATGATCTCGGCGTCCTCACGCTGATGACGGTTGACACCGGGTGGAGCGACATTGAAGCCGAGGCCGTTCAATTGCTGACCAACCACAACGTCGCCACCCTGAAAGCACCATCAGCCGGCGCACGGCTCAAACTCGGCGCGCCGGTTGACTTTTCGGTGTTGCCCCGCGGGTACCTCGCCTGAACGCATCGCTGCGCGAGCAGCTCACAGATGGAGGACACCGTGACTGTCGTTCTGGTGCACGGCAATCCGGAGACTGACGCGATCTGGGGTCCGCTGGTCGATGCGCTCGGGCGCGAGGATGTGGTGCGGCTATCACCGCCGGGATTCGGAGCACCGCTGCCCGACGACTTCCCGGCGACCTACCTCGCCTACCGTGACTGGCTTGAGGGCGAGCTGGAGAACGTCGCCGAACCGGTCGACCTCGTCGGTCACGACTGGGGCGGCGGTCACGTCGTCAACGTGGTGACACATCGACCCGAACTGGTGCGCAGCTGGGCCAGCGACATCCTCGGATGTTTCGACCCCGACTACGTCTGGCACGACCTGGCGCAGGTTTGGCAGACACCCGACGAGGGTGAGCAACTGGTGGACACCATGCTGGGGGGGACGCTCGAGGATCGCGCCGCCCGGATGGTCGACCTCGGCGGGATGCCCGCCGACATCGCAACCTCGCTCGCCGCGGCGCAAGGCCCGGAGATGGGTCGGGCCACCCTGCAGCTCTACCGTTCCGCTCGCCAGCCGGCGATGGCCGAAGCCGGTCGCGCCCTCGGCAATGCGGCGGCACGACCCGGCCTCTCGATACTGGCCACCGACGACACCTACGTCGGCTCAGAAGCGATGCGGCGTCGGGCGGCCGAACGAGCCGGAGCGCAAACGGAAGTGCTCGACGGGCTGGGACATTGGTGGATGGTGCAAGATCCGGCCCGCGGCGCAGCGGCCCTGACCCAATTTTGGGAAACGCTCGGTTGAGCTAGCCGGCACCCTTGCCGTTGTCGACTTGGTAGACGGCGCCGTGGATGGCGGCCGCGGCATCGCTGGCAAGGAAAGCGACCACATTCGCAACATCGAGGGGCTGCATCATCCCTCGCGGCGAGGCCGTGCGCATGATCAGGTCGTAGTTCGGGTTGTCCGGCGCACTGAACTGTTCGAGTTGCGGTGTGAGCATGCCGCCGGGGCACACCGCGTTGACGCGCAAGCGATCCGCGGTGTACTCCACCGCCAAAGCACGAGTGAGCCCGATTAGCCCATGCTTGGCGGCGCAGTAGCCGGCCGAGTAGGCCTGGCCTTCGACGCCGGCAATGGAGCTGACGTTGACGATGTTGCCGCCGCGTTCCAGCAGATGGGGCAGTGCGGCCCTGCACAGATAAAACGGTCCGTTCAGGTTGACCGCGAGATCTTGCGTCCAGTCGTCGTCGGTCATCGACTCCGTCCGGCGCATCTGGTGCTTCCCGGCGATGTTGACGAGGATGTCCAGTCCGCCGAACTCGCGGACGCACTGCTCGACCCCGTGCCTGCAAGCCTGCGCCACACCAACATCCACCGATGCGTATGAACCACGTTCCACATCGGCGAATACCTCCGCCAAGCGTCCAGCATCTCGGCCTATGCCGAAAACCGTTGCGCCCTGCCGGGAAAACAGTCGGGCCGTTTCAGCGCCCAGGCCCGATGACGCACCGGTCACCAGCGCGACCTTGCCCTGCAGTGCTGACATACCAGTTCCCGTCCTCGCGCCTCAGTAGGACCGCATCCTCGCAACGCTACCCCGCAGCAATTCAAGTGGCGCAATAAGTCTCAGTCGCCAGACGTTTACCGCGACGGGGAACATGCGCTCGACCCGAAAGCGCTGCCGAATGCGCCGCGCGGTCATCAACACAAGCAGGATGAACGCTAGCCTCCCGAGCGCGATCCGACTCGTTCGCTTCTTCCAGGTTGACGGCGTCAAGCCTGCGCGCCGGCCGAAGTAGTAGCCGACACATACTGCCATCGCGAGGGCGGCGATTCCCGCAAGCACCGTCATGATGGACAGCGTCCTTCGTCACCGTCGCGGTACGGTCACACGCGGGACACACCTAGGCCAATAACCAAAGCGGCGCGGGGCGCCTATCGGTTGAGCAACGAGTCGACGTTGGTGTGAAACAGGCCGGGCATTTCCTGCTCGTCACAGCCCGTCCGGCGATAGTCGTCCAGCGGCGTCGCAGTTCCCTCGGAGTGGGGATAGTCGCTGCAGAACATGAACATGTCGCCGGTCATGTTAGCCAGCTGCTTGGGGTTCTCGTATGAGAAGGAGGACACCCGGACATGGTCGAGAAAGTACTCGCTTGGTCGCCGGGACAGTTTCGCCACCGGCTTGCCGTTGAGCTGGGTGGTGAACGCGGACGCACCGTCCAACAGCATCAGAAACTGCGGCACCCATGCGGAGCTGAGCTCGACCACGCCGAAGCGTAGACATGGATGACGGTCGAAGACGCCATGGAGGATCAGGTCGGATAACGCCAGCGCCGGCGGCACCCACAGAAATACCGCCTCGGTGGCAGGCACCAGATCCTGCACCGGATCGTCCTGATACCAGCAATCGTCGAAGACCCGCACCTGATCGGCGACGTGGAACACCGGCGTGACGGCGTGGTCGACGAATGCCGACCAGATCCGCTCGTGCTCAGGGTGCGACAGCTCCCGGCCGTCCACCGGCCCGGCGCCGATCATGGCCAGCGTGATGCCGGCGCCCGACAGCGTATCCAGCTCGGCCTCGAGCCACTCCGGGTCGCGCAACGTCAGATGTGCGACCGGATACAGTCGCCCCCCACCTTCAGCTCGCACGACCGCGCACCATCGGTTCCATGCCGTCATGTTGGCGGTCATCGCCGGAAGCGACGGCGACAAGCGGCGCTCCCAGAGCAGGCCGAAATTGGGGAACAGGACTGCCTCATCGAGTCCGGCCTCGTCGAGCCAGCGAAGACGGGACGCGGGCTGCCAGTAGGCGGCAGGCAACGCTTCGTCGTACCGATAGGAGGCGGGCTTGCCGGCCCGTTGACGGTTGCGGTGCTCCCCGCAGGATGCGGTGTTGCCGGGAAGGTGGACGTCGGCTAGGCCGAGGTGAGCGCCGTGCCAGCTGAGCCAGGTGTAGCCGAGTTCGTCATCAATCAGACTCAGCGCGTCGTCGCGTGCAGCCGGGTCGATATGGTCCGCCCACAGCGAACGACTCTCGTAGAGGTGCTGGTCCGAGTCGACGATGCGAGTCACACCGCTAGTTGTCTCACCGCCGCCCTGCCGCGTCAAGGCCTGCGAAACCCGAACACGCCGACGCAGGTGGAACCTACGCCCCGGGTGGATCTAAGGGGACTCGAACCCCTGCCTTGACCAGGCAAAATGCCTATCTAACTGCAGGTTCGCTCCGTCTCGGTCCATTTCAGTCCCGCTCGTTACCTGCGGTTTTGTTTTCGAGGCTTGACGGCGTCAAGAGTGAAAGTCGCCGCCGGCTGCGGGACCGGAACACGCACCGCCTCCAGCGGCAGCCCAGCTCCGTCTGTTGTGTAACCGACACCGAGAAACGTATCCGGAATAATCGGAGTCTGCTTCATGACGCTGCCGCTTCCCGCGGGATGTCGCGAGCGTTTCGTACCGCCCTGATTTCCGATTCGGCCAACCTGGCGCGGTTTTCCTCGAACCATTCGTGCTCGTGGCCGGGCGCGGGAATCAGCGACCCGGCCTCCATGACGTTCGTATGATCGGTCTCTGTCATTGAGATCCAAACCTCGGATTCCGGTTGGCCCGTGATACGTGTCCACATCTCCGAGAGCTGCCGCAGCATTGCCCGTCGTGTTTCGAGGTCACGTCCATGGCGGTTGAGGGCGAGAATTAAAGATTGCGTTGCGGGTTTGCCGCCCGCGAAGCACTCACCTTCGGG
>DASZLQ010000260.1:0-18507 GCA_035552295.1 Mycobacterium sp. | reverse complement strand
AGCCGGACGTCGTGGCCGTCGAGCGGGTGTTCTCACAGCAGAACGTGATGACGGTGATGGGCACCGCGCAAGCCGGCGGCGTCATCGCGCTGGCGGCCGCCAAACGCGGTATCGACGTGTACTTCCATACGCCCAGCGAGGTCAAGGCCGCGGTCACCGGCAACGGAGCCGCCGACAAGGCACAGGTCACCGCGATGGTGACCAGAATCCTTGCGCTGCAAGCCAAGCCGACACCGGCCGACGCGGCCGATGCGCTGGCCCTGGCGATCTGCCATTGCTGGCGGGCGCCGATGATCGCCCGGATGGCCGCGGCCGAAGCGCTGGCCGCGCAGCAGCGCAAGAAGTTCGTCGCGAAAGTGAAGGCCGTCCGGTGATCTCGTCGGTGCGCGGTGAGGTGCTCGAGGTGGCACTCGATCACGTGGTGATCGAGGCCGCCGGAGTTGGCTACCGGATCAACGCGACGCCGTCGACGCTGGCGACGCTGCGGCAGGGGAGCGAAGCCCGGCTGATCACCGCGATGATCGTGCGCGAGGACTCGCAGACGCTGTACGGGTTCCCCGAGCGGGAGACCCGCGACCTGTTCCTGACGCTGTTGTCGGTGTCGGGCGTCGGGCCCCGGCTGGCGATGGCGACACTGGCCGTGCACGACGCCGCGGCGCTGCGGCAGGCGCTGGCCGACAGCGATGTCGCCGCGCTGACCCGAGTGCCCGGCATCGGCAAGCGCGGCGCCGAGCGGATGGTGCTGGAATTGCGCGACAAGATCGGCGCGGTTGGCGGGTCGGCGCCGGCGCCGGCGATCAACGGCCATGCCGTGCGGGGCCCCGTGGTAGAGGCCCTGGTCGGCCTCGGTTTCGCGGCCAAACAGGCAGAGGAGGCCACCGACGACGTGCTGGCCGGCGATCACGACGCGACGACGTCGGGTGCCCTGCGGGCGGCGCTGTCCGTGCTGGGTAAGGCCCGATGAGCCCATGAGTTCAGAAGACGACTTCTTCGATCCGGACGTCCGGGAAGTTTCGCCCGCGCTGGCGTCCGGCGAGGGCGACATCGACGTCAGCCTGCGGCCTCGCTCGTTGCGGGAGTTCATCGGCCAGCCCCGGGTTCGCGAGCAGCTGCAGCTGGTCATCGAGGGGGCCAAGAACCGCGGCGGCACACCCGATCACATTCTGCTGTCCGGCCCGCCCGGGCTGGGCAAGACGTCGCTGGCCATGATCATCGCCGCCGAGCTGGGGACCCCGCTGCGGGTGACGTCGGGGCCCGCGCTGGAACGTGCCGGCGACCTGGCAGCGATGCTGTCCAATCTGGTCGAGCACGACGTGCTGTTCATCGACGAGATCCACCGCATCGCCCGGCCCGCCGAGGAGATGCTGTACCTGGCGATGGAAGACTTCCGGGTCGACGTGGTGGTCGGCAAAGGCCCTGGGGCGACATCGATTCCGCTGGAGGTCGCACCCTTCACCCTGGTCGGCGCGACCACCCGGTCCGGCGCGCTGACCGGCCCGCTGCGCGACCGGTTCGGCTTCACCGCGCGCATGGATTTCTACGAGCCCGCCGAGCTGCAACGGGTGCTGGCCCGTTCCGCCGGAATTCTGGGCATCGAACTGGGCGCCGAAGCCGGCGCGGAGATCGCGCGGCGCTCGCGCGGCACGCCGCGGATCGCGAACCGGCTGCTCCGCCGGGTGCGGGACTTCGCCGAGGTCCGCGCCGACGGCGTGATCACCCGTGACGTCGCCAAGTCCGCGCTCGCGGTGTATGACGTCGACGAGCTCGGCCTGGACCGCCTGGACCGGGCGGTGCTGTCGGCGCTGACCCGCGGCTTCGGCGGCGGTCCGGTCGGGGTTTCGACGCTGGCGGTAGCGGTCGGGGAGGAGGCCGCCACCGTGGAAGAGGTCTGCGAGCCGTTTCTGGTCCGCGCCGGTATGGTCGCGCGCACTCCGCGCGGCCGGGTGGCCACCGCGCAGGCCTGGACGCACCTCGGCATGTCCCCACCGGCCGGGGCCGCCGGGCTGGGGCAACCGGGGCTGTTCGACTAGAGCGGTTACGTCACCGTCGACGCGGGTACCCAGCAGAAATTAGCTGTCGAAGGAGATTCTGATGAGGCACATGCCCGCCGACTATGGAGGCTCTCGCGCGTCGTACATGCCACGCACCCGCGGCGCGGTGACCGGGTTGCTCCTGATCATCTTGGGTGCTTGGGGTGCGTTGATACCGTTCTTCGGGCCCAACATCAATTGGGCGTATATGACCGACCCGGCATGGACGTGGACGGTGGCCAAAGGCTGGCTGGAGGTGTTGCCCGGGGCCGCTGCCGCAGTAGGCGGCTTGTTGCTGCTCGTCTCCGGCAATCGTGCCAGCGCCACGCTGGGCGGCTGGCTGGCGGTCCTCGCCGGCGCCTGGTTCGTGGTCGGCCAGGCGTTCGCGTCGACACTACGGATCGGGGACGTCGGTCAACCGGCGGCGTCGACGGACCTGAAACGGGCCCTGCTTGAGGTCACGTACTTCACCGGTCTGGGTGCGCTGATTGTGTTCCTGGGCGGCGCCGCCCTGGCGAGCGTGGCGGTTCGGCACGCACGCGACGTCGTTGTGACCGAACCCGCGCCCGTGACAGGGGCCGACGTGCCGGCACGCGAACCGGTTACGGCCGAACCGGAGGAGGCCCGCGGGCACGCCGGGCGTGGACTATTCCACCGGCGCACCGGGGATGGTGGCCTATTCCGCCGACACCACCACGCCGGCGTTTAGGGCCTACAGGCTTATAGCGCCTACTGACCCGCGCAGGGCACCGGTAGCTCAGTTGAGGGCTGACTACCGGTGCTTTGCGCGTCAGGGTAGCCCGAGCAACGGCAGGTCGGTAATGTTCATCGGCGCCGAGACATGCGGAATGTCTTTGTCGGGGCCGATTTTCGCTTCGTACCCCGCGGGGCGCCTCGGCATGACTAGCGAGGAGAAGCGATGATCACCGCCGGGTTGGTATTCGCCGCAATGGCCGCGTTATTGCACGTCTACATCTTCACGATGGAGTCTTTGACCTGGACCTCGCCGCGCACCCGCGCCACATTCGGCACGACGGCCGAGGAAGCCGAGACCACCAGGCTGCTCGCGTTCAACCAGGGCTTCTACAACCTGTTTTTAGCGGTCGTCAGCGGCATCGGCATCGCCACGGTCGCCATGGGGCACAATGCCGTTGGAGCCGCGCTCGTTTTCGCCGGCGTTGGATCCATGGCCGCGGCCGCGATCGTGTTGCTGCTGTCGTCACCGGACAAGGCCCGCGCCGCGTTGACGCAGGGCACTTTTCCGCTGATCGCTATTGTGCTACTCGCAGTCGGCCTTGTTTCGTAACACCAGAAACACCAGCCCCACAGGCCACGCATCGGGATAGTGCGGGTTACTTCCGGACAACCTCGGGTACCCAGGCGATGCTGAAGTAGCCCGGCGACAATTGAGGAGAGCTAATGAAACACCCACTAAACGGCCACCCATTGTGGATGCCGCGCTCGCGCGGCGCAGTGAGCGGATTGTTTCTGGTCGTCTTGGGTGCTTGGGGTGCGTTGATACCGTTCGTCGGTCCACGCTTCAACTTCGCCTACACGCCCGACCAGGATTGGGCATGGACCTCGGCCCGGGGATGGCTCGAGGTGCTACCGGGGGGCGCCACCGTGCTGGGTGGCCTGCTGCTGATCTTTTCCGGAAACCGCATAACCGCGACAGTGGGCGGCTGGTTGGCGGCCCTGGCCGGCGCATGGTTCGTGATCGGTGGTCAGGTCGCCCCGCTCCTGGGGATCGGGTCCGCCGGTGATCCGATTGCCGCGACCGACCGCAAGCGGGCCGCGCTCGAGGTTTCATACTTCTCCGGCCTGGGTGCGCTGATCGTTTTCATCAGTGGCGTCGCCCTGGCGCGCCTGGCCGTCAGGCTGGCGAGCGATGTCGAAGCCTTCCTGGAACCCGCAGAAGCGGCATCGGTGCCCGCGGGCGAACCGGTGTATATGTCCGGGCTAGAGGAGCCGGCGGCCGAGGTGTCGTCGGGTGCGCTCACCAAGCCGCGGGCTGCCGGAGACGAGCCGAAGCCGAAGGGTTGGCGCCGGCACCGGGCAGGCAATGAGGCCGGTCCGGGCGCAGCGTATTTGCGCTGGCCCCATCCTCAGAGCTAAGTCGTCGCAACGGGCTGGCGATCGACTTTGCCGTGCCTTAGAGCAGCCCAAGCAGTCGCAGGTCGCTGACGTACTTGGCGATGATCGGCGGCGAGATGTGCGGAATGTCTTTGTCCGGGCCCACTTTCGCGTCCTGGACCGCCGCACGGAACCGGTCGGTCGGTGCCATCGATCCGTTGATCGGCTTCTCGGGCTTCTGGTAGTTGTGCAACAACGGCAGCAGCGAGCTGTTGCGCTGCTTTTCGGGCAGGGCGCGCAGCGTGGTCTCGAACCGCTGCAACCAGTCGCCATAGTCTCCGATGCGCTGGATGGCGCACTCGTCCTCGATCAGCCAGTCGACGAACTCGTCGAACCCGATGCCGTCGTCGTAGGGGTTCATCACGTGGTAGGTCTGGAAGCTTTCGGAGCTTTGTAGGTTCTGGGCCCCCAGCGTGGAGATGGCCTCGGCGATGAACTCGACGGGCAGGCCGTCGTAGTGCGCGTGCTGCCGGTTGCCGTCGGCGTCGAGCTCGTAGAACGAGCCGGGCGCGATGCCGGTGGCCACCAGGCTCAGGATCATCCGGGTGAACATGTCCGACACGTTGAGCTGACCCGCGTAGGTGGTGTCGGCCAGGATCATGTCGCAGCGGAACACCGCGACGGGCAGGCCGCACAGGTCGTGCGCCTCGCGGAGCAACACCTCGCCGGCCCACTTGCTGTTGCCGTAGCCGTTGGCATAGCTGTCGCTGATCCTGCGAGTTCCGCTGATGGCCCGGATGTCGGCGTCCTCGGTGAACTTCGCCGGCGCGATCTGATCGCCCACGCCGATCGTCGACACGTACGTGTACGGCTTTTGCTTGCCGGTCAACGCAATCCGGATCAGCTCGGCAGTGCCCAGCGCGTTGGGTCCGAACAGCTCGCTGTAGGGCAGCACGTGGTTGACCAGCGCCGCGGGGTCGACGATCAGGTCGACGGTGTCGGCCAGCCGCTGCCAGGTCGCAGGATCCAGGCCGAGGTTGGCCTCGCCCTTGTCGCCGGCGATGACCTCCAAGTGGTCGGCGGCCAGCTCCCGGTAGTGCGCCAGCAGCTTCGGGTCAGCGCTGTCGAAGGTGTTGTCCAGCCGGGCCCGCGCATCCTCGTCGGACTTGGCCCGGACCAGGGCGATCACCTTGCCGTCGACGAGGTCCATCCGCTCCAGCCATTCCAGCGCCAGGTAGCGCCCCAGGAAGCCGGTCGCGCCGGTCAGCAGGACGGTGCGCACCTCGGCGCTGGGCCGCGGCAGCGTTGGCGCGGCAGCCAGCGTCGATGCATCGATGAACTTGTCCAGGGTGAGGTCACTGGCGTACACCTCGGTGGCGTCGCGGCCGTGCACCGAGGCGAAGCTGGGGCGCCTCGCGCCAACTCGCTCGCCCTCGATGTAGTCGGCGATGGCCTGCAGGTCGCTGGCCGGGCTGACGATGACACCCACCGGAACGTCGATGTCGAAGATCTCGCGCAGCAGGTTGCCGAATGTCAACGCGGACAACGAGTCTCCGCCCAAGTCGGTGAAATGCGCGTTGGGCGACAGGTCGGTGGTGGCCGCGCCGAGCAGGGCGGCCGCGGCCCGGCTCACCGTCTGCAGCACCGGCGCGTCGGCTCCGCCGCGGCGCAGTTCGTTCAGCTCGTTGGCCTGGCCTTCGGCCAGTTGGGCGTAGAGCTGTTCCAGCCGCTCGCCGTAGTGCTGCTTCAGCTTCGGCCACGCCAGCTTGCGGATGCCGGTGAGCAGACCGTTCTCCAGCGTGAACGGTGTTGTCTCGACGATGAAGTCGCGCGGCACCTCGTAGGACTGCAGGCCGGCCTCTTTCGCGACGTTCTGCAGCGAATCGGCAATCAGCGGCTTGAGGGCCTCAATATCGTTGCCGGCCAACGCTTCCTCGGTGGGAACCACGACCGCCAGCAGATAGGGGTGTGCGCTGTTGCCGTAGACGTAGATCTGCCGGACTAGCGGGCTGTTGCCGAAGACGGCCTCCAGCTTGGCGACGGTGACGAATTCACCCTGCGCGAGCTTGAGCACGTTGTTGCGGCGATCGACATACACCAGCCGGTCGGGCGCGACCTCGGCGACGACGTCGCCGGTCCGGTAGTACCCGTCGGCGTCGAACACGTCGGCGGTCACCTGGGGCCGCTTGTAGTAGCCGGGGAACATGTTCTCGGTCCTGAGCAGCAGTTCGCCCCGCGGATGCGGCCGGTCGGTGGCGAAATAGCCCAGATCGGGCACGTCGACGAGCTTGTAGTCGACGACCGGCGGACGTTGCACTTCGCCGTCGAACAAGACCATGCCGGCTTCGGTGGAGCCGTAGCCGTCCAGCAGATGCATCTTCAGCAGGGCTTCGACCCAGACCCTGAGCTCCGGGGAGGTGGGCGCCGAGCCCGTCATCGCGAAGATGTACCGCCCGCCGAGGAGGTACTGCCGCTGCTCGTCGAGCACCGCAGCCTCAACCGCCTCGCGCTCTGCGGCGTCGCTGGTGCCGGCGAGCCGGCGATCGACCTGGCGCTGGTATTCCCCGTAGAGGGTCTCCCAGATCCGCGGCACGAAGTTCAATTCGGTGGGCCGCACCAGGGTGAGGTCGTCGAGAAGCGTCGACAGGTCACTCTTGGCTGCGAAGTAGGCGGTGCCACCGTTGCCGAGCGTGCCGTACAGGATGCCGCGTCCCATCACGTGGCTCATCGGCATGAAGTTGAGGGTGATCGATGCGTCGCTCTCGCCGAACCAGTTGCGGCTGGACCGCCGCCACATCTTGCCGACGTTGCTCTGCGGATACATCGCACCTTTGGGCGCGCCGGTGCTGCCGGACGTGTAGATCAGCACTGCCAGCGGGTCGTCGGAGCTGTCGTCGGTCGCCGCCACCGGCGTGGCCGGCAGTGCCTTCCCGCGCTCGATGAGGTCGGCCAGGGTCTCGACGGACACCGGGCTGTCGGCCAACCGCTCGCGGGCGGTTTCCACGGCCTCGCGCTCGTCGTCGACGGCGGGGTGGTAGTCGAACACCATCAGCTTGGCCGGCTGGGGGCCGGTCAGGATCAACTCGACGGCGTCGGGCAGCTGGTTCACGCTCGCCGCGATCACGCTGGGCTCGGTCTCGGTCACGATCGGCTGCAGCTGGGTGAGCGCCGCGCTGGTCTGTAGCGGCACCGACACCGCGCCGATCCGGCCTAGCGCGATGTCGATGGTGGTGTAGTCGACGCCGGTGAAGCCCAGCGTGGCCACCCGGTCGCCGGCTCGCACGGAGTCGTTGGTCAGGGCGTGCGCCAGGGCGTCGACCCGGTCGCCCAGTTCGCGGTAAGTAATGGTCTCGAAGCGGGGGAGCAGCCCCAGCACGGTGCGTCCGGTCGTTGGGTCGTTGACGAACTCGACGGCGCGCTGTCCGAGGGCCGGCCGGTCCGCGTAACCTTCCAGCACGGTCGCAGCGATCTGCGGCAGTCGCAGTCCAGGCTGTTCGAGAGCGGCGGCGACCGCCGGATTCGGCTTGGCTGCGGCGAACTGTGGGTCGTTTGCGGTCAGGTCCTCGATGCGGCGTTCGAGCCGCTCCTCAGGAGTAGTTGTCGACATAACAGTTCCTTGCAATGACTGGGAAACAGTGGATTTGGGTCTGCGCGACGGTGCGCTGACCCCTAGAACGTTAGCGAAACTAACGGTATTCCTCAATGATCGGCGCCGGGGGACGGTGTGAGATGCCCCACGACGAGTTGCGAAACGGCAGCGGGTCTTGACGCGGTGCTAGAGGTCGCCCAGGGTCTGGACCAGGATGTCGAGTCCTTCGATCAGCAACTCGTCGCTGATGTTCAGCGGTGGCAGCAGCCGGATGATGTTGCCGAACATGCCACAGGTCAACACGATGACGCCGGCGGCGTGCACCGCGGTGGCCACTTTCTCGGTCAGCTCGGCGTCGGGGTCGGAGGTGCCGGATTTCACCAACTCGATGGCGATCATGGCGCCGCGGCCACGCACGTCGCCGATCCGGTCGTCGCAGGCCTGCAGACGCAGCAGCGGTTCGGTGATCAGGCGCTCGATCTGCTGGGCGCGCTCGATCAGGCCGTCGCTCTCGATGGTCTCGATGGTGGCGAGCGCCGCCGCACAGGCGACCGGGTTGCCGCCGAATGTGCCACCCAAACCGCCGACGTGCGGGGCGTCCATGATTTCGGCCCGCCCGGTCACGGCCGACAGCGGAAACCCGTCGGCGATGGCTTTGGCGGTGACGATCAGGTCGGGCTCGATGCCCTCGTGCCCGCAGGCGAACATTGCTCCAGTGCGGGCGAAGCCGGTTTGCACCTCGTCGGCGATGAACACCACGTCGTTGTTGCGGCACCACTCGAGCAGGGCCGGCAGGAACCCCTCGGCCGGAACGATGAAACCGCCTTCGCCCTGGATCGGTTCGATGAGGACGGCGGCCAGGTTTTTCGCGCCCACCTGCTTGTCGATGACGCTGATGGCGCGCTCGGCCGCCAGCTCGCCGTCGGTGGCCATTTCCTTGTCCAGTAGCCCGTCCCGGTAGGGGTAGGACAGCGGCGCGCGGTAGATCTCCGGCGCGAACGGACCGAATCCACTTTTGTAGGGCATCGACTTGGCGGTCAGCGCCATCGCCATGTTGGTGCGCCCGTGGTAGGCGTGGTCGAACGCGATCACCGCCGGCTTGCGGGTGTACGAGCGGGCGATCTTGATGGAGTTTTCGACCGCCTCGGCACCGGAGTTGAACAGCACCGAGCGCTTCTCGCCGGATCCCGGGGTAATCCGGTTGAGCTGTTCGGCGACGGCGATGTACTGCTCGTAGGGCGTGACCATGAAGCAGGTGTGGGTGAACTCGGCCACCTGTGCGCGCACCGCGTCGACGACACGGGGGGACGAGTTGCCGATCGTGGTGACGGCGATGCCGGAACCCAGGTCGATCAGCCGGTTCCCGTCGACGTCCTCGACGATGCCGCCACCGGCGCGGGCGGCGAACACCGGCATGGCGACGCTCACGCCCCGCGACACCGCCGCGGCCCGGCGTTTGGTCAGTTCCAGCGATGCCGGACCTGGGATTTCGGTGACCAGCTGGCGAGTCTGCTCGAGGCTGGCCACGACATCCTCCTCACCGCGCCGCACCTGTCACGACGCGAACAAAAGCCTATCTGGTCAGCCAGGTCCCAGCCGACCGGCGACGTGCCAGACGGAACAGGCACACTGGACCGTTACGAGAGAAATACCGAGACGAAAGACAGGCGTTGATGGAGAGTTTGGTTTTGTTCTTGCCGTTCCTGCTCATTGTGGGCGGGTTCATGTACTTTGCATCGCGGCGCCAGCGGCGCGCGATGCAAGCCACAATCGACTTGCACGAGTCACTGCAGCCGGGCGACCGGGTGCACACCACGTCCGGCCTGCAGGCCACCGTCGTCACCATCACCGACGACACCGTCGACCTCGAGATCGCACCGGGAGTGGTGACCACCTGGATGAAGCTGGCTGTCCGGGACCGGATCGAGCCGGAAGACTTCGACGAAGACGACGAGCTGGACGACTCAGCCGAATCCGACGACCTGGAAGACTCCGATGATTCCACCGACGATCACCGGGTGACCAAGGATTCCTGACCGGCCCGCGACCCGGGGGAACCGAATAGGCCGCTAGCGCGTAGGGCTGCCGGCGCGACACGTAGGCTCTGTCGGGGTAAGAAACCGATTTTCAAGGAGATACAAGAAACGTGGCATCGTCTTCGGCGCCGGTGCACCCTGCCCGCTACCTGTCGGTCTTCTTGTTGCTGCTTGTCGGCGTCTATCTGCTGGTGTTTCTCACCGGGGACAAGCGAGCCGGTCCCAAGCTCGGCATCGATCTTCAGGGCGGCACCCGCGTCACGTTGACCGCGCGCACCCCGGACGGTTCGCGCCCGAGCAGGGAGGCGTTGGCACAGGCGCAGCAGATCATCAGCGCGCGGGTCAACGGGCTGGGCGTCTCCGGTTCGGAGGTCGTCGTCGATGGCGACAACCTGGTCATCACGGTGCCCGGAAACGACGGGAACGAGGCCCGGAACCTCGGGCAGACCGCACGGCTCTACATCCGGCCGGTGCTCAACTCGATGCCGGCCCAGGGCGCCGAACCCAAGCCCGCGCCGCGCCAGCCCGCCGGAACGCCGCCCGGGGCTCCGCCCGCCGCACCGGCGCCTGGCGGACCGGCGCCCGGTGAACCGGCACCGACCGGGCAACCGGGCGCGCTACCGCCGCCGCCGCCCGCCGCACCGGCGCCTGGCCAGCCCGGAGCCCAGCCGCGGCCCTACCCGCAGGACCCGCCGCCGACACCCGGCCCGGCGCCGAGCCCCGCCCCGGGTCCCGCGGCTCCCGCGCCCGGGGCGCCGGCGCCCACCGAGCAGCTGGCGCCGCCGGATCCGCGCAAGGATCTCGCCGAGCGCATCGCGGACCAAAAAGCGTTGCGGCAGAACACCAGCCAGTACATTCAGATGGTCGCGCTGGAAGTCGTGGCCAAACACTGCGATAAAGAGGACATTCTGGCAGGCAACGACGACCCGAATCTCCCCCTGGTGACCTGCTCGACCGACCACAAGGTGGCGTATCTGCTGGCGCCGTCGATCATCAGTGGCGACCAGATCCAGAACGCCACGTCGGGCATGAACCAGCGCGGCGTCGGTTACGTCGTCGACGTGCAATTCAAGACCGCGGCGGCGAATACCTGGGCCGACTTCACCGCCGCCCATATCGGTACCCAGACCGCGTTCACGTTGGACTCGCAGGTCGTCAGTGCCCCGATGATCCAGGAAGCCATCCCCGGCGGCCGGACCCAGATCACCGGTGGCGATCCGCCGTTCACCGCGTCAACCGCGCGTCAGCTGGCCAATGTGCTGAAATACGGGTCGCTGCCGCTGTCCTTCGAATCGTCGGAAGCCCAAACCGTTTCGGCGACATTGGGTTTGACCTCGCTGCGGGCGGGCCTGATGGCGGGTGCGATCGGATTGGTCGTGGTGCTGCTGTATTCATTGCTGTACTACCGGGTGCTGGGATTGCTCACGGCGTTATCGCTAACCGCTTCCGGCGCAATGGTTTTCGCAATTTTGGTGCTCCTGGGGCGATATATCAACTACACCCTGGACCTGGCGGGTATCGCGGGTCTGATCATCGGTATCGGCACCACCGCCGACTCGTTCGTCGTGTTCTTCGAACGCATCAAAGACGAGATCCGCGAAGGCCGTTCGTTCCGGTCGGCGGTGCCGCGAGGATGGGTGCGGGCCCGCAAGACCGTCGTGTCGGGCAACGCCGTGACCTTCCTGGCCGCCGCGGTGCTGTACTTCCTGGCGATCGGCCAGGTGAAGGGATTCGCTTTCACCCTGGGGCTCACCACGATCCTCGACCTCGTGGTGGTGTTCTTGGTGACCTGGCCCCTGATATATCTGGCCTCCAAGTCTCCGACGCTGGCGAAGCCGGCGTACAACGGCCTGGGAGCCGTTCAGCAGGTCGCCCGCGAACGCCGGGCTTCGTCGCACGTGAAGACGGGACAGGGATAGCGCGATGGCCTCCAAAGGCAAGACCGAAACGGATGCGGTCGAAATCACCGAAGCCACCGAAGGTGCCGTCGAGCTGACTTCCGGCACCGCCACCCAGCTGCCGCACCACAGCTTTATCTCCCGGCTCTACACCGGGACCGGTGCGTTCGAAGTGATCGGACGCCGTCGGCTGTGGTACGGCATCAGCGGCGCGATCGTCGCGGTGGCAATCGTCAGCATCATCGTGCGCGGCTTCGCGTTCGGGATCGATTTCAAGGGCGGCACGACCATGTCGTTTCCGCGCGGCACCGCTTCGGCCAGCGCGGTGTCCGACGTCTTCAAGAAGACCATTGGCAGTGATCCCGAATCGGTGGTCATCGTCGGCAGCGGCGCTTCAGCGACGGTGCAGATTCGCTCGGAAACGCTGTCCAACGACCAAACCTCGAAGTTGCGCAACGCCTTGTTCGACGCGTTCCAGCCGAAGGGCACCGACGGTAAGCCCAGCAAGCAGGCCATCAGCGACTCGGCGGTGTCGGAGACCTGGGGTGATCAGATCACCAACAAGGCGCTGATCGCGCTGGTGGTGTTCCTGGCGCTGGTCAGCCTGTACATCACGGTGCGCTACGAGCGCTATATGGCCATCTCCGCGCTGACGACGATGTGTTTCGACCTCGCCGTCACCGCCGGCGTGTACTCGCTGGTGGGTTTCGAAGTCACCCCGGCCACGGTCATCGGCTGGCTGACCATCCTCGGGTTCTCGCTCTACGACACCGTCATCGTCTTCGACAAGGTCGAGGAGAACACCCACGGCTTCCAGCACACCACCCGGCGCACCTTCGCCGAGCAGGCCAACCTGGCGATCAACCAGACATTCATGCGCTCGATCAACACCAGCCTGATCGGGGTGCTGCCGGTGCTGGCCCTGATGGTGGTGGCGGTGTGGTTGCTGGGTGTCGGCACATTGAAAGACCTCGCGCTGGTGCAGCTGGTCGGCATCATGGTCGGCACCTACTCGTCGATCTTCTTCGCCACCCCACTACTCGTCACGTTGCGCGAGCGCACGCAGCTGGTGCGCAGCCACACCCGCCGGGTCGTCAGACGGCGCAGGCCCGGCGCCGAAGCCGAGGAACAGACGAAACCGTCGGGTGAAGACGCAGCCCCGGAAAGCACACCGGAAAGCGCCGCGGCGACCGCTGACGCCGCGACGTCAAGCAAGCCCGCACCGAACAAGCCGGCGCCGGGGGCACGGCCGGTGCGGCCCACCGGTACCCGGCGTCCGACCGGCAAGCGAAACGCCGGCCGGCGGTAGTCACCATGTGGGCTGGCCGGTGGAGCCTGACGGGCTCGGCTGCCGTCGGTTTGGCCGTGATCCTGACGACGGCTTCACTGACCGCGTGTTCCGGCAGCGCCGCCTCGCAGATCGACTACGTGGTCGACGGCAGCCTGGCCACCTACAACACCAACACCGTTGTCGGCGCCGCCTCGGCTGGAGCGCAGGCATTCGCGCGCACGCTGACCGGTTTCGGGTATCACGGCCCCGACGGACAGGTCGTCGCCGACCACGACTTCGGCACCATCTCGGTGGTGGGTGGTTCGCCGTTGGTGCTCGACTACCAGATCGCCGACAACGCCGTCTATTCCGACGGGAAGCCCGTGACCTGCGACGACCTGGTGCTGGCGTGGGCGGCCCAATCCGGGCGGTTCCCCGGGTTCGACGCCGCCACCCAGGCCGGCTACGTCGACATCGCCAATATCGAGTGCTCGCCGGGGCAGAAGAAGGCGCGCGTGTCGTTTGTCCCGGACCGCAGCGTCGTCGACTACACGCAGCTGTTCACGGCGACCTCGATGATGCCGTCGCACGTCATCGCCGACCAGCTGAATGGCGACGTGACCGCGGCGCTGCTGAACAACAACGCGCAGTTGGTCGCGCAGATCGCGAAGCTGTGGAACACCACCTGGGACCTCAAGCCCGGAGTCGACCTCAAGCGCTTCCCGTCGTCGGGACCGTACAAGGTCCAATCGATCCTGGATGGCGGCGCCGTGGTGCTCGTCGCCAACGACCGGTGGTGGGGCCCCAAGCCCATCACCAAACGGATCACCGTGTCGCCGCAGGCTCCCGATATCCAGGACCGGGTCAACAATCGCAGCGTCGACGTGGTCGACGTCGCGGCCGGGTCGTCGGGAACGCTGGCCACCCCGGACAACTACGAGCGCTCCGATTCGCCGTCGGCCGGCATCGAGCAGCTGATCTTCGCGGCGCAGGGGCCGTTGGCACAGACCAAGGCCCGCCGGGCGTTCGCGCTGTGTACGCCACGCGACACGATCGCGCACGACGCCGGGGTACCGATCGCCAATTCACGGCTGTCCCCGGCCACCGAGGATGCCATCGCCGCCGCCGACGGCGCCGCCGAGGCCGGCCAGTTCAGCAAGGCGGATCCCGCCGCAGCCCGCGGTGCGCTGGGCGGTGCGCCGCTGACGGTGCGGATCGGCTACCGGGGACCCAATGCGCGGCTGGCGGTCACGGTCGGGGAGATCACCAAATCGTGCGCCGCAGCCGGTATCACCGTCGCCAGCCCCACCCTGGACACCTCGGGCCCCCAGGCGCTCAAGGACGGAAAGATCGACGTGCTGCTGGCGAGCACCGGCGGCGCCACTGGCAGCGGCTCGACGGGATCGTCGGCGATGGATGCGTACGACCTGCATACCGGCAACGGCAACAACCTGTCCGGCTATGCAAATCCCCAGGTCGACGGCATAATCGGCGCGCTCGCGGTATCCGCCGACCCCAGCGAGCGAATCAGGCTGCTGGCAGAGAGTGCCCCGGTACTTTGGGGTGATATGCCGACGTTGCCCCTGTGCCGGCAGCAGCGCACGCTGCTGAAGTCGAAGAAAATGTATGCCGTGAGCGCGAATCCAACCCGCTGGGGCGCGGGCTGGAACATGGACCGATGGGCCCTGATGCGATGAGGCTGCAATGACGAATGTCACGGGGAACGCTCCGCTGGCCGACCTCATCGCGTCGCTGACCCGGAACGTGGCCGACTTTCCCAAGCCCGGAGTCCAGTTCAAAGACCTCACCCCGCTATTCGCCGATCCGGACGGGCTGGTGGCGGTCACCGACGCGTTGGCAGAGATCGCGGCCGGCGCCGACCTGGTGGCCGGCATCGACTCCCGCGGGTTCCTGGTGGCGGGGGCCGTCGCCGACCGGCTGGGCACCGGCGTGCTGGCCATTCGTAAGGGCGGAAAATTGCCGCCGCCGGTGCACGCCGAGCAGTACGACCTGGAGTACGGCAGTGCCACCCTGGAAATCCCCGCCGACGGCATCGATCTGCGTGGCCGCAACATCGTCATCGTCGACGACGTGCTGGCCACCGGGGGCACCGTCGCCGCCGCGGCGCGGTTGCTCGACCATGCTGGGGCCAACGTGACCGGGGCGGTCGTGGTCACCGAACTCGCCGCGCTGGGTGGTCGCGAGGCGGTCGCGCCGTTGCCGGTACACAGCTTGAGCCGCGTCTAGCCTCGCAGTTAAGCGATATCCTCGAGGTCGGAGGTGACCAACGTGGCGGACGAAAAGAGCGCGGCGCAAGCTCTTGAGGCGCCCGCGGAGTCGCCTCCGGTTCACGAGCCACCGGAGCCGCCGGCCGAGACCTTGAAGACCAGCAGTAGCGCGTCTCGCCGCGTCCGGGCCAGGCTGGCCCGGCGGATGACCGCCCAGCGCAGCACGCTCAATCCCGTGCTCGAGCCGCTGGTGGCGGTGCACCGGGAGATCTATCCCAAGGCAAACCTGTCGATGCTGCAGCGCGCCTTCGAGGTTGCCGACCAACGCCACGCCAGTCAGTTGCGGCATTCCGGTGATCCATACATCACCCACCCGCTGGCGGTCGCCAACATCCTGGCCGAATTGGGCATGGACACCACCACCTTGGTGGCCGCGCTGCTGCACGACACCGTGGAGGACACCGGTTACACGCTCGAGGCGCTTTCCGAGGAATTCGGCGAAGAGGTAGGCCATCTCGTCGACGGCGTGACCAAACTGGACCGGGTGGTGCTGGGCAGCGCCGCCGAAGGCGAAACCATCCGCAAGATGATCACCGCCATGGCCCGCGACCCCCGGGTGCTGGTGATCAAGGTCGCCGACCGGCTGCACAACATGCGCACCATGCGCTTCCTGCCGCCGGAAAAGCAGGCGCGCAAGGCCCGTGAGACGTTGGAAGTCATTGCGCCCCTGGCGCATCGGCTGGGTATGGCCAGCGTCAAGTGGGAATTGGAAGACTTGTCGTTCGCGATCTTGCACCCCAAGAAGTACGAGGAGATCGTTCGGCTGGTCGCGGGCCGTGCGCCTTCCCGGGACACCTACCTGGCCAAGGTCCGTACCGAGATCATCAACACGCTTAACGCGTCGAAAATCAAAGCGACCGTGGAAGGCCGCCCCAAGCACTACTGGTCGATCTATCAAAAGATGATCGTCAAGGGGCGAGACTTCGACGACATCACCGACCTGGTCGGCATCCGCATCCTGTGCGACGAGATCCGCGACTGCTACGCGGCCGTCGGCGTCGTGCATTCGCTGTGGCAGCCGATGGCGGGACGGTTCAAGGATTACATCGCCCAGCCCAGATACGGTGTGTACCAGTCCTTGCACACCACCGTCGTCGGGCCGGAGGGCAAGCCGCTGGAGGTGCAGATCCGCACCCGCGACATGCACCGCACCGCGGAATACGGAATCGCCGCGCACTGGCGGTACAAGGAAGCCAAGGGCCGCAACGGCGTTCCGCACCCGCACGCCGCCGCCGAGATCGACGACATGGCCTGGATGCGTCAGCTGCTCGACTGGCAACGGGAGGCCGCCGACCCCGGCGAGTTCCTGGAGTCATTGCGCTACGACCTTGCGGTCCAAGAGATCTTCGTGTTCACCCCCAAGGGCGACGTCATCACCCTGCCGACCGGGTCGACACCGATCGACTTCGCCTACGCGGTACACACCGAGGTCGGCCACCGCTGCATCGGCGCCCGGGTCAACGGACGGCTGGTGGCGCTGGAACGCAAACTGGAAAACGGGGAAGTCGTCGAGGTTTTCACCTCCAAGGCGCCCAACGCCGGGCCGTCGCGCGACTGGCAGCAGTTCGTGGTCTCGCCGCGCGCCAAGACGAAGATCCGGCAGTGGTTCGCCAAGGAGCGGCGTGAGGAGGCGCTGGAGGCCGGCAAGGAAGCGATGGCCCGTGAGGTACGCCGGGGCGGACTTCCGTTGCAGCGCTTGGTGAACGGCGAGTCCATGGCCGCGGTGGCCCGCGAATTGCACTACACCGACGTATCCGCGATGTACACCGCGATCGGTGAGGGGCACGTGTCAGCCCGGCATGTCGTGCAGCGGTTGCTGGCCGAGCTCGGCGGTATCGATCAGGCCGAAGAGGAGCTGGCCGAGCGGTCCACGCCGACGACCATGCTGCGACGCCCGCGCAGCACCGAGGATGTCGGGGTCTCGGTTCCGGGCGCTCCCGGCGTGCTGACCAAGCTGGCCAAGTGCTGCACGCCGGTGCCCGGCGACCAGATCATGGGCTTCGTCACCCGCGGCGGTGGGGTCAGCGTGCACCGCACCGACTGCACCAACGCGGCCTCGCTACAGCAGCAGGCCGAACGCATCATCGAGGTGCTCTGGGCGCCGTCGCCGTCGTCGGTATTCCTGGTGGCCATCCAGGTCGAGGCGCTCGACCGGCACCGGCTGCTCTCGGACGTGACGCGGGTGCTGGCCGACGAGAAGGTCAACATCCTGTCGGCATCGGTCACCACCTCCGGTGACCGGGTGGCGATCAGCCGGTTCACCTTTGAGATGGGTGACCCCAAGCATCTCGGGCATCTACTCAACGTCGTGCGCAATGTCGAGGGCGTTTACGACGTCTACCGGGTGACGTCCGCGGCCTGAGGCCGTCCAGGGCGGGCTCAGCCCAGACGCACCGAGTTGACCGTGACCGTGCTGGCGGGAAGGCCCTGATCCCGATTGCCGGCAATACCCCCCTTGGCGATCTTGTCGATCGTCGCCAGGCCGGCTTCGTCGATCGTGCCCAACACCGTGTAGGTCGGTTCCATTTCGGCGTCCTTGAACACCATGTTGAACTGGCTGCCGTTGGTGTTGGGCCCGTTGTTGGCCATCGCCACGGTCCCACGTGGGTACAACACGGTCGCCCTGAGCGCGGGATCGCCGGTTTGGTATTGAGTGGCGGGGTATTCGTCGGCGAATTCATAACCGGGCCCACCGGTGCCCTCGTTGTCGGGGCCGCCGCACAGCAACAGGCCCCCATCCGCCATGTTGGTCAGTCGGCCGCACTCGGTGTTGTCGAACAATTGTTGCCGCACGAGGCTGGTGAAGCTGTTCACCGTGCACGGCGACTTGCCGTTGGCGAGCTGGACGCCGATGTCCCCGAAGTTGGTGGAGATGGTGGCGCGGATCTCAGCCGGGTCGGTGGACACCCTGCCGGATGGAGGCGGGGTGACGGGCTTGGTGGCCGTCTCGGCTGAAGCGGGGTACTGACAGTTAGCGCCCGCGTCGGGTGGGGGAGCAAACGCCGGCAGTGGCGGCACACTCGGGACAACCGAGTCTGTCGGTTTAGGTGGCCGGACCCGGGTCGGTGCCCGGGCCCCCGCAGACCCCGCAGACGCCGCGCTGTTTTGCGCCGGCGTATCGCTGCGGGTCACCAAAGCGATGACCAAGGCTGTCACCGCGGCCAGCGCCAGCACCGACGCGCCGACGATGCCCAAGACCAAACGTCTTGAGTGTGTTGGCGGGAGTGGGGGCGGTGCGGCGGCGGGTGCTTGCGACGATGGCGGCGGGCCGGGTGTCGCCACGATGCCGGTGTTGACCAGTGCGGCTTTGGCGTCGTCGGCCA
>DASZLQ010000259.1:0-42855 GCA_035552295.1 Mycobacterium sp. | reverse complement strand
TACGCCGACCTCGCCGAGAAGACGGGACAGGCCGACAACGAACGCGTGCACGAAATGGCCGGCCGGGCGCTGGTGCACCGCGCGGTAGCCGAGCAGCTGATCGATCACGTGTACCGCAACGTCAGGGACGGCGTACTGCCCCCGGCCGCCGGAACGCTCATCAGGCTCTTCCACTCCGAGACCGTGACCCTGGACATGGATACCGCGCTGGCGATCGCGGGGGCGGCCGGCGTCGTGGGGGAAATCGGCGAAGGGCTGGAGGCCGGACTGCGGTATCTGTCGCGGCAGAATGTCGCCATCGGCGGGGGCACAACCGAGATGGCCCGCAACGTCATCGGCGAGCGGGTGCTGGGCTTGCCACGCGAATATGCCGCCGACCGCGGGGTGCCGTTCAACCAGGTGCGGCACGGCAAGGCTCGCTGACCTAGTCTTCGGCGAAGACGTTCTCGACGTTGCCGCTCACAACGGGTATCTGGACCAGCGACAAGACGTGGTGCGCCGGGCTTCCGGGTGGGGCCACCAGCACACAGTCAGCACCCTGCCTGCGCGCGGGGTCCCGCGCGGCGGCCAGCGTGCTGATGCCCGCCGATCCTAGGTGGGGGACCGCGCTGAGATCGATCGTCAAAGGTGCGATGCCGGAGCGGCTTTCGACGGCAATTTGGCGGTCCAGGGTGGATGCAGTGTTCGCATCGACATCGCCGCTGACGATGATGTGGCCGGCTTCGCCGAGCATGGAGACGAATTCGGAGTTGAGTGCGCGCTGGTAGGTTGCCCGGCTGACCATCGTGTCGGTGACGAAGTTCGCGGGTCGTGATAGGGGGTGCGTCAGACTGGCAGTCGTCCCGCCGGCGCCATGGGTGATGAGCGCCCGCGATACCAAGGCTTCGGCCATCGCGAGTCCGCGGCCGCGGCCCTGTTCGCCTTCGCGGTAGTCCTTCCACTTTCCGCGGTCGCTCACCGAGGCACGCAGGTTGCCATCACCGGCCAACAACGCCTCGACGACAACACCATCGGAAACCTCTGTGGCGTACCCGTGTTCGACCGCATTCTCGACGAACTCCGAGATCGCGCGCACCACGTCGGAGATGTCGTCGGAGTCGGCGCCGATCTCCGACAGCCACTCACGAAGCCGGCAGCGAACGGCGCGTGCGGCGTGGATCGTCGCATCCACAGTGATGTGCAGCGGCGACGGTGGCGTACGCCGTTGCGCCGCAAGCAGTGTGACGTCGTCGTTGTAGCCGGTGGACCGCAGCAGCAATTCGAGTGTTTCCGAACAGATACGGTCGATCTGCCGCGCCCCAGCATCGATGACAAAGCCGCTGGTGCCGCCGGAAACATGGGCGGCCAAGTCGGCGAATTCCGCAGTGCTGGCCACCAGCGGCCGGCCGGGACGTTCAATCAGGCCGTCGGAATACAGCAGGATTGAGTCGCCAACGTCGAGGACCTCGGTACGCACCGGAAATCCCGTTCCGCTGCCGAGCGGCCCCGCGCCCGACGGTTCCACGTACCGCGAGTCCGCGTCGGCGCTCACCAGCAAGGGCGGTGGGTGTCCGGCGGTGCAGTACTGGAACTCGCCTGTGGTGTAATCGAGCGACCCGACGCACAGGGTGGCCGAATTCGATCCGGGCACGTGCTCGTGAAAGCGGTCCAGCGCCTCGAGCGCTTCGGCGATGGTGTGGCCCGCCAACATCTGCATCCGCAGTGCGGTGCGCAATTGCGACATCACCGCTGCGGCTTCGACACCATGGCCGACGACATCGCCGACGATGAGCACCAGCCGATCCCCGAGGGCTATCGCATCGAACCAGTCGCCGCCGGCCGCTGTGTCCTCCGCGGCGACGAGGTACTGCGCGGTGATGTCGGCACCGGCAACAACGGGCACAGACGGGGCCAGCAACGCCTGCTGCATAACGGTGGCGGAATCGCGGACATTACAGTACCGCTGGGACAGCTCCTCCATCCGCGCCTCGGCGGCCTGCCGCGCCTGCACCCGGCTGGTGACATCGTCGAAGACGAGCTGCACACCCTCGATCGATCGGTCCTCGCGGCGGCGGGGTATGACGACAAAGTCGAAGAACCGCTCCTGGACTCCCGAACCGTCGTAGTCGGCCTGTAGCCGCCACTCGGACCCGGATTGTGGTTCACCGGTTTTGATACACCTGGTCGAACATCTGGTAGATCAGCTGGCTCTCCAGCTCGGGGAAGACCTCCCGCGCAAGCTTTCCCACCGGATTGCCCGTCGGATTGAAGGCGCGGTAAGCCGCGTTGACGGCGACAAAGCGATGGTCGGGCCCCTCCAGGCCAACGAGCATCGCAGGCACGTTCTCGAAGATGCGGCGCACATCATCGGCCG
Source organism: Mycobacterium sp. (assembly GCA_035552295.1). Classification (GTDB taxonomy): domain Bacteria; phylum Actinomycetota; class Actinomycetes; order Mycobacteriales; family Mycobacteriaceae; genus Mycobacterium. The sequence continues at coordinate 40,502 of DASZLQ010000259.1, read as the reverse complement.
CCCCTACAGTTTTGTGCCAGTCCTCGTTGGCGACCATATGGCCGTCCCTCCTCGACGGACCGAGCCAAAATTGCGTGCAAACTCCTCACACGCAGGCAATAAGACTATCAACGGGTGTCAGGTGCCTATCGCGACAGTTTGCTAACGGCCCGCAACCGTCGTCGACACCGCGGCGTCCGTGGTGGGATGCAGGGACAAAACGTCGCGGAGATTACACGCTTCGACCGCCCTGGCGACGCTCGGGTCGCAGCTCACCAGGCAAAGTTCGACGCCGCGACGACGGCACCGCTCCGATTCGGCGGCCAGGACGGCAAACGCGCAACAACCCATGAAACCGAGGCCAGTGACGTCGACAACGAATGGGCCGGGTTGGCTGGCGACGGCGGCCGCCTCACCCACCAGCCGCTGCCAAATGTGCTCGTTGGAGGCGTCGATCTCACCACCCGCGCGGACTATTACTACCGGTCCGCTGCGCTGCGTGGTCGCCCGTAACGTGCTGTGCGGATCGCCGAGCTCCGACACAAGACGAGGGCTCAATGTGACCTGGGTGAGAAATGACTCCGCGGGAGCCAGGTTCATCGTGCGCTCCTAGTCGGCCGCCTCGCCGAGGCTGCGATGGATGCCCGTCAATGTCTGAAACCGTGTGTTGCGTGGGTTCTTTTGTATAGCAACACCGGCGGGCCCGTCTAGAGCCGGAGCGTTCATCAGGACATACGAAATTTGCCCGCCTCCGAACGACAATGTTTGTCGCTCGGAGGCGGGCGCTATGCGTAATCGGAGAATGCCGTCAGGCGGACACGGGCTTCTTGGCCGGCCTCGAGACCTTCATCAGCTTCATCAGGTTGCCGCCCATGATCTTGGCGACATCGTCCTGCTCGAAGTCGGTGAGCTCGTCGACGAAGGAGATCGGGTCCTTCAGGCCCTCGGGGTGCGGCCAGTCGGACCCGAACAGCACCCGGTCGGTGCCCACCATCTTGACGATCTCGGTGAACCGGTCCTCCCAGAACGGGGTGATGTACACGCACCGCTTGAACGCCTCGATCGGGTCCTCGCTGAACGACTGCGGCATCTTCTTGTAGACGCCCTTGAGGCCCTTGAACAGGTCCGGCACCCAGTCGGCGCCGTTTTCGATCGACAGGATCCGCAGCTCCGGGTTGCGCGACAGCGCACCGTGGCACACCAGCGCCCCCATCGCGTCCAGGATCGGCCGATGGCCCATCGCGAAGCTGCGGAAGGCGGTCGGCTTGAACGGCAGGAACTCGTCGCCGGGTTCCCACACGTTCGCGAACTCGGAATAACCGCTGTCCGAGGCGTGCATCGAGACCGGGAGCTCGGCCTTGATGCAGGCCTGCCAGAACGGGTCGAATTCCTCGAGGCCGAATGACCGGCTGCCCCGGTAGCCGGGCACCGGCGCCGGGCGCACCAGCACGGTGCGGGCGCCGTGCTCCAGGCACCACTGCAGCTCTTCAAGCGCGCGCTCGACGATGGGCAGGGTGACCACCGGGGTGGCAAAGATGCGCTCCTGGTAGTTGAACGACCAGGTCTCGTACATCCATTCGTTGAGCGCGTGGATCACGTCGTGCGTCATCTCCGGGTCGTCTTTCATGCGCTCTTCGACCAGGCTGGCCAGCGTGGGAAACATCAGGGCGTAGTCGATGCCGAGTTCGTCCATAACCTCCAGCCGTGGGCCCGGTTCGCGGAACGCGGGGATGGCCTTCATGGGCTCACCCAGGATCTCGCGGTAGGTCTTGCCCTGCGCGCCGTTGCGGAAGTAGTCCTCCTGGGCGCCCGGCTTGGCGACCTTCTCGAAGGTCGGGTTGGGGATGTACTCGCTGATGTGGCCGCGCACGACGATCTTCGTGCGACCGCGCACCTGCACGTAGTCGATGACGTTCTTGCGCTTGTCGGGGAGGAACTTGGTCAGCGCTTCCTGCGGTTCGTACATGTGGTTGTCGGCATCGAACACGGGGAAGGGAAGTTCGCGAGAAGGCATGGCGATCTCCTTGCAGCAGTCTTGATTCTCACTTGGTGGTAATGACGTTACCACTTTTGCGCAACAACGTGTAGCGGACCTGGGGCCGCCTAAGCGTCCGGCCAGCTAGGAAGCTGTGGTGTCGTTCCCTCGATCACGGCGAAGTTCACCGTCGCCGTCGCGAGCAGCTCGTCGCCGTCGCCGTAAATGTCGACTTGCATGACCATTGTCCGACGGCCGGACCTCAGCATCCGGGGCACCGCGAATGCCGAGCCTTGCCGAACCGGCCGCAGGTAGCGGACGAACAGGTCGGCGGTCGTCATCGTGGTGCCCGGCTGCAGGTATTCCAGCCCGAACTGTCCTCCCGCCACGTCCACGAGCGTGGCGATCAAGCCGCCCTGCAGCGCGCCGGAAGTGTTGACCACCTGAGGGCTGACCGGCATCGTCATTGCGAATTCGCCACCGCGGGTGCCCGGCCGCATGCCGATCTGTGCGAATAGCTCGGCGAGCGAGGGCGCGGCCGACTCCTCGTCGGTTTCTCGGATGCCCAGGGCGCGGCTGCAGAAGTCATACAGCTGGCCGGCGTCGATCGGTGTTCCGTTCAATTCGCTGCCCAGCCAATGCAATCGCTGCGCACCGACTATCGTCTGCATGACAATCGCGGCCGCGGCGCCGACGTCGAGGCCCGGGTTGAACACGCCCTCGGTGATGCCCTGCCCCACGATGTCCCGAATCAGTTGATGCATGGGGGAGAGCACGCGCGCGTATTCACGGGGACGGGTCTCGGCGAGGTACTGGTTGTAGAGGCCAAGGGCCCGATTGAGGCTGTCCTGGGTGCTTGATTCCGGTTGTTCACTGACTCGGTCGATCAGCAGCTTCAGCGCGGCGGTGCTGTCCATGCCGGTGGTCTCGGCGCGCCACGCCTGCGCCGATTGCGCGATGGTCCTGTCGAACAGCGCGAGCAACAGTTCGTCTTTGCTGCCGAAATGCTGGTAGAAGGCCCGCAGCGAGGTTTTGGAGCGTGCGACGACCTCCTGCACGGTGAAGTCGGTGCGTCCGGTTTCGCCCAGTATCGCAACGGCCGTCTTGATGAAGCGCTCGGCGCGCGTTACTTCGGTTTCATCGCTGGGGCCCGTCATGAGAATGAGGTTACCGCGCGCCATGCCATCTCCGCGAAGCTAAAAGGGCGGTGGTTCGTCGTGGTGGGGTGGTGCGGGGCCGGTTTGTGTGGTTTGGGTGGCTAGCCGGGCTTGGCGGTTGTGGTGGCGTTCGGCGTTGACGCGGAGGGCGCGGTTTTGGGCGCGGGTGGTGGTGCGCCGCGGCATCATCGCCGTACGGTCGGCGCAACGGTTCGCCGATGCTGGGTCGGGTGCCGGTGGGTCGCCGGTGGGTGCGCACAGCGTCGGGAATAGCAGCGCTGCCGGGAGTGGTGACGTAGGTGTGCCCGTCGGGCAGTATCCAGATCACCGTGCCAACGGCCATCGTTGTGAGATACTTCCCATGAGCACGGCTATCTACCTCAGACAATCACTTGACCGCAACGGCAACGAGCTGGCTGTCAGCCGCCAGCGCCAGGAGTGCCGCAACCTCGTTTCGCGACAGAACCTTGTGCGCAAGCACGGCGGCATCACCGAGTACATCGACAACGACACCAGCGCCACCAATGGCCGTCGTCCCGAGTACGCGCAGATGCTTGCCGACATCGAGTCCGGTGCCGTCAACGCGGTGGTGTGCTATCACCTGGACAGGCTGCACAGGCAGCCTCGTGAGCTTGAGCAGTTCATCACGCTTGCCGACAAGCACCACTTACAGCTAGCCACCGTTACCGGCGAAGTTGACCTCAGCACTGCGCAAGGCAGGCTCATCGCCCGGATCATGGGCGCTGTGGCACGTAACGAGGTCGAGCACAAGAGCGCACGGCAGAAGGCAGCCAACCGCCAGCGTGCTAACGGCGGGAAGGCTTGGGTGCAACGGACATTCGGCTATGACGGCAACGACGTTGTCGAGAGTGAGGCTGAGCTTATCCGGCAGGGCTGCGCCGCGTTGCTGAACGGTCAATCGCTGTGGGGGATCGCTAGAGAATGGAACTCTCTGGGCGTTGAGACTGTTAAGGGTTGTGGCTGGAACGGCGGCACGGTTAAGCAGGTTCTCAGCCGCGCCCGCAACGCGGGCTTGCAGACCTACGACGGGGAGATACTGGAGGGCGTCGAAACAGGTTGGCCCGCAATTGTTTCGCGTGACACCTACGACGCGGTTAAGGCCCTGCTAGCTGACCCTAAGCGCCACACCGGTAAGAGGCGCGCAAGGGTTCACCTGCTATCCGGCTTGGCCTACTGCGGGGCCTGCGGGCGCAAGATGGGCACCGCGATGCGCCCCACCAAGAAGGGCGCGAAAAGGGTTGTCTACCAGTGCAAAAACATGGGATGCGCGAAAGTCGTTCGTGACCTCACCAAGACTGACGCCCACGTGATCAAAGTCGTCTGCGCCCGGCTGGCACGCCCGGATGCCGCCGAGATATTCGCCAAGCCAACGGTCGACACGAAAGCCCTTAACGCAGAAGCAAATACGTACCGTGAACTGATCAAGGCGGCTGAAACCGAGTATGACGAGGGGATCATTGACGGGCGCCGGTTACAAGGCCGCATCGATGCGCTGATGCCTAAACTGCAAGCCGTCGAGGCCAAGCTCCTGGGCGCTAACACCGAGCGCAAGCTCAATGGCTTGGTCGGTAACCCTAAGGCTCGCGAGGCTTTCGAGGACTTGGCCCTGGACCGCCAGCGGGCCGTCATCGACACCTGCTGCCGGGTGACCATCGAGCCTAACGAGCAACTCGGCGGCGCGTTCGATCCCCAGCGCGTTCGCATCGACTGGCGTTAGAGCAGTGCCCTAGTCCACCGTCCAGCGGGTTCGACGTGTTGAGCGCTAGCCTGTCCAGCACCCGTCGCTGGGCGGTACCGTGTCCTCTGCTCATACCTCGTTTTCGCAGGTGAGCAAGATTACGGCCACTGACCCCAAGCTGGACCGAAGTCCGACATGCGCTGTCGCGCACCGTATGTCACCCCGATGGTTTACTATCGTGCTCATAACTCCATATCCTTGAGCATTACTAATCGAGGGTCTGCCGACCATCCGGCGGATGAGCCGAAACGGCGCTGTCAGTAGGGTCTCGATGAACGGTGAGTCCAGTTCGCCCGCGTCTGAGGCACGGTGCGAGAACCGCGAAACGCGAGCCGAGTAGCCAACGAAAACCTAAGGGTCAGGCGCCCTTTCGTTGGTACTCGGCTTTTCGTTTCTCTGCGAAGGACTCTCCGTGCCGAACGTCATTGACAACGCCCCAGCGCTACCTAATCGCGCCCTCGACATTCCCGAAGTTGCCGAGTACGTGCACCTTTCCGTACCCACCATCCGCCGCTATATCGAGTCGGGTCGCCTGCGAGCTGCCAGGGTCGGCGGTGCGTGGAGGATCTGGCCGAACGATCTGCTCGCCTTCATCAGCGGCGGTGCCGCATGACCGCCCAGCAATACGAGCAATACGTCGAAAGCCTTGTCGCACAAGCACCGCCGTTAAGCCCGACGCAGATAGCCAAGCTGTCGACGCTGTTCGACTACGAACCACCGAAGGATCGACATGACCCCGGATAGAAGTGGGGAAGCCCCGCCGCTCACGAACGACGAGGCCCCACCAGACAACAGTTCCCAAACACCACGAGCCGACAAGCAAGCGGATACAGACATCGTAGCTCAGACTCGCCGCATTCCTGAACCGCCTGCCGACGTTGACAACCTCACAGCGGCACTGGCTTACGCGGATGCTGGCTGGTACCTCGTGCCGGTGCGCCGGAGCACCAAGAATCCCGGCAGCGTCGTTGGTGATGACTGGCAACACCAGTCCAGCCGCGACCACGACCAGATCGCCGCATGGTTCGCTGGCACCGATCACGGGATCGCGTTACACGCCGCTCGATCCGGCGCAGTCGTCATCGACATGGACCACCGCGAATTGTGCCCTGGCTGGCTCATGGACGCACTGAAAGATTCGTGGGCACCCTTCCAGTCCAGCCGCACCAACGCGGACGGCAGAGGGCACCATATCTTCTTGCAGCCGCCCGGTCGCACCCTGGGCAACGGTCTCGGTGAGTTCTCCGACTGCGGGTTTGAGGTACGCGGCAACAACGGGGTGATCATTATCTTTCCCAGCGTCCACGAGAACGCCAACGCAGGCGGACGCTACGCCTGGGAGTTGACCGGCAAGGTTCCGATACTGCCCAACGTGATCGCCGACAAGCTGCCCGACGCCACCGAGGCCACCGAGTCTGCCACCGACGCTGAGGTTGCCGCTTTCCTCGAAACACACACCGCCGCCGACCGTCCCGAGCTTCTCAGGACGTGGTGTGAGATCCTCGCCCAACACTTCGAGACCGGCTCCCGCCACAACGGTCTCGTGTCGGTGCTAACCGGAGCCATGAAAGAGGCGCGAGCGGGCTATTTCTCGGGTGCTTCGGCGTGCAGCGGGAATGGCGACCATCTCGCGGCCCCTCCTGCCGTAACTGGGTTTGCCCTGTAGCGCGACCATCCTTCGCCAGCGACCTCCGCCGCTTTACATTCCCGACGTAGACTGTAACGCGCATTTCGGACACCCTGAGGGGGTATGGGGGGAACCCTCCCCCGTGTGCAGCGCGACCGGCCAGACGTGTCGTTTTTGATGTGTACGGGTTGGGGAGTTTTTGATTCAGCCGCTGTGAAGCCACATGCTTCGAGGCTGTGAGGGCTGAGTACAGGGACCGGCCACCGCCGCGATCTATTGGGGACTAATCAGTCAGACGCCGGGTGCAGACAACCCCTCGTCTGTCCTAGCCTCATCTTGAGGAGCGTTTTCCGCCGCTCTCGATCGTGCCGACGAAGTGACCCTCGTACGTCCGCGAGCCGCGCTAATGAGGTCGGCTGCCGAGATTGGCAAGTACGACGGGCTCGATCTACTGTCAGAGCCATCTAGGATGGTATCTGTCGGGCACGCAGCCTACTACGTCCCGGCGGCGCCTTCAGCGTGGTGGTGCGATGAAAAGCGTCGCGGCACTTAGGAATTCGCGCCCGTACCTTCTAGAGTTGTAAGGCCGGTATGACTACGCCAGCAAGCGTTCCCACGATCAGCGCGAAGTGGGTTCGGCTGATCCATTTCATTTATGACCACGTTACATCGAAGGTCTACGACCTCGGTCAACTTCCGATTATTCCGTTGAAAAAAGCAGCGGTGAATGAGTTGGATCTCAAGTGTGGCGATCACGTAATTGTATTTTGCTGTGGGACCGGTCTGGAATTCCCCTTCATCCAGACGGGTATTGGTCCTGAAGGAGAAATCCTCGGCGTCGACTGGTCAGATGGCATGTTAGAGCGGGCTCGCCGAAGGATTACGGACAATGGTTGGACGAACGTCAAACTGGTCAAAGGCGACGTTACCGCCTTACCAGCGGGTGTCGTGGAAACGGCGTCTTACGACGCAGGGATATGCACGCTGGGCTTGTCGATCATTAGTGAGCCCAAAAAAGCTTTCCAAGCACTGAAGAATGCTGTGAAGGGAGGGGGGAGGATAGTAATCGGTGATGTCTGTTCGTCCTCTGGCCTGAAGTCGATCCTGAATCCGCTCCACACTTTGGTAGACCTTCCAGCGGGCAATACGCACCGCAGCTTGGCGCACAGCCGCGTATTCGCGGAAGCGTTGCCTTCGGTTTTATTGGACGTAAAGCTTAAATGGCGTCGGGGCGGTGCCTATTACATCGCGTCGGGCAGACGTCCTGATGCGCTCTGAATAGGTTAGAACCGGCATTTTTTATGGACGGTCACCCCAGCGATGACAATGAGGTGTAAATACACCGCTTTGTGCCATCGCCCAAACGCGGCCCGCTGCTCGAACGGTAGTTGAGCTGGCGTGTGTCCGGTAGCCTGGTTGGTTCACCGGGCCAGCGGGCCTTGGTCTGAGCGATCAGCACCTCGCAGCCGGGACCGTGGCGCACCACCACCAGATTGATGTCGGCGATGGGCTCGGGTACCGCATCGCAGCGCTGGCACGCGAACACGATTCGCACCCTAGCCGATGATGGCGGGATTTCCGCTCCTGTCGCACGAAACTTGCATGAACTTACGTTTACGCTGGTCAGATAGTGCCCCGACAGGATTCGAACCTGCGGAGTCTCGGCTCGGAGGGGTATCCTGCACGAGTGACGGTGCCGTCGGGCAGCTGTCGGTCGCGCCAGCCCCAGAATGTTTTGAGCAAATGACGAAGGCGGCACAAACATTTCAGGTTCGACAGGTGCGTGGCACCGCCGGCGGCATACGGGACGGTGTGGTCGATGTCGCAGCGGGCGGCTGGGCGGTCACAGCCCGGGGCCCGACAGGTCAGGTCCCGGCAGCGGACGAAGTCGGCGAGTTTGGTGGAGGGGATGTAGCCGGGTTCGGCGCCCGCCGGTGGGCGCAGCGGCGTCAGCCGGGCCGACCTGGCCAGCTCCGTGATCAGCTCGGCCGGGATGAGTCCCTCGACCCCGGCCACCACGCCCGGCGTGGACCCGCGGCCCTCGACGGCGGCCTGGTCGGCGATCACGTGGATCACCACGTTGCTCGCGGCCGGCCCCGTCCCGCCGCAGTCGGCACGCCCGCAGCCACACACCAGCCGCTCGGCCCCGGCGGCCAGCGCCCCCAGCGCATCGGCGCGCCGCTGCCTCGCGGTGCGCGGATCGCCCTCACACACCGTGGCAGCCAACTCGTTAAGCCGACGGTCCAGGGCGTGGCCGGTGCTGGCCCACACCTTTCCGTCGATCCAGGCCATTCCCGAGGGGTCGGCTTGAACGTCAACAAACCGATCCTGGGCGGCCTGGGCGGCCCGGCGCACCAAATCAGTATCGACGGCGGCCACCACGCGATCCACCGCGGCGGCCAACCCCCCGCGTATCAGCGACGGGCGCCGCGATACCAGCACCGCCAGCCGAGCATCCACCTTCGCCAACACCTCGGGATCGGTGATCAACTCGGTGCGAAACACGATCGTCTGGAACGCCCGATAGTCAATGTCGCCGGCCTGGAACACTTTCCCCAATTCGGGCAGCCGGTCGGCATCGCCATCGCGTAGCGCAGGTAGCTCGACCCCATCGCCACGCTGCACTGCGACGCCGCGGCAACCTGCGCGCACACCGCCTCCCAGGTGTGGGTAGCCCAGTCCTGCGTCTCCCCGGAATCGCGACAACGCAGCACGAACAGCTCACCGACAGCCACCAACCGCTCGGCTGCGGCCCGCGCCTCGGCGCGCCCCGCCTCCCGCACCCGATCCAGCAACGCCGCCGACTCCGGGGTCGGGAGGGAGGCGTAATAGTGTTCGAACATGTGTTCGAGTATAGCGCGTGTGTCCGACGACCTGTCGCGCTCAAGCCGCGGTGGCCGCTCAGCCGCCCCGGGCTGCGATCATCGCCGAGCGATTGACCTTCGTGGCCGCGGTGCGGGGAATCGCGTCCACGAACTCGACGGTCTTGGGGGCCTTGTAGTGGGCGAGCCGGCTCTTGGCGTACTCGATCACCTGCTGCTCGGTGAGCGGGTCTTGCCCATTGGCGTCGGCGAGTTGCACCACGGCATGTACCCGACGTCCCCACTGCGGGTCGGCGAGCCCTATGACTACCACGTCGGCGATGCCGGGATGGCCCGCGAGCGCGGACTCCACCTCCGCCGGAAAAACATTGGCGCCGCCGGTGATGATCATGTCGACGCGGCGGTCAACGATGTAGAGGTAGCCGTCGTCGTCCAGGTACCCGATGTCGCCGGCGGAAACGAAGCCGTCGTCGGTCGACGGCAGCGGCGCCGCCCCGCCCAGATAGCGGGATCCCGCGCTCATCGGCGCGCGGAGGTAGATCTCGCCGTGTTCGCCGGGGCCGAGCGGTTTCTTGTCGGCGTTCAGGATCCGGATCTCGGTGTCGCGAAAACCGCGGCCGACACTGCCGGGATGAGCGAGCCACTCGTCGCCGCGCAGCGCGGTGAGCCCGAGGTTCTCGGTCATGCCGTACGCCGTCACGATCTGCTCCGGGCTCAGCAGCTCGCACCAGGTGTGCATGAGCGATGGCGGCATCACCGCGGCGCCCTGCAGGATGAAGACGACGCTGGACAAATCGCGCTGCCGGACGTCGGGCCGGGCCGCGATGCGCGACAGCATCGTGGGCGTGGCCGTGAAGTTGGTGATCCGATAGCGCTCGACCACGTCTAAAACCAGTGCCGCGTCGAACTTTTCGAGCACCACCAGGTGGTCGCCCGCGAGCAGGAAGAGGAAGGTGGCGAAGCCGTTGGTGTGATACATCGGCGCGGGCACCATGATCGTCTGGGGCTGCGCTACCGGTGTCCAGTTCGACAAGAACGGCTCGCCGTGCTGAGGCGTCCAGAGGGATGGCGCCAGGCTGAGGATCACTTTGGGTACGCCGGTCGACCCGCTGCTGCAGATTCCGTTGGCGTTGGGGGAAACGGTTGCGGGCAGCGGGCTTGCGGACTCCCCGGCGGCCCGCGTTTCCAACTCCCACCGGGTTTTTTCGTCGACGACCACGGCGGGGTCGATCACGTCGCGCACCCGGTCTCGCTCCCATTCGGGCAGATCCCAGTGCATGGGAACGGGAACCGCGCCGATCTTCCAGCACCCCAGCGTAGCGAGCACGAGATGCTGAGAATTGGGAATTGCAAGTGCCACAAGGGAACCCGTCTCGGCGCCGCTGGCGGCCAGCGCCCGTCCCCATTGGTTGGCGCGAGCGTCGAGTTCACCAAAGGTCAGGGCCTGCGCGGCGCCGTCGAGCGCGACATTGGTCACGGCTGCGTCGTCGCGCCGTTCTTCGGCCAGCTGCGCCAGTTTGGTCCCGAACGGGATTCCGTCTTCGAACGGGTCAGGAGTCACTCCGGCCGCGACGGGTTGGGTGCTCACGCCGATACCGGCCCGCTGAACAGTGTCTCCAGCGAGCCGTCGGGCACGCCGGGTATCAGTCGCAGAGCCAGTTCCTCGACGCTCAGCGGCAACCGGATCAGCGGCTGGGTGTGCCGGTCGAGCACGCTGACGTCGGACTCGTCGCAAAAACCCAGAGCGCCGAGCAACTGATGAGAAGTGCGCAGCACCTGCCGTGCGGTATCGGATGCCTTGAGCCGAAGAACGAGTGCATCGGCCGAACGGATTTGCGGTGATACCGATTCCGGACGCGAGATGGTGTATTTGGCGAGCTCGTGCAGCCCGCGCACCGCGACAGCGGCATCCGCGACGGCGAACCTGACCGCCTGGAAGTCCGCCAGCGGTTTGCCGAACTGGATACGGGCGCGCACATGTTCGGTGACGATCTGCAATGACTGCTGCACCGCTCCCAGAATCCGCCATGATCCCAGCACGAGATGAAGGTTAACGTCGTTCGCCGGGACGGTTCCATGGGGTGCGCTCAGAGTGGCCGGCACCAGAAACGGCCCCAATTTGGCGTTCGTCCGCGACGCGGGCTCCGCGCGGTAGCGGTTGCCGTCCATGTCTGCGGCGATCCAGTCGCCAGCCAGATCGCCGTGATCGATTCGCGGCGCCTCGGGATTGACCAGGGCCAGTCGGGCGCCGTCGATCGCCAGCAGCTCTTCGACGAGTGGATAGGGCAGAGCGGTTGCGCCGGCGGCCTGGCACAGCACCGCGGCGGCCAACAGGTCGTCGGCCGCCGAGCGGACATCGAGTTCGAACGCGCCGACCTCGCTCAGGGCCGCACGCGCCGAGTGCCGAATCTCGTCATCGGTCTCGGCACGCAGCGCCGCGGGTGGCCCGCCCAGCCGATTGAGCCGCTTGGTGGCGACAGCGGCGAAGTCGCTAATATCTTGTGGCAGATCGGTTTTCACCGGTGCTCTCCCAATACGGCCCGTGCCACCAGCATGCGCTGCACTTCGATGGTGCCCGATGCGACGGTGGCCGCCTGTGCGTAACGCCAATGGTCTTCAATCGCTCCGTGCAACGCTGCGGAGGTGCCGCTATCCAGCGCGGTCGGACCTAGCACGTCGAACAGCAACTCGGCGACCTGCTGATCGCAGGTCGTGGTGGCGATGCGGGCGGCGCTGGCCACCGCACCCGCTGCCGGGTCGTCCTGCAACGACACAGCCCGATAGGCCAGCAGTCTGGCGACCCGGAGGTCGACGAGCGCCCGAACCCAGCGGGCGCGAATCGTTTCGGGCAACCCATTCCAGTCGTCGCCGAGTTCGGTGCGCATCCGGTCGAGCAGCGATTCGCAGCGTGCGTACCGTGCGATGCCCACCCGCTCGAATGCCAGCGCCTCGCGCATCACCCGCCACCCGTCGCCGACCTCGCCGAGGACATCGCCGGGGAACGCCGGCACGTCGTCCAGGAACATCTCGTTGAGGTGATGCGGTCCCAGCATCGACGGGATCGGTCGGACGGTGAAACCGGGCCGGTCCATCGGGATCAGAAAAAGGGTGAGCCGCTTGGGCTTTGGGGCGGCGGGGTCCGTGCACGCCGCCAGCACGCACCAGGACGCCATCAGTGCGTACGACGTCCACACCTTCTGGCCGGTGATGCGCCAGCCACCGGCGTCCGAGCCATCGGCCACAGCACGGGTACGCAACGACGCGAGATCGGTTCCGGCCTCCGGCTCCGAAAATCCTTGGCACCAGATCACGTCCCCGGACGCGATGGCCGCCAGGTGCTTGGCCTTCTGTTCGGCCGTCCCGTAGCGCATCAGTGCCGGACCGACCCAGTTGATGCCCATGTACTGCGGACCACGCGGCTCGTGTTGGGCCCACATTTCCTCGCGCAGTACCGTCTGCTGCCAGACCGAACCACCGCCGCCCCCATGCTCTTTCGGCCAGGCCAGCGCCAGCAGGCCCTCGGAAGCCAGCAGCTTGCAGAACGTTTCGGTGGTAGCCAGGTCTCGCGGATCGTCGGTGCAGGCGCCGAGGAAGTCGGCGGGGATGTGATTGGCTATCAGCTCCCGCAGATGGTTTCGCAGCCGGCCGGCGTCGTCGCCGAGGTCGTAATCCATCGTCGTCATCCCTTCGGCAGCCCGAGCAGCCGCTCGGCGATGATGTTGCGCTGGACCTCCGACGTTCCGCCGTAGATGGTCGCGGCCAGCGCATCCTGGCGTTCGAAGAGCAGATCCGGATCGTCCGCCGAGTGCGGACCTGCCGCGGCAGCGCTGAGTTCCCAAACACGCTGCAAGGTAACCGATCCGAGAAGTTTCAGGATGTCGGCTTCTGGGCTGGGCCGTCCCGCTAGTTCGTTGCCCAGCGCACGGTATCCGGTAGCTCGCAGCGCTTCGGCATCGGCGAGCAGCGAGCCGAGTTCGGCGTAGATGTCTGAGCTCGTCTCTGTGGCGCAGGTGCCCTGTACCGAGTCGAGACCGCGCTTGATCTCGACCCAGTTCATGATCCAGATCATCTGGCGCTCATGCTGCAGCGAGGACAGCGCGACGTTCCAGCCTCCGTTGAGTGGCCCCAGCAGGCTCTCCACGGGCACCTCGACGTCGTCGAGGAAGACCTCGCAGAAGGTCTCGTCGGAGATCGACGCCATCCGGATCGGTTCGATCCGCACTCCGGGCGAATGCAGGTCGAGGATCAGGCAAGAGATGCCGCGGTGTTTCGCCGCATCCGGATCGGTGCGGGCATACAGGGTGCACCATCGCGACTCGTGTGCCTGGGTGGTCCAGATCTTGTGACCGTTGACCCGGAAAACATCTCCGTCGCGCTCCGCGCGGGTGCGCAAGCCCGCGAAATCCGACCCGGCTTCCGGCTCGGACATCCCCAGCGCCCACCATTCGTCGCCGCGCAGCAGCGGGACAAGCAGGCGGTCGATCTGGGCAGGTGTGCCGAACTGACGGATGCCGGGTGCGGCGACGTTGGGGCCGGCGATGTTGGGCAGCTTGGGCGCCGAGCGCATCGCCCCTTCGAGCCGTACCTCCATCGCGTCACGCAAGCCCAGCGATCGACCGCCGTGCTCGCGGGGCCAGGTCGGTTGTATCCACCCGGCCTCGAATGCGGCCCGCTGATAGTCACGCCGCAGCGTGAGGTCCCAGCGGTACCGGCGATACTGCTCGTAGTAGTCATTCGGCAGGAATTCCGTCAACCAGGCCGCGAACTCGGCGACCACCTCCGATCGAGTGCGTGCCGGGCTCGTCACGCCGCGCCTCCCGCGAAACGGCGGCCCACCGCGTGGTAAAGCGCACGACTGTCGCCCAGCATCGCGGCGCCTTGCCAGGCATGCCGCACGTAGAGGTGGATGTCGTGCTCCCAGGTCTGCGCCAGCGCGCCGTGCACCTGGACCGCGGTGCGCGCACAATTGGCCGCCGCGTCGCCGGCTGCCGCCTTGGCCAGCGCCGCGGCAGTCCAGGCGTCGACGGGGGCGGCGCTGGGATCGCCGAGGCGGGCCGCCGCCGCGTACGTGAGACTGCGGGCACGTTCCAGGCTGACGTAGTTATCGGCCAGCGCGTGTTTGATCCCCTGGAACGCCCCGATCGGAGTACCGAACTGACGGCGTGCCTTGGCGTGCTCGACGGAGCGGTGCAGAGCGGCGCTCGCCACGCCGACCAGGTCGGCCGCGGCGGCTACCAATGGTGCTGTCAACGCCGACCCGACACCTATCCGTGCGGTTGCCAATGGCTCGGCGTCGATCTCCACGTGGGCCACCGGTTGTGCGGGGTCGGTGGACTCGCCTGCCGGCACCGGCGTCACGCCGTCGCCGCAGCGTGCCACGGCTACCAGGACGCCGTCATCAGATCGGGCCAGCGTGACGATCAGCTCCGCCCGTGACAGGTTGGGGACCGCTACCGCCCGTCCGCGCAGCCGTCCGTGCTGCAGCGTCATCGGTGCCCCGGGTAGTCGGCGGCCGGGGGAGTGCACCGCCAGGGTGGCGACGACGCCGCCGGCAATGTCGGTGAGCACCGCGTCGAGGCCAGCGGCACGCAACGCGCCCGCGGCCAGACCGACGCTGCTCAGCAACGGGATCGGCGCGATCGCGGCGCCGCATTCCTCGAGAACCACTGCCAGCTCGACGGGTCCGTAATCGCCGGTAGCGTCGGGTGCGGCAAGTTCCGTCCAGCCAAGGTCGACGACCGTCTTCCACAAGGTGCGCCAGCGCTCCGGATCGGTCATCGCCTGGCGGGCCGCGTCGGGGGGACACTCGGTGCGCAGGATGTCGCGCACGGTGTCGCGCAGCGACAGCTGCTCCGAAGTCAGACCGACATCCATAAGACCCCTAACATAATAAAAATAGTAAACTAGCGACGCCGTTGCAATCGGCACGAGCCTAGGTGGGTGCATGGTCGAGTGGTATCTGTTCCTGCCGCAGGTGAGGTTGTCCGCGGCGGACATCGCTGAGCGAGCGCGCCATGCCGAGGCCAGCGGTTTCGACGGAATGGCGTTCATCGATCACCTCGAGGCGCCCGGGCTGCCCGACGAAAACATCTGGGAGGCAATGGGCATTGCCACCTGGGTAGCGGCCAAGACCGAGCGGCTGCGGATCGGTCACCTGGTTCTGTGCGATGCCTTCCGGCATCCGGCCGTGCTCGCCAAACAAGCCGTCACCTTGTCGGAGGCGTCGGACGGCAGATTCGAGCTCGGCCTCGGTGCGGGGTCCTGGCCGGCCGAGTTCACCAGATTCGATGTGGGTCAACAGGATCCGAAAGCCAGGGTCGAGCAACTCGGGCGCCACCTCGAGCTGATCAGGCAGTACTGGGGCGATGGGGAGGCCGATGGGGCCGGCAAGGCTGCGCAGGCTCCACGACGGTCCCATCCGATACCGCTGGTCCTGGGTGGCGCTGGGCCCCGGATGATGGAACTCGTTCGCAGACACGCGGATTGGTGGAACCTGCCGGCCAATCACCTCGATAAGCTGCCCACGTTGGCCCCTTCAGCGGGGACGGCGCGGGTGTCGATTCAGCAGATGGTGGGCTTCGTCCGGTCGGGCAGCGACCCGAACACCGTCCGCGAAGTGAGCAGCCGACGCTTCGGCAACTTGGGCTCGGGGCTGGTCTGCGGAGATGCCGACGAGCTGGTCGGACATTTCGCCGGTCTGGCCGTCCAACGGGTAGAACGCTTCTACGTGTGGTTCGCCGATTTCGCCGCTCCCGATTCGCTGCACGAGTTCGGGGAATCGGTGATCAAGGCGTTCCCCGACGCCGGCGACGGGCTTCCGTAGGCACAATCGGCGCACGGGCGAAGGGACCCCGCTGCACGGCGGAAAGCCGTATCTCCGGTAGATCGACCGACGGGTCGACGGTGTCCAGCCACGCGACCGCCTCCGCGACGTCGGACACCTGAATTGCATACATCTCGAAGGGAACATCCTGCAGCATCTCGGTTTCCACCGGGCCCGGCGTCACGATGTGCACGGCGATGCCGTCACGATCGACTTCGAGCGCCAAGGCCCGGGCGAACGCGTTCATGCCGGCCTTCGACGCGGAGTAGGCCGTCCGACCCATCATGGGCTCGTGCGCCGCCGACGACGAGATGAACACCAGCCGCGAGCCCGCGCGCATCCGGGGCAGCACGGCGGCGGTGACCACGAAGCACGAATCCAGGTTGGCACACATAATCGTCTGCCACTGCTCGAATGTCTGCTTGCGCGCGTAGGTACCGCCCAGCGTGCCGGCAGCGTGGACGACGAGGTCAATCGCCTCCAATGTGGTTATCGCAGCAGAAAATCCGTCCGGATCGGATGCATCGGCCACGATATGACGGGCACCCATCTCCTCGGCAGCGGCGCGCAAGGGACCTTCGCGTCGCGCCGCCAGCACCACGTCGTAACCCAGCTCGCACAGCTTGCGACCGCATCCTTTGCCGATCCCGCCGCTGCCACCGGTGACCAATGCGGTTCGCATGGACGTTGCAGGCCGCCTCTCAGGAGTGCCGGATATCCCTTGGGCGTGACAACGCCTGCGGCGAAAGCGCATAGATCCGTTGATCGGGCCGGCCGGACAACACATAAGTTTGCGTGTCGGCGAGGTGGCGGCCCGCGATGCGACGAGCCCGGTCGACGTCGCCCTCCGCGATGGTCTCGGCCAGCTTGATATGAGTGCTGAGCACCGCCCGGCGCTGTGCCAGCGACGGGTAGGTGCCACGCGCCGCGCTCTCGTCGGCCCACCGTTGTTCGTGGCTGGTCCACAGCGTCTCCAAGCTGCCGACCACCGCGATGATGGTGTGATTTCCGCAACCGCGGACGACGAGATCGTGGAATTGGCGGCCGATTTCGGTGAAGAGCCGACCATCGTCGAGATGCTCGGCCATCGAATCGTTGACCCGCTTGAGTTCTGGCACCAACGTGTCCGCCCGGTCGGGCCGCCGGGCCGCCAGCGCGGCGCAGGCCGGCTCGAGTTCCCGCAACGCCATGCCCAGATCGGCGACCTCAACGGACTCGCTCTGCAAGAGCAGGCCGAGCATGTAGGCCGCGCTGGTCTTCGCCGGTGCGTGCACGACGGCGCCGCCTCGGTTGCCCCGCCGGACCGAGACCAGTCCCTCGGTTTCCAGGATCCGCAGCGCTTCCCGCAGGGAGACCAAGCTGACGTTGAACTGTTCGACCAGCACCTCCTGGCGCGGCAGCAGATCGCCATCGGAGAGTTCGCCGTCGATGATCTGACGGCGCAACTCGTCGGCTACGATTTCGGCGATCCTCGGCGCCGACAATCGGCGACGTGCGTCGGTCCCAATTCCCAAGGCGGTCATCCGATCCTCAATACAGGCGCACTGGCTGGCTTAGCTATTTTAGCAGTAATGGTATAAATAGCTGGGTGAGTCGCGGATCCGACAGCTGGCCGACACCGCTTCACGAGTTGCGAGTCGTCGAGATCAGTGACCGGATAGCCGGCAGCTATTGCGGCAAGCTGTTGGTCGACGCCGGGGCGCAGGTACGGAAATTCGAACCACCGCAAGGAGATTCGTTGCGGGGGCACTCCGCGACCTGTTCGCCGGTGCCCGATGGCTCCAGTTCGCCGTTCTTCAGCTACCTCAACGCGGGCAAGCGCAGCATGACCATCGCCGAAGATTCCGAGCGATATCGTGCCGAACTGGCCGCCGCCGACATCGTGGTCGTCACCGCCGGCCGGTCGCGGGCCGCGGCGCTCGGCGTCGATCCCCAGCGGCTGCTGGCCGACTCACCGCAGGCGGTCATCGTCACCATCTCCGACTTCGGCTGGACCGGACCGTACGCCGACCGCGCAGCCAGCGAGTTCACCTTACAAGCGTGGGCCGGCTCGCCCGGCTTCCGCGGCGATCCCGCCGGCCCCCCGATTTCAATCGGCGGGGACCTCGGCGAGTACATGGGTGGTGTGTGCGCCGCGTTCGGTGCGCTGGCGGTACGCCGCCGCGTCGAGCACGGCGGTCCCGGCGAGCATCTCGACCTGTCCATGCTCGAGGCGATGACCCTGACGCAAAGCAGCGAATGGCTGCATTCGCAGCTGTTGCGAGTGCCGCCGATCAGCCGTACCACCGAAGTGCCTTCGATCGAACCGGCCAAGGACGGCTACGTCGGGATCACCATGGTCACCGGTCAGCAGTGGCTCGACTTCGTGGCGATGGTCGAATGCCCGCAGCTCGAGGAAATTGAACAGCTGCGTTTTCAGATCGGCCGGTGGGGATACCGCGACCTGATCCGCGAGCAGATTCACCCGTGGCTGGCTGAACGCACCGTCGCCGAGATCGTCGAACTCGGGCAATTGTTCCGGCTGCCGATCGCGGCGTTGGGCAACGGCTCCACCATCCGGGGCATGGAGTACGTGCGGCAGCGTGAGGTGTTTGTCCGCAACCCTGCGGGCTTTCACCAGCCCCGTGCGCCGTGGCTGATGTCGGCGTGTGCGCCCGCGCCACTGGGCCGCACCGCGGCGGTGGGTGCCGACAATGACGAGTCGCCTTGGCGGAAAAGCGAACTCGAAGGGGAACCGGCGCCGCGCAGGCGGCCCCTCGAGGGTGTTTGCATCATCGACCTCACCGCGTTCTGGGCTGGGCCGGCCGCAACCCACCTACTGGCCGCCTTCGGAGCCGACGTCGTCAAAGTCGAGTCGATACAGCGGCCCGACGGCATTCGTTACTCCGGCGGGATGCGGACCGATGTGGACGACTGGTGGGAGTACGGCTGGGTGTTCCACGCGATGAACACCAACAAGCGTTCGGTCACACTGGATTTGAACTCACCCGACGGGCGTAGGTTGTTCCTCAAGTTGGCGGCCGGCGCCGATGTCGTGATCGAGAACTTCTCGCCGCGGGTGATGGACCAGTTCGGGCTCACTGCCGACGTGCTGTTGGAGGTCAACCCCAAACTCGTCGTCGCCCGGATGCCCGCGTTCGGGCTGGCCGGCCCGTGGCGTGACCGGGTCGGATTCGCCCCCACCATGGAGCAGATCGCCGGCCTGGCCTGGGTGACCGGACTGCCGGAAGCTCCGCCGGTGACGCCACGCGGAGCCTGCGATCCGCTGGCCGGCGTGCACGCCGCGTTCGCCGTGCTGGCCGCGCTGAACTTCGCCGAGCGCACCGGAACGGGACAGCTGGTCGAGCTGCCGATGCTGGAAACGGTGTTGAACGCCACCGCGATCCAGGCGATCGAATCCGAGGTCTTCGGGACGACGCTGAGCCGACGGGGCAACCGCGGTCACTGCGAGGTGATCCAGAACCTCTACCGCTGTGCCGGCTCAGACGATTGGATCGCGGTCACCGTGCAAGACGACCAGCAGTGGCATGCCCTGGTCGATCTGATGGATCGGCCCGCGTGGTGTGACGAGGGCGTCTCGGGCGTCAGCGGGCGAAAACAGCGAGCCGACGATATCGATCGCCGGCTGCAGGAGTGGTTCGCCAACCAGCCTCTTGACTCAGCGGTGGAGGGTCTGGCCGGCGCGGGCATTCCCGCCGCGCCCGTGGTGTCGCCGTCGTTGGTCACCGACAACCCCCAGCTACGTGATCGGGGATTCTTCGAGGCACTGGACCATCCCAGTACCGGGTCGGGTCTTTATCCGTGCCCGCCGTTCGCCACGCTGGTCGGCCACGACAGGTGGCTGCTGCGTCCGCCGCCGAGGCTGGGCGAGCACAATGGAGAGATACTGCGCGATCGGTGCGGGCTGACCGACGAAGAACTAACGAGCCTGGCAACCGGCGGGGTGATCGGGACCCGTCCCAAAGGCCTATAGGAGTAAGGGGACATCTGATGCGCGTAACCGTCGACGAGAACTTGTGTGAAGCCAACGGCTTCTGTGAATCGATCGCCCCGGACATATTTGAACTGGGCGACGCGGACGTGGTGCAGACCGCGGACGGCCCGGTGGCACCCGACCGGGAGATCGACGTCCGCGCCGCAGTGGAGCAGTGCCCTAAGGCCGCGCTGCGGCTGCGCGACTGACCTATCGCCGCCATGCACATGTCGGCGGTGCGTCATAGAGTGCGGGCATGTCGTCGCGAGACATGGCGAGGTACGCCGCGATGCGGCCTTATTTCGAGGTTGTCGCCGAGGCCGTAGCGGGGTTGGTCGACGGGACCGATTTCTTTGATATGCACGCCGAGGATGTGGTGGTCGAATTCGTCATCACCGTCCCGGATTACCCGCGCAAGATTGTCGGGCGAGAAGCGCTGGCCGAGCTGTACTCCGATTACGGGAAATCGATCGTTCAGAGTCACGGCAGCGACGTGTACCGCTATTACGACCCCGAGAAGTCGGTGGTGGTTCTCGAATACACCATGCACGGCACGGTGGTGCGCACGGGTGCGCCGTACGTCAACCGATTCATCTCGGTGATCACGATCAAAGACCGCAAGATCAGCCACTGGCGCGATTACCTGGACCCGTTGGCGGTGTTGGCTGCATTCGGCAACACGCCGGCGCCCTACTGAGCTATCGCCGCTCGGTTAGCGATATCGCCATCTCGTCGTAGATCGACATGTTGGTGGTCAGATTCGGATAAGCCACTTTGGCCGGACCGATTTCGACGTTGTCGCATCGCAGAAGCAGTTCGTCGAACACCGCGCGAAGTTCCGCGCGCGCCAGCATCGCACCCAGGCAGTGGTGTGGTCCGCCGCCGCCGAAAGCCACGTGCGGGTTGGGCTGACGGCCGATGTCGAAGGTGAATGGCGAGGAGAAGACTTCCTCGTCGCGGTTCGCCGAACGCAGCATCGACAGCACCCGGTCGCCCTGGGGGATGTGCTGGCCGTCCATCTCCACGTCGACCTTGGCCGTGCGCGTCCAGTACGCCACCGGTGACGCCCAGCGCAGCACCTCCTCAACGGCGCTGGGCCGCAGTTCCTCCTGTTCGCGATACCGCTCCATCTGCTCTGGATTGGCCACGAACGCCTGCAGCCCGATGGCCAGGGCGTTTTTGGTGGTGTCGCTGCCGGCGAACGTCAGCACGAAGAAGAAGAACTCGAGTTCGTTGGCGGGCAGGCTGAACTCTTCACCGTCTTCGCCGGAGATCACCGCGGATGCCAGCGTGCTCCAGATGTCGTCGGCGGGATTGCGCCGTTTTTCGGCGGTGAGGTCCATCGCGTACCCGAAGATCGTGGCGTAGAGATCGGTTTCGTCTTGCCGGCTCAGCCGCGCCTCGGGCGACCTGGCCTTCAGGATGCGGTCAAGGGAATCGAAGATCCGCGGCCGATCGGATTCCGGTATGCCGATGATGTCGCCGATGACCGTCATCGGGAGCGCATCGGCGACGTCGCAGATCCAGTCACCGCCGCCCCCGGCGAGCAGATGGTCGATCATCCTCGCCGCACGAGCCCGGATGCCGTCCTCGAGTTTGGTGATCGCCCGTGGGTTGAAAGCGTTGAAGATCAGCTTGCGGCGTTTGTTCAGCCCGGGCGGGTCCATGTTGATGATCGTCGGATACGAGGAAAACATGCCCACCGGCTGGATCAGCGGGCCGTCCACCGCGGTGAACGAATCCACATCCCGGTGCAGGCGCACCGCGTGGCGATGCTTGGTCGTCACCCAGAAGTCCCGCTGGACCGTCTTGGCAACGCCCGGCGTCAGGCCATGCCGGAAAAGCGGCCTGCTGCGCCGCAAGTCGGCAAACAGCTCGTCCGGAAAACCGTTGCGCCACAAGGCGAAATCAGAGAGATCCACTGCCGCAGCCGTCATTTGCAACCCCGGTTCTTTGCACACCACACGGCGACCGGCCGGTGCCGCGTTGACGTTCAATGCTTAAAATAGTAAAAATAGAGCCAGACGTCGAACCGCGGTGAGTTGAGGGCGGCCCAGTTGCCCTCGGCCGCGCGGGATACGGAGTACTCGTGACGCATACGATTTCAGACCCGACTTCCCAGTCGGGCGAAGATCCGTCGGAACGTGAGTTCGGGCAGGGCGGCATTGCGCTGTCGACCTACCGGTTCCCGACGGGATGGTTCATCGTCGCCTTCGCCTCCGATCTGCAGACCGGTCAAGTCAAGCGGGTGCATTACTTCGGTGAGGAGCTCGTGCTGTTCCGCACCGAGTCCGGCCAGGTACATGTGATGGACGCATACTGCCAGCACCTCGGCGCCAACCTGGGCGTCGGCGGCACCGTGGAAGGCGAAAACATCGTCTGCCCGTGGCATGGCTGGCGCTGGCGCGGCGACGGCACCAATGCGCTGATCCCGTACAGCAAGATCGGCTGCAAGAACAACGTCCGCATCCGCACCTATCCGACCAAGGAGTGGTACGGCTTCATCGTCGTCTGGCACGAACGTCATGGCCGGGCGCCGTACTGGCAACCGCCGGTGCTGCCTGAACTGGAAACCAACGAGTACTACCCACTGCACCCGCACACCCAGATGCTCAACCGGGTCAAGGTGCACCCGCAGATGATCATCGAGAACGCGGCCGACCCGTACCACGTCCAATACGTGCACAAGGCCGCCAACCCCGCCACCACCGCGTCATTCGAGGTAGCGGGTTATCACCTGCACGCCACCGTCAACGCGCATTTCGGCGGCGGCCGCGCATCGACCTGGTTGACCCCGAACGGGCCGGTCGACGCCAAGATCATCTACGACAACTACTCGCTTGGACTGGGCATCGTGCGTTTCCCCAGCGAGTTGGTCGCCACCATCCAGGTCACCGGACAGACGCCGGTCGACCAGGACTACACCGACTACTTCTACACTCAGGCTTCCATTCGCGAGCCTGGCGACACCGGCGACGTGCCCGCCGGGCGTGCGACCAAATTCCTGGCGCTGCAGCAAGAAGTCATCAAACAGGACTTTTTCACCTGGGAGAACATGAAATATCTGGAGAAGCCGAACCTGGCGCCCGAGGAGGCACACGACTACGCCGCCCTGCGCCGCTGGGCACACCGCTTCTACCCGGGCACACAACCGTCGCCCACCGACTTCGGCTACACCGCCGAAGGTGAGCCCGACCCGGCGGCTGCCAAGGCCTGAGACTTGCTCCGGCCCTCCGATTTCGGCGTTGATCGATTCACCGTGCCGGCCGTGCTGGATCGCCGGGCCGAGCAGTATCCCGACCGGGTGATGATGTCGATTGCCGGCGTCGACGTGACCTTCGAGCAGATGCGGCAACGATCCTGCGCGGCGGCGAACATGCTGACCGAATTGGGCGTCGGCCCGGGCGACTGCGTGGCGCTGTTCACCGCCACCTGCCCCGAGTGGGTGTATTTCTGGCTGGGCGCGGCGCGCATCGGCGCGGTAAGCGCCGCGGTCAACGCCGCGAACCGGGGCGACTTCCTGCTGCACACCCTCCGGTTGTCGCAGGCCAAGGTGATCCTCACCGACGATGAACGACGTCCCCGCGTCGACGAGGTCGCCGACCGGTTGGACACGGTGACTGACATTGTGGTGCAGGACGATTCACTGAGCCGCGCGCTTGCGCGCGGCGGCCGCGGGCCCGACGTATCCGCGAGGGCCGACGAGCTGGGGGCGCTGTTCTATACCTCGGGCACCACCGGCCCGTCGAAAGCGGTTGCCACAACCTGGCATTACCTGTTCTCGGTGGCCGCGACTGCCGCTTCGGCATGGGAATTTCGCGCGGGGCAGGTGCTGTGGACGGCGATGCCGCTGTTCCACCTGAGCGCAGCGCCCAGCGTGCTGGCTCCGATGCTGGTCGGCGGAACGACCGTGCTGGCGCGGGCCTTCCGTCCCAGCGAGGTATGGGATGACGTCCGCGCCCGGGGTGCCATAGGCTTCGCCGGCGCCGGCGCGATGGTCTCGATGCTGCAGAACCTGCCCGCCGATTCGAGTGACGCGCAGCTGCCGCTGCGGTTCATCTCGGCCGCACCCATCGACGCGAACTCGTACCGCGACATCGAAAAGCGTTACGGGTGTCGCATCGTCACGATGTACGGGATGACCGAAGCTTTTCCGATCGCTGTCAAGAGTGTGGCCGACGAAGGCGTCCCCGGAACGTCGGGCCGGCCCAACCCCAACTTCGACGTGCGCATCGTCGACGAGGACGGCAGTCCGGTTCCCGCCGGCACCGTCGGAGAGATCACCTGCCGGGCCAGGTACCCGCACGTGATGAGCGAAGGCTATGTGAGCCAGGGCCTGCAGGTTGAACCGCACCCGGAGTGGTTCCGTACCGGAGACCTCGGCCGACTCGACCCTGACGAGAATGGGGACCAGAACCTGACATATGTGGACCGCATCAAAGATTCGCTGCGCAGGCGCGGTGAGAACATCTCCTCGGTCGAAGTGGAAACCGTCGTCATGCGCCATCCCGCGGTGGCCGAAGCCGCGGCAATCGGGGTGCCCAGTGAGTTGGGCGAGGACGATATCCTGCTGATCGTGACGTTGCGCCCCGGTGCCGCACTGGATTTCGCAGAGTTGCTCGACTTCTGCGCTGCTCGCATGCCGTACTTCTGCGTGCCGAGATTCGTCGAGACGGTCAATGAACTTCCGAAGAACGTCATTGGAAGAATACGCAAAGATTTGTTGCGAACCCGGGGACTAAATCCCAGCGCCTGGGATCGCGAAAGACACGGTTATATCGTCAGTCGCTAAGTCAAGTTAGTGTTACATGAGGGCAATTTCCCCGTGATTTCCCAGAGAGGCTGGAGAGCCAAGATGACCCTGACGTATCAGCAAGAACAGTTCCTCCACGCCGCGACTGGCCGCGCTGCCATCCTCGACCTGACCGCCCGGCACAACCGGGCCTACTCCGACGGCAACCGTGAGGGCTGGATCGCGACGTTCCGTCATTCGGGTGCCCGCTACGCCCGCGATGGCGAGGTGTTCACCGATCTGCGTGCGGCGTTCGACGGCGGCGACGGGCAGCGCTTGGTGACCGTCGATCACGAGATCCACATCGACGGGGTCCAGGCCACTCAGCGCTGTGTCGCCGTGCTGTACGCCTCCATGTACGGCGACACCACGCTGCGTGCGACCGGGATATTCCGGGACAAGCTGATCTACGAGCGCGGCGGCTGGTATTTCGAATCCCGGGAGCTTTCTTGGGATTCGGTGCCCAGCCGGCATCCGCTGGTCATGTAGGCGGCACCGATACGTGGACTCCGACCTCAGCTACCAGCTGACCTTCGGCACCTACGAGGACGCGCTGCGAATGGTCGGCGCGGCGAGCGAACCGCGAACCGCGAGGACCCCGGTCAGCGGTGCGCGCATCCAATTGTTCGCCGCGATGGTTCACGACGGCAATCGTTCGTATTGGGATGCGGAGTTCGCTCGGCAGAGATGGGGAGGCCTGCTGGCCCCGCCTGCCCTGTTGATGGGATGGCTGATACCTCCGCCGTGGGAACCGGCGGGCAGACCGCCGGCGGCGTCGGTGGTGCTTCGGGTGCCGCTGCCGGGCACTACATTCATCAACGCGGCCAACGACGTCGAGTTTTTGGAGCCAATCATCGAGGGCGATCTGCTGACCGTTGTCGAAGAACTGGTGTCGGTGTCGCCGGAAAAGCAGACTCGGCGCGGTGTCGGTCATTTCGTCCAAACGCTGGAGACTTATCGTCGTCAGGACGGGGCCGTCGTCGCCAGGTGTCGGAATACCTTATTTCGGTTCACTCCGGGAGCACCCGCGTGACCGGTGAGGATTTGGACTGGAACGACATCACGGTTCCCGTGGAGCTGCCAGAGGTGGTCGACCACATCAGCTACCAGCGGGTGGTGGAGAACGCCGGGGCAACGTGGGACTATTTTCCGGGCCACTTCGATCCGGAGTACGCCCAAAAGCAGGGCAACCCAACGATTTACGTCAACACCATGCACCTCGCCGGATTCGCCGACCGCGTCGCAACCGATTGGGCGGGCCCGAGCAGTCGCGTGGTCCGCCGCTCGCTGAGGCTGGCCGGCTCGGTCTATGCCGGTGACACCATCATCGGCCGCGGTCGGGCAGTGGCAAAGCGGCGGGACACTTCGGTGGAACCGCCGCGCTGTCTTGTCGATATCAAGATCGAGGTGACCAATCAGCATGGCGCCCTGTGCTGTCCGGTCGAGCTCACCGTGCAGATGCCGAATGCCGCAAGTGACCGATGACGATGTCGCCGAACTGCATCTGACGGTCTGTCGACGGTTCGGCGAGGCCGTTCGGTCGGCGCATGGCCGATGGAATCGGCGCTCGCCCTGTGACGAGTGGGATGCCCGGTCGGTGCTGGAGCACGTCATCGGTTTTCATGACGTACTGGTGTTGCGTCCGCTGGGATTGAAGCCCAGCCGGCCACCGGACGACCCACAGGTGCGATGGCAACTGACCTACGAGTCGCTGACAGAAGCCCTGGCACCCGGCAGGGCAACGCAGCTGGACGCCTACAAGCTGGTACCGAACCTGACACGCGATGTTTTAGTGCACACGTGGGACCTCGCTCGCGCGGTGGGAGCTGACGACCGGCTCGATCCCGCGTGGTGTGAGCTGTTCTACGCCTACTTGCCTGCGGATCTCCAGGCCTTCGGCCCGCCGGGAATGTTCAAAGCCCCGTTTGCGGTGAATGACGAGATGGATGTGCAGGCAAGGCTTCTCGCGCGCCTTGGGCGCGACCCGTCATGGCGGCCGGATCTGCTATAGGGGCGGCAACTGCCCTTTGCATACCAACGTCTGCAGCTCCACGTACTCGTGCAGGCCCTCAGGACCGAACTCGCGCCCGATGCCCGATTGCTTGAAGCCGCCGAACGGGGCGCCGATGTCGAGGGTGTACATATTGATGCCGTAAGTGCCCGTGCGAACACCCGCCGCGACCTCGAGGCCGTGTGCGATGTCAGCCGTCCACACCGAACCGGCCAGGCCGTAGTCGCTCTCGTTGGCGATCCGGATCGCGTCGTCCTCGTCGTGGTAGCGCAGCACGGTCAATACCGGGCCGAAAATCTCCTCGCGGGCGATGCGCATGTCGTTGGTGGCGTCGGCGAACAGCGTGGGCCGCACGTACCAGCCGCGCTCAGCCGGGCTGTCCTCGCCACCGAGGACGACGCGGGCGCCTTCGCTTTGGCCGGACTTGATGTAATCCTGGACGCGGCGTTGTTGTCGTTGGGCGACAAGCGGCCCGATGTCCGTTGATTGGTCGGCCGGGTCGCCGACGTTCAGGGCCGACATCATGCCGGCCAGTGCGTCGACGACCTCGTCATGGCGCCGATCGCTGACCAGGATGCGGGTCTGGGCGACGCAAGCCTGTCCGTTATTCATCAGGCCGGCCGTCTTCAGGCCGGCCACGGTCTTGTCGATGTCGGCGTCGTCGAGGATGATCGCCGCCGACTTGCCGCCCAGTTCCAGGCTGAAGCGTTTCAGCTGCTCGCCACACAGGGTGGCGATGCGGCGCCCGACGGCACTGGAACCGGTGAACGCGATCTTGTCCACCCCGGGATGGCGCACCAGCGCCTCGCCGACGTCGGTGCCTCCGGGAAGTACGGAAACCACCCCTTCGGGCAGATCGATCTGCTCGATCATCTCCGCCAACCACAAAGCATCCAAAGGTGTTTCGGGTGCGGGTTTGACAATGACCGTGCAGCCCGCGATCAGGGCCGGGATCAGCTTGGGCATGATCAAGAATTGCGGCACGTTCCACGGTACAATCGCCGCGACCACCCCGACCGGGGCCCTGCGCAGGTGTACTTCGCCCAGCACGCCCTGGCGGCGTTCCGCCCAGGGAAAGTCGCGGGCGGCAGCCAGCGCGAGGTGTATCAGCGATGCGGCGGCCGCCCCTTGGCCGAGCCGGCTGAAACTGCGCGGCGACCCCATCTCGTCCGTGATCAGGTCGGCCATCTCGTCGATGTGGCCGGCGTAGATCCCGGCGAGCTGTTCGACCTTGCCCATCCGATCGGCGTGGCTCATACGTGGCCACGGGCCATGGTCGAAAGCGTGTCGCGCCGCGGCGACCGCGGCGTCGACGTCCTCGGGCCCGGCCACCTGGACGTGGCCGACCGGCTCTTCGGAGTGTGGCGAGATCACGGCGAGCTGCTGCGGGTCGGCGGGCTTGCGCCACTGCCCTCCGATGAACAGTTCGTCATAGGAACGATGGCCGGAATTTTCTGTCATCGGGGCACTTCCTCAGGGAATGGGACCGCGACCGCCACTTTGCTATTGACGCTAACATAGCGAAGAAAGCAGTATTGCGCCGTGGCAAGGAAGCCCGCACCGTGAGCGACGACGTGACATGAACGACGACTGGCGCAGTTACCCGTTTGAGTTGGTGCCCGGCGACAGCCAGCTGGATTTTCCCGAAGCAGAAGGTGAACACCCCGACCAGGAGTCGGACACCTGGTTCATCGCCGGGCGGCTCGACGCCGCCGGGAGTGGCCGCTCGTTTGCCTTCCTGGCCATCTTCAACAAGAACCGGCCTGGGGGGACGATCGTCGCTGACTTCTACACGATGGCGCTGTTCGACCTCGATACCGGCGACTACGGCACCTATACGGATTACGACATGCCGCCGGCCAACATGGAACCGGGAGCGCTACGCAAGCTCGCGATGGCCGTGGCTTATCTCGACCTCAGCTACCACTGCAGCGCAGGAACCGCGTCGTGGACCGCCTGCCGCAACGGCGACGGAGAACTGCTGCCCTACACATATCGGGTCAGCCTGGTGGGCGAGGACCACTGCGGTCGGTCCATGCGACTGGATTTGGCCGTAACACCAACGCGTGCACCGACACCGGTTGGCGCGTCGACTTACAACGGGAAGATTGTCTGCTTCGGCCAAAGCGACACGTACTCGTATTTCCAGACCGGAATGGCGATGACCGGAACCTTGCGTTGGGGCGACGTGGTCGAGGAGGTCTCGGGCAGCGGCGGGCATGTCGACCGACAGTGGTTTCCGAAATATGCCGGCGGTGGGGGAAGTGGGGGAGACCCGCGGGCCAGGTCGCACGAATGGCGCACCATCAATTTCGACAATGGTGTCGACTTGAGCATCTGGCGGCAGTTCGACCGCACGAACGGCAATGCGCTGCAGCCGTTTACCGGCCTGACGACGAGCTACCCCGACCCGGCCATGCCGCCGGAGTGCGCCGAAGACATCGAGGTCACGATCAGCACCTACGTCCGATGGCCGGAAACGGTCCGGCCCCTGGTGCGTCCGCTTGCCCCGGCCCGATACATGCCCGATCGTCACCGGATCACCTGCACCACACTGAAACTGGACCTCATTGGCGAGCCGCTGGTGGCGGCCCCGGCGCACGGTCTACCAATCGAATACATGGAAGGCCCATACCGCTACCGCGGCACGCTGGGGGGCGAACCGGTGACCGGCTTCGCCTTCAACGAGCGGTCGCTGGCGCTGTACCGGGATTGGGAGCTGGTCGAGGTGCTGGCCACTACCGTCGCGAATGCCGAACCACCGGTCCCTGATGTGCAGACGACGGTGGATCAGCTGGTGACGTTGGTTGCCGCCGGCCGTCGCGCCGAGGCGGTGGAGTTGTTGACCCGCGTGCCCTCCGTCGAGAATGAAGCGCTCGCCACGCTTCTCGAAGACCTCATTGCCGTGCTGTCGGATGGCTAACGGCAGGCTTGGGCGCCGAGACTGCAAATTTGCAGGTGTCTACTCGCACTTCCCCTGCAAAATTACAGTTTCGGCGTAGCTGACGATGCCTTTGCCAGCGCCTCGGCCCAGGTGATGTGGCGATGCTGCAGCCCCGGTTCGTTGCGCCCGAACAGCAGCCGATCGCGAGCGCCCGACTCGAGGTTGGCCTGCAGGCCCTCGACCATCTTGTAGTCCTCGTCGCGCACCGTGGCATGCGCGTACTCGAAGACGGCTTGAGCGCCGGCGGCCACCGATTCGTCGGAGAGGTCCTGTGGTGTCGCGTTCTGGTGGATGGTGAGGGACCGGCCGGGTTGGTCGCCGGGGTAGACGCGGAACAGCTCACCGTTGGCGATCGTCACCGACAGCACGATGTTGGGGAACAACGCGTAGATGACGACCATGTTGTGGAACGGATTCCACTGTTCCTCGGGCACGTTGTCCAGCTCGAGGATGGTGTTGAGCGGGAAGATCAGCCGGTGGTGCGGACCGTAGGAGTCGAACACCGTGCAGTTGCTGCGCGCGATCGTGGCGAAGGTCTGCCGATGGACGGTAGCGAAATGGTAGTTCTCGGCGAAGGTGTCGATGGCCAGTTTCCAGTTGATCGGACAGTCGAGTACCTTCTCGCCCAACGGAGACCACCGCCCGATGCCCCACGTGTCGAGCTCGTCGGCCAGCGGTCCCAGGTGCGCGGCCACGTCCAGCGTCGCCTCGGGATCCAGTGCCACCCAGAGGAATCCGGCGAATTCAGCGGCCGGAAGCTTGGTCAAACCGTCGGACTTGACGGTTATGCCCGGGAAGCCTTCGCGGCCGGGCAGCCCAACCAGCTTGCCGGTGTTGTCGTAGGTCCAGGCGTGATACGGGCAGGTGAACCGCTTGGCGGTACCGCACCCCGTCACCACCCGCGATTGCCGGTGCAGGCAGACATTGTCGAACGCCTTGACCGTTCCATCGGATGTTCTGGTCAGCAGGACCGATCGCCCCATCACCGTCTTGGTGCAGTACGCACCGGGAATGGGAAGCTCCGAGACATAGCCGACCAGTTGGGGACTGGCCAGCAGCATGGCCCGGTCGCGGTTGTGTCGCTCGAGTGAGGTGTATTCGGCCGCGTCGACCGTGTGCTCGCGGGGCGTGAGGTCGGTGGTCTTGTCGCGGGCCAGTTTCAGTGCCCGCCGGGTCAGGTCGATGAGCTGGTCATGGTCCATCTGCTCAGTACAGACCTTGCGACAGTTGTAAGGTCAAGGAGTGGCTGAGCAGTTGCTGATCGGCGACGTCACGGCGTTGACCGGGATCGCCTCGGGTCGCATCCGCCACTACGAGAAAATCGGTCTGCTGCGCGCAGAGCACCTGTCCAACGGCTATCGGGTTTTCGACGTCGAGCAGGTCCTCGATCTGTTGCGCATCGACCTGATGAGAAGCCTTGGCGTCAGCATCAATGACATTCAACGGTTGATCGATGGTGGCCAGACCACATTGGCCGACCTTCTCGACGAGCACCGCACATTGCTGGTGCGTCAGCGGGATCGGCTGGATCAACTGATCGCGGCCATTGACGATTCCCGCGCCGCCACCGAGTGTGGCGCCGCGGGCGTCAACGAACACATTCTGCGCCGGCTGGCCACCACTCACCGGGACAGCATCGGGGTCATCGGACGGCTCAGCGCCCCGTTGTCCGCGGCCGTCGCCGCGATGTATGCCGACCTGTTCGACGAGTGGCAGTTGCCGGTTCCCGCGCTGTTCGGCCAGATGGTGCTGCCGCCCGCGGCCAGCACACTGCTGGAGCAACTTGCCCAGACGCCGGGACGCCGGGTGCTGTTCGACCGATTGCGCAAACTCGCCGGCGATGTCATCGCGTTGGGCGAAGACCTCACGGCCGCACAAGAACTCGCGCGCACCTGGATTGATCACCAGCTGGCCGATCCGCTGCCCGGCGACGTGGTGAGCGCGCTGCGCGGCGTGCAACCGCTGCTGGAGCACGACCCGGTGATCGTCCAGGGATTCCGAGCCTGGGCGGGATCGATAAACCCGGCGGCCGCCCACTTCATCGACGAAATCGCCATCCAGACCGCGCGGCGCGGTTTGGAGGCGGTCAGTGTCATCGTGCTGCCGGCGTCGGGCTCGGCCAGACCCAGCACCGACGTTGTGGCAATGTGATACAGATGTGACTGCTGTGGTCAGGGTGTCTCCTGGTGTTTGTACCGTACCCTGTGGCTTGTGTCATCGGTTTCGCGACGTGACCTGCTCAAATTCGCGGCCGCCACCCCAGCCCTGCTAGGCCTGGGCGTGGGGGCGTCGTCGTTGCGCGCCGCGCCGGCATCGGCGTCACTCGGCACCCTGTTGGACTATGCCGCCGGCGTGATCCCGGCCAGCCAGATCAGGGCCGCCGGCGCCGTCGGGTCAATCAGGTACGTGTCCGATCGACGGCCCGGCGGCAACTGGATGCTGGGCAAGCCGATCCAGGTCGCCGAAGCGCATGACCTCAATAGCAACGGGCTGAAAATCGTGTCGTGCTACCAGTACGGCAAGGGCAGCACCGCCGACTGGTTGGGCGGTGCCGGCGCCGGCCTGAAGCATGCGGACCGCGGGATGCAGTTGCACGCCGCCGCCGGCGGGCCCGCCAGCGCCCCGATCTACGCGTCGATCGACGACGACCCGTCCTATGACCAGTACAAAAGCCTGGTAGTCCCGTACCTGCGGTCCTGGGAGTCGGTGGTCGGGCATCAGCGGACGGGCGTTTACGCCAATTCGAAGACGATCGACTGGGCATTGCACGACGGCTTGGGCTCGTATTTCTGGCAGCACAACTGGGGCTCGCCGAAGGGATTCACCCATCCGGCCGCGAATTTGCACCAGGTCGAGATCGATAAGCGCAGCGTTGGCGGGGTCGGGGTGGACATCAACGAAATCGTCAAGCCCCAATTCGGCCAGTGGGCCTAGCCCTCGCGCCTCATCCCGAATGCTCCTCGATTCAGTAATCGGACCCCACCGCGCTTAGCCGTCGCGCGCTCCAGCAAACACTCGTTCGCCGGTCATCCGGCGCCGCAGCTGCCGACGGTCGCGCGGTGGCCCGACGCACACGTCGTCCGGTGCCGGCCGTAGCGCGAATTTTTAACATAACGATTTGATAACAAAACTGCCTTAACCAGCGCAGTTATAGCTACTCGACCGTAACCACCTGCATGCAGGACGTTTGTTTCCGACGCTCGCGGCCGCGGTTCAACCGGGTGTTATCCACGACACGGTTACCCATGCGTAGAACTCACCAGTAACTGCTCAGCATGCAAAAAGGGCACTGATTCTTATGACACTCTTAGTACAGCCGATGCAGTCCGTCGCGCCGCTCGGCCCACGAGGCGGCCCGCCGACACGACACCGGTCAGCCGCTTTTCGGCTGCGATTCGACGCGGAATCGACTGGAGACGACAGGCCCCGCATGCCGGTGCGGAACCGGCCGAACGAACCGATACGTAAAGACGCATACAGGGAGATATAGAAGGTGACGATCCACGAGCACGACCGGGTGTCCGCTGACCGCGACGGGAATAGCCCGCTTAGCACCCATGCTCTGGTCGACCGTCTGACGGCTGGCGAGCCGTACGCTGTCGCCTTCGGCGGCCAGGGGAGTGCCTGGCTGGAGACCCTGGAAGAACTGGTGTCGTCGGCCGGGATCGAAACCGACTTGGCAACACTGGTCGGCGAGGTGGAGCTGCTGCTCGAACCGGTGGCGAAAGAGCTGGTCGTGGTGCGTCCGATCGGTTTCGAGCCGCTGCAGTGGGTACGCGCGCTGGCGGCCGAAGATCCGGTTCCCTCAGAGAAGCACCTGACTTCGGCCGCGGTGTCGATACCCGGCGTGCTGCTCACCCAGATCGCGGCAGGGCGTGCCCTGGCGCGACAGGGCATGGACTGGGTCGCCACACCGCCGGTGGCCGTCGCCGGGCATTCGCAAGGTGTCCTGGCTGTCGAGGCGTTCAAAGCCGCGGGCGCGCGCGACGTCGAGCTGCTGGCGTTGGCCCAGCTGATCGGTGCGGCCGGCACGCTGGTGGCCCGCCGGCGGGGTATCTCGGTGCTCGGTGACCGTCCGCCGATGGTGTCGGTCACCAACGCCGACCCCGAGCGCATTCGTCGGCTGCTCGACGAGTTCGCGCAGGATGTTCGGACCGTGCTGCCGCCGGTGCTATCCATCCGCAACGGCCGGCGTTCGGTCGTGATCACCGGCACCCCCGAGCAGTTGTCCCGATTCGAGCTCTACTGCCAGCAGATCTCCGAGAAAGAAGAGGCCGACCGCAAAAACAAGATCCGCGGCGGCGACGTCTTCTCGCCCGTCTTCGATCCGGTGCGGGTGGAGGTGGGCTTCCACACGCCGCGGTTGACGGACGGCATCGACGTCGTCGGAACCTGGGCTGAGAAGGTTGGCCTCGATGTGGCGTTGGCCCGGGAGCTGACCGAGGCCATCCTGGTGCGTGGGGTCGACTGGGTGGACAAGGTCACCCAGGTTCACCAGGCCGGCGCGCGCTGGATTCTTGATCTGGGTCCGGGCGACATCCTCACCCGGCTGACCGCGCCGGTGATCCGCGGCCTCGGCATCGGCATCGTGCCGGCGGCGACCCGCGGCGGTCAGCGCAACCTCTTCACCGTCGGGGCCACCCCCGAGGTGGCCCGGGCCTGGTCGAGCTACGCCCCTACCGTCGTCCGCCTTCCCGACGGCAGGGTCAAGCTGTCGACCAAGTTCACCCGGCTGACCGGGCGGTCGCCGATCCTGCTGGCCGGCATGACCCCAACCACCGTCGACGCCAAGATCGTCGCCGCCGCGGCCAACGCGGGCCACTGGGCCGAGCTGGCCGGTGGCGGGCAGGTCACCGAAGAAATCTTCGCCAGCCGGATCGATGAGCTGTCCGGGCTGCTCGAGGACGGCCGTACCTATCAGTTCAACGCGCTGTTCCTCGACCCCTACCTGTGGAAGCTGCAGGTTGGTGGCAAGCGTCTGGTGCAAAAGGCCCGTCAGTCCGGCGCCGCGATCGACGGTCTGGTGATCAGCGCCGGCATCCCGGATCTCGAGGAAGCCGTCGAGCTGATCGACGAAATCAACGACGTCGGCATCAGCCACGTTGTGTTCAAGCCGGGCACCATCGAGCAGATCCGCTCGGTCATCCGCATCGCGACCGAGGTGCCCACCAAGCCGGTCATCATGCACGTCGAGGGCGGGCGAGCGGGTGGCCACCATTCCTGGG
This sequence comes from Mycobacterium sp., assembly GCA_035552295.1. GTDB lineage: Bacteria > Actinomycetota > Actinomycetes > Mycobacteriales > Mycobacteriaceae > Mycobacterium. Next base: position 5,415 of record DASZLQ010000259.1, on the reverse strand, counting down.
AAGACCTCGACGACCTGCTGCTGGCGACCTACTCGGAGTTGCGGTCGCGGCCCAACATCACCGTCTGCGTGGGCGGTGGCATCGGCACCCCCGAGCGGGCGGCCGACTACCTGTCCGGTCACTGGGCCGAGTCGTACGGCTTCCCGTTGATGCCGATCGACGGGATTCTGGTCGGCACGGCGGCGATGGCGACCAAGGAGTCCACCACGTCGCCGTCGGTCAAGCGCATGCTGGTCGAAACGCACGGCACCGACCTGTGGATCAGCGCCGGAAAAGCCCAGGGCGGCATGGCTTCCAGCCGCAGCCAGCTCGGTGCGGACATTCACGAGATCGACAACGCCGCCTCGCGTTGCGGTCGGCTGCTCGACGAGGTCGCCGGCGACGCAGAGGCTGTCGCAGAACGCCGCGACGAGATCATCGCGGCAATGGCCAACACAGCCAAGCCTTACTTCGGCGACGTCTCGGAGATGACCTACCTGCAGTGGCTGCGGCGCTACGCCGAGCTGACCATCGGCGAGGGCAACTCGACCGCCGACACCGCTTCGCCGGGCAGCCGGTGGCTGGCCGACACGTGGCGCGACCGGTTCGAGCAGATGCTGCAGCGCACCGAAGCGCGGCTGCACCCCCGGGACCACGGCCGCATCGAGACGCTGTTCGACGGCTCGGATGAGCGAGGCGCGCGGCTGCTGGAGAACCCCGACGAGGCCATCGCCACCGTGCTCGAGCACTACCCAGACGCCGACACCGTGCGACTGCACCCGGCCGATGTGCCGTTCTTCGTCAGGCTGTGCAAGACGCTGGGCAAGCCGGTCAACTTCGTGCCGGTCATCGACAAGGATGTCCGGCGCTGGTGGCGCAGTGACTCGCTGTGGCAGGCCCACGACGCTCGCTACGAAGCCGACCAGGTCTGCATCATCCCGGGCACCGCTTCGGTCGCCGGCATCACCCGGATGGACGAACCCGTCGGTGAATTGCTCGACCGCTTCGAGCAGGCCGCCATCGACCAGGTGCTGGGCGCCGGAGCAGAGCCGAAAGCCGTCAGGTCGCGCCGGTTGGGCCGCGCCGACGTGACCGGACCGCTGGCTGTCGTGCTCGACGCCCCCGACGTGCTGTGGGCCGGCCGCACCACCACCAACCCGGTTCATCGAATCGCCGATCCGGCCGACTGGCTGGTGCACGACGGACCCGAAAGCCTCCGTGCCACACACTCATCCACCGGCGCGCGGCTGCAGGTCAAGTCCGACGACGGGGCCGGCACCGAGCATGTCGTTCTCAGCGCGCCGGTGTCCGGCGTCTGGGTCGATATTCCATTCACGTTGCACGCCAACACTCTTGACGGCGGTATTCCGGTGGTCTCCACCGAAGCCGCCACCACCGCCATGCGCGCGGTCCTGGCGATCGCCGCCGGGGTCGACGGGCCGGAGTTCCTGCCTCGGGTGACCGACGGCACGGCCACCGTGACGGTCGACTGGGATCCCGAGCGGGTCGCCGACCACACCGGGGTCACGGCCACCTTCGGTGAGTCGCTGGCGCCCAGCCTCACCACCGTGCCCGACGCACTCGTAGGTCTTTGCTGGCCCGCGGTTTTCGCGGCCATAGGCTCCGCGGTCACCGACGCCGGTGTCCCGGTGATCGAGGGGCTGCTGAGCCTGGTGCACCTGGACCACGCCGCACACGTGATCGGCAAGCTGCCGGGAGTCCCGGTTCAATTGACAATCACCGCAACGGCTTCGTCGGCGATCGACACCGACATGGGCCGTGTTGTCCCGGTCTCGGTGACCATAAGAGGCTCGGCCGACGTCGATGGCGCGGTGATCGCCACCCTCGCCGAGCGGTTCGCGATCCTCGGGCGTACGGGTGCCGCCGAACTCACCGACCCGGTGCGGGCCGGTGGCGCGGTGTCCGAGAACGCGACCGACACGCCGCGCCGCCGCCGCCGCGATGTCACACTGACCGCACCGGTCGACATGCGCCCGTTCGCGGTGGTGTCCGGTGACCACAATCCCATTCACACCGACCGGGCGGCCGCGCTGCTGGCCGGCCTGAAATCGCCGATCGTGCACGGCATGTGGTTGTCGGCCGCCGCGCAGCACGCGGCGACGGCCACCGACGGACAAGCCCGCCCACCGGCCCGGCTGATCGGCTGGACCGCGCGATTCCTGGGCATGGTGCGTCCGGGCGACGAAGTCGACTTCCGTGTCGACCGCGTCGGGATCGACCAGGGCGCAGAGGTTTTGGAAGTGGCCGCGCGCATTGGATCGGATCTGGTGATGTCGGCGACCGCCCGGCTGGCCGCTCCCAAGACGGTCTACGCGTTCCCCGGCCAGGGCATCCAGCACAAGGGCATGGGCATGGAGGTGCGGGCCCGGTCCAAGGCGGCCCGCAAGGTGTGGGACACCGCTGACAAGTTCACCCGCGGCACGCTGGGGTTCTCGGTGCTGCACGTGGTGCGCGACAATCCGACCAGCATCATCGCCAGCGGTGTGCACTACAACCACCCCGAGGGCGTGCTGTACCTGACGCAGTTCACTCAGGTCGCGATGGCGACGGTGGCCGCGGCCCAGGTCGCCGAGATGCGCGAGCAAGGCGCCTTCGTCGAAGGTGCGATCGCATGCGGGCACTCGGTCGGCGAGTACACGGCGCTGGCCTGCGTGACCGGCATCTACGAGCTGGAAGCCTTGCTGGAGGTGGTGTTTCACCGCGGCTCGAAGATGCACGACATCGTCCCGCGCGATGAGCTGGGCCGCTCCAACTACCGGCTGGCGGCGATCCGGCCCTCGCAGATCGATCTGCCCGACGACGAGGTGCCCGCATTCGTCGCCGATATTGCCGCGAGCACCGGTGAGTTTCTTGAGATCGTGAACTTCAACCTGCGTGGCTCGCAGTACGCGATCGCCGGCACCGTGCGCGGTTTGGAAGCGCTGGAAGCCGAGGTTGAGCGTCGCCGTGAGCTCAGCGGTGGGCGACGCTCGTTCATTCTGGTCCCGGGCATCGACGTGCCTTTCCACTCGCGGGTGCTGCGGGTCGGGGTGGCCGAATTCCGCCGCTCGCTGGAGCGGGTCATGCCGCGCGACAAGGACCCCGACATTATCATCGGGCGCTACATCCCCAACCTGGTGCCGCGGCCGTTCACGCTGGACCGCGACTTCATCCAGGAAATCCGGGATCTGGTGCCCGCCGAGCCGCTCGACGAGATCCTCGCCGACTACGACACCTGGCGTAACGACAAGTCCCGCGAGCTCGCCCGCAAAGTGTTGATCGAGCTGCTGGCGTGGCAGTTCGCCAGCCCGGTGCGCTGGATCGAAACCCAGGACCTGCTGTTCATCGAAGAGGCCGCGGGTGGCCTGGGTGTGGAACGGTTCGTGGAGATCGGCGTGAAGGCGGCGCCGACCGTCGCGGGGCTGGCCACCAACACGCTCAAGCTTGGCGAATATGCCCACAGCACAGTCGAAGTGCTCAATGCGGAGCGCGACGCGGCGGTGCTGTTCGCCACCGACACCGACCCCGAGCCGGAGTCCGAAGAGGAGGCCGCCGCGACACCGGTTGCCGAGTCCGCCGCGCCGGAAGGTGCCCCCGCTGTGGAGTCCGCACCGGCGGCCCCTGCTGCTGTGCCGGCGGCTCCGTCGGGTGCGGCTCGGCCCGACGACATCGTGTTCGACGCGGCTGACGCGACATTGGCGCTGATCGCGCTGTCGGCCAAGATGCGCATCGACCAGATCGAGCAACTCGACTCCATCGAGTCGATCACCGACGGCGCGTCGTCGCGGCGCAACCAGCTACTGGTGGACCTGGGTTCGGAGCTGAACCTCGAGGCCATCGACGGTGCCGCTGAGGCCGACCTGGCCGGATTGCGGTCACAGGTCACCAAGCTGGCGCGCACGTATAAGCCTTACGGCCCAGTGCTTTCCGATGCGATCAATGATCAGCTGCGAACGGTTCTAGGTCCCTCGGGCAAGCGGCCCGCCGCCATTGCCGAGCGGGTCAAAAAGACCTGGGAGCTCGGCGACGGTTGGGCCAAGCACGTCACAGTCGAAGTCGCGCTGGGAACCCGCGAGGGCACCAGTGTTCGTGGCGCCGCGATGGGCCACCTACACGAGGGCGCGTTGGCCGACGCCGGCTCGGTCGACAAAGTCATCGACGCGGCGGTCACTTCGGTCGCCGCACGCCGCGGCATCTCGGTGGCGCTCCCGTCGGCCGGCGGCGGTGGCGGCGGTGCGACCATCGACGCGGCCGCGCTGAGCGAATTCACCGATCAGATCACCGGTCGCGACGGTGTGCTCGCCTCGGCGGCCCGCCTGGTGCTGGGCCAGCTGGGTCTGGACGACCCGGTGAGCGCATCGCCGACGACCACCGATGCCGAACTCATCGACTTGGTCACCGCCGAGCTGGGTCCGGACTGGCCACGTTTGGTGGCGCCGGTGTTCGACGCAAAGAAGGCGGTCGTGTTCGACGACCGCTGGGCGAGCGCCCGCGAGGACCTGGTCAAGCTGTGGCTGGCCGACGAGGGCGACATCGACGCCGACTGGGTGCGGCTCTCCGAGCGGTTCGAGGGCACCGGACACGTCGTGGCCACTCAGGCCACCTGGTGGCAGGGCAAGTCGCTGGCCGCGGGCCGCCAGATCCACGCGTCGCTGTACGGCCGGATCGCCGCCGGCGCCGAGAACCCGGATCCGGGCCCTTACAGCGGCGAAACCGCCGTGGTGACAGGGGCTTCGAAGGGCTCGATCGCCTCGTCGGTTGTCGCGCGGCTGCTCGACGGCGGTGCCACCGTCATCGCAACGACATCGAAGCTCGACGACGAGCGGCTGGCGTTCTACCGCTCGCTGTACCGCGACCACGCCCGCTACGGCGCTGCCCTGTGGGTGGTCGCCGCCAACATGGCGTCCTACTCCGATATCGACGCCCTGGCCGAATGGGTTGGCGCCGAGCAGACCGAAAGCCTTGGGCCACAGTCGATTCATATCAAGGATGCGCAGACCCCGACGCTGCTGTTCCCGTTCGCGGCCCCGCGCGTGGTCGGGGACCTGTCGGAGGCCGGGTCGCGCTCCGAGATGGAGATGAAGGTGCTGCTATGGGCCGTGCAGCGGCTGATCGGCGGGTTGTCGAAGATCGGCGCCGAGCGGGACATCGCGTCGCGGTTGCACGTGGTGCTGCCCGGTTCGCCCAACCGCGGAATGTTCGGCGGTGACGGTGCATACGGCGAAGCCAAATCGGCGCTGGACGCCCTGGTGAGCCGCTGGCACGCCGAGTCGTCCTGGGCGGCGCGAGTCAGCCTGGCGCACGCGCTGATTGGCTGGACTCGTGGCACCGGGTTGATGGGCCACAACGACGCCATCGTGGACGCCGTCGAGGAGGCCGGTGTCACCACCTACTCCACCGACGAGATGGCCGCCATGCTGCTCGCCCTGTGCGATG
>DASZLQ010000258.1:0-4303 GCA_035552295.1 Mycobacterium sp. | reverse complement strand
ATGCCGGCCACCACCAACGAACGCTTGCCATCTTTACCCTGCAGGTCGATCGCCAGGCCCAGGTTGGTGTGGGCCGGGGTGACCGCGGTGGGCTTGCCGTCGACCTCGGCGTAGTGGCGATTCATGTTCGGGAACTTCTTGATCGCCTGCACCAGTGCATGGCCCAGCAAGTGCGTGAAGGAGATCTTGCCGCCCCGATTGCGCTTGAGCTGGTTGTTGATGACGATCCGGTTGTCGATCATCAGTTTGGCTGGAATGGCCCGCACGCTGGTCGCCGTCGGCACGTCGAGCGACGCGGACATGTTCTTGACGACGGCTGCGGCGGCGCCCCGCAGTACCTGTAACTCGTCGCCCTCAGCCGGCGGGGGAGTAGCGGCTTTGGCGGGTGGCGCGCTTGCCGCGCCGTTGCCGGCTCCGGCAGTGCCTGGGGTATCCGCGCGCTTGGCGGGTGCGGGAGTCTCGGCGGACGGCTCGGCCACAGCGGCCGGCTTTGGTTGTGGGGCGGTCGCAGCGGTCTGTCCGTCAGCGGGGCTCGCGGTCTCCTGGGTGGATTGGGCGGTTGGTTCGGGGTTGTAGTCAACCAGGAACTCGTGCCAGCTCGGATCCACCGACGACGGGTCGTCGCGGAACTTGCGGTACATTTCCTCGACCAGCCATTCGTTTTGCCCGAATGGTGAACTTATGTTGCTCACGGCCGCTGTTCGCCTCAATTCCTTTGTTCTGCAAGCGCATTGCGCGGCGCCTGCGACTTCTTGCACCTGGGTTGACGGGGTACTTCACACCCGGGGTGCTTCTCGACGTTTCCGCCCCATAAAGGCTATCGCTTCCCCGGCAATTCGCCAGACAGACCATCCAAGCGGGGCTTGGCTGCTAGCCGGCTTCGTCGATGGGCGGCAGCACATGCAGGGTGGCCGGCCAGCGTGCCGGCGGGATGCCGAATGCCTGGCGCGCGTTGCGGACGATCTTCTTGCCGACTAGGCGATTGCCGGCGCCGCCGACCGCGGCACCGATGCCGACCGGCAGCAATTTGCCGAACATCAGCGCGCCACGTCGCACCGTGTACCGCTTGACGAAATATTTGAGCATCCGCGTGTTCAACCGCGCCAGCGTCGACAGGGGCAGCGAGGCCATGCCCTCTGCCAGCCAACCACCGTTGGTGCGCCCGGGCCCGATCAGCTCGCCGATGGCACGCCGACTGTCGTCGCCGACCAGCACGGAAAGCACCAATGCGCGGCGCCGTTCGCGGTGGTCGGCCGGGATGCCGTACACCACGGCATTTGCCAGCACGAAGACCGCGGTGGCCTCGAGGAAGAACACCGTTTCTCCGGCGCCCGCAGTCATCGCCGTCAGTGTCCCGACCCCGGGGAATGTCGCTGCCGAACCCACCGCAGCACCGCTGGCCGTAAGCGCGGCCAGGTAGCGCTTTTCCAGCTTGGCGACGATCTCAGCCGGGCTGGCGCCGGGGTGGGCCCGCCGCAGTCGGGCCACATAGGCCTCTGCGGCCGGGCCCTGCAGCCGCGAGCTACGCTCGATGACCTGCGCCAATGCTCGTGCGGACGCCTTGGGCCGACCGCCCGTCGTGACAGGCAGCGAATCCGGCGCAGACCTACGCTCCGACATGTTCTGGGACCTTTTCTCGGATCTTTTCTCGGATCTTTTCAAGACCAACTCCCTGACCTATTGCGTCGGGCGCACATATTGCCTCTCCTGCGATTGGCGTCCCTTTCAGGCTAACGCGCGTTTTGCTGAACACCGGCCGTGCGGGAAAGCTTGCACGCTTTTCACGCCGCATTGGGTCCGCGGCTGCGCGGCTAATTGCCCCACCCGGAATAATGCAGGCTGGATACAGCTCGGTGACGATGCGGGCCGTTAGTCGGCCCCAATGGAACTCAGCCGCGTGCAGGGTGGATCACACCCACTCATGGGGATATGCCGGTCGACCAGTTCGGGCCAAATGGGCCCGAATAGGACCGCAGAGCATCGTCGGGAGCTGAAGCGAGGTGAGTGCATGACCACGGCGACGCCCAGGTGGGCCGGGGGAACCCGGCGCGCGGGGCCGAGTCGTGCCGACCTGATTAAGCGCTGGAAATTCACCCTCCCGTCAATTCCATCGCACTCGACGAATCCCTGGAACGCGCTATGGGCGATGATGATCGGCTTTTTCATGATCATGGTCGACTCGACCATTGTCGCCGTCGCCAACCCGACCATCATGGGCGCGCTACACACCGGTTACGACACCGTGGTCTGGGTGACCAGCGCCTATCTGCTGGGGTACGCCGTGGTGTTGCTGGTCGCCGGCCGGCTCGGTGACCGGTTCGGCACCAAGAACCTCTACCTGGCCGGTCTTGTGGTGTTCACGACGGCGTCGCTGTGGTGTGGGCTGTCAGGCAGCGCCGCCATGCTGATCACCGCCCGCGTGGTGCAAGGCATCGGTGCCGGGGTCCTCACTCCACAGACCCTGTCGACGATCACCCGGATCTTCCCGCCCGAGCGCCGCGGTGTTGCGGTCAGCCTGTGGGGGGCTACCGCCGGCGTCGCCACCCTGGTGGGGCCCTTGGCCGGCGGCGCGCTGGTCGACGGGCTGGGTTGGGAGTGGATTTTCTTCGTCAACGTCCCCATCGGCATCATCGGGCTGGGGATGGCGCTATGGCTGGTGCCGGCCTTGCCGACCCAGGCGCACCGATTCGACCTCGTCGGTGTTGCGCTGTCGGGGATAGGCATGTTTTTGATCGTCTTCGGGCTGCAACAGGGCCAGGGCGCTGGATGGGAACCGTGGATCTGGGCGATGATCGTCGCCGGCGTCGGCTGCATGTCGGTGTTCGTGTACTGGCAGGCCGTCAACACCCGCGAGCCGCTGATCCCGCTGGACATTTTCGGCGACCGGGACTTCAGCCTCTGCAACGTCGGAGTGGCGATTATCGCGTTCGCGACGACAGCGACGATGCTGCCGCTGATGTTCTACACGCAGGCGGAGTGCGGGCTGTCGCCGACGCGCTCGGCCTTGGTGATCGCACCGATGGCGGTCGCCAACGGTGTGCTCGCGCCGTTCGTCGGCGTGATCGTCGACCGATATCACCCGCGGCCGGTGCTCGGTTTCGGCTTTTCGATGCTGGCAATCGGGCTGACATGGCTCTTGTTTGAGATGGCCCCGGACACGCCGATCTGGCGGTTGTTGTTGCCGTTTGGCGTTATTGGTGCCGGGAGCGCCTTCGTGTGGTCGCCGTTGACCGCCACCGCGACGCGCAACCTGCCTCCGCATCTGGCCGGCGCGGGCTCTGCCGTGTACAACTCGGTCCGCCAGCTTGGCGCCGTGCTCGGCAGCGCCGCGATGGCCGCATTCATGACATGGCGGATCGGTGCCGAGATGCCGGCGCAGGGAAACACCGGCGGCGCTACCGACGGTCCCATCACCTTGCGACTGCCCGAATTTGTACGCGAGCCGTTCTCTGCCGCGATGTCGCAATCGCTGTTGCTGCCCTCGTTCATCGCGTTGTTTGGGATCGTCGCCGCGCTGTTCTTGGTTGGTTTCGCGCCTTCGGCAGTCGCCGGCAAACGTCGCGGGCGCGTCCGGCGCGGCCAGGTGCGCGCCGATGACGACCTCATCGGCCACGGCTATGACGATGACGACTATGACGATGACGACTATGACGACTATGACGATGACGACTATGTCGAGTTCATCCTTCGGCGCGAACCGGACATCGGGCCCGTGCCGGACGCGCCGATAAGCCCTGCGTACCAACAGGAAAGAGACACCGAGCCGGCGGAGGAGCGGGTCCAACACCCGCCCCCGGCACCAGCCGATGCCTGGCACGACGATCCTGTCGATTCGCGGCACAGCCTGCTCGACGACCCGGCGCCGACAGCACAGCCTATTGGCTTCGCGCACAACGGCTCTCACGTCGACAACGAGCGGCGCTTTCGTCCCATCGCCGGGTTTGCGCCACGCCCGTTCCAGTCTGCCCCACTCGACGACCGGCGAGCGCCGCCGCAGCAACGGCACCTGAACGGCTCCGCGCGTCATCACCTCGGCGGAGCCGAGGCGTCACGAGGACTGCACTACCGTCCCGATCCGGACGACGATCCCACCAGCTACGGACGGCATTCGTCCGGTCGCTAGGCCACACAGCCAGGCGTCATCGACCTCGAACAGGCTCCATCAGCGCCAGAAAAGCACCCAGGTCGATCAGACCCGCGGGCGTGCTGGGTAGGTACTCGGTCAGCAGCTGCGATCGCACGATCACCGCTGCGTACTGCGCCCGGCTGACCGCGACATTGAGTCGATTCCTGTTGAGCAGGA
>DASZLQ010000257.1:0-5698 GCA_035552295.1 Mycobacterium sp. | reverse complement strand
CGGTGCCCCACTGCCTGCCCCACCGCCACCCACACCACCGGCGTCGAAAGTCGGCGGCCTCGACCACGTGTTCATGATCTATTTAGAGAACCACGGCGTGAAAGACATCGTCGGCAGCCGCAACGCGCCATACACCAACGGCCTCATCAACAACTACGGATACGGATCGAACTACTACGCCCAAACCCACCCCAGCATTCCGAACTACTACCCGATCCTCGGCGGCTCCGACTTCGGCTTCAACTACAACTGCGAGCTGGACTGCTTCGACGAACCCAACCTGGCCGACAACATCGAGAGAGCGGGCAAGGGGTGGGCCAGCTACGAGCAATCCATGCCCTCCCCATGTTTCACGCAGACCTCGGGTCCCTACAGCCCCGGCGAACTACCATTTCTCGCCTTCCACGACATCGTCTCCAACACCGCTCGCTGCCAGGCACACGTGCTGCCACTGCAGCGAATGGCCACGGATCTCGCCTCGACCTCCACCACCCCGAACTACGTGTGGTTCGCTGCGGACGAAAACCACAACCAGGAAGGCCCCGTCAACATCGAATTCATACTCAGCCTGCTCACGAATCATCAATACAACATCAAGGCCGGCGACCAGTTCCTCGCGGACACACTGCCCACGATTCTGAATTCGCCCGCATTCCAAACGCAGCGCAGCGCCATCTTCATCACGTGGGACGAGGACTACAACAACCTGTCACTGGGCATCGGCAACGAAGGGAACCACGTCCCCATGATCGTCATCCCGTCACCGAACTCCGGCATGCGCCAAGGCCACATCGTTGCCGTTAACTACAACAACCACTACAGCCTGCTGCGCACTATCGAAGACTCCCTCGCACTTCCCCGGCTCACCAACAACGACAAATTCGCCCAGCCCATGAACGAGTATTGGCCATAGCATCTCGTTGACCTGTAAGCGGCGCAAAGGTACCGGCAAGGTACTTTGTCGGCCATGACATCGCTGCACGGCAAAGTCGTCTTCATCACGGGCGGTGCCCGGGGAATCGGGGCTGAGGTCGCCCACCGGCTGCGCAACAAAGGCGCCAAACTCGTGCTGACCGATCTCGACAAAGCCGCGCTGGACTCGCTGGCCGCCCAACTGGGCGGCGACGAGCAAGTGCTGACCGCGTTAGCCGACGTGCGTGACCTACCTGCCATGCAGGCCGCAGCCGCTGCGGCCGTCGAACGCTTCGGCGGCATCGACGTCGTCGTGGCCAACGCCGGCATCGCCAGCTACGGTTCGGTGCTGCAAGTCGATCCGGAGGCGGCCAAGCGGGTGCTGGACGTCAACCTGCTCGGTGTCTTCCACACCGTGCGGGCCACGCTGCCTGCGCTGATCGACCGGCGCGGCTATGTGCTGATCGTCTCGTCGCTGGCCGCGTTCGCCGCCGCTCCGGGAATGGCGCCGTACGACATGACGAAGGCCGGCAACGAGCATCTCGCCAACGCGCTGCGACTCGAGGTCGGCCATCTCGGCGTCGATGTTGGCGTGGCGCACATGTCATGGATCGACACCGCCCTGGTCCGCGACAGCAAGGCGGATCTGCCCGCGTTCGCCGACCTGCTCGCCACGCTGCCTTGGCCGTTGAACAAGACCACCTCGGTGGATAACTGCACGACGGCCTTTGTCAAGGGCATCGAGGGCCGCAAGAAGCGTGTGTACTGCCCGCGCTGGGTCGCCCTGTTCCGCTGGCTCAAGCCGGTGCTGTCCACCGCGGTCGGCGAACTTCCCGTTCGCAAGACCACCGCCGAGCTGATGCCCCGGATGGACGCCGAGGTCGCAGCGCTTGGCCGCTCTACCAGTGCCTACAACGAGGAGTTAGGTAAGTAGTTAGGTGAAGAAGCTAGGTAACGTAGGGGAGCTCTAGACGCCCAACGTCGAGTTGTTGCGCGAATCCGCATCGGTTTGCTACCCGGCAAGTCGACGTTCGACGCAGAAATCACTTGCGCCTACGGCGCAAATACTTCTCGAACTCGGCGGCCAGCGCGTCGCCGTCGATCTTGCCCAGCGCTTCGTTCATGTCGACCTCGGCGTCGCCCCGCTCCTCCAGCGACACCACGTATTCGGCCAGGTCTTCGTCCTCGGAGGTCATCTCGGTGACCGCCTGTTCCCATTCCTCGGCCTGCGCCGGCAGGTCAGCCAGCGGGACCTCGATGTCCAGCACGTCTTCGACCCGGCGCAGCAGCGCCACCGTCGCCTTCGGGTTCGGCGGCTGCGATACGTAGTGCGGCACGGCCGCCCAGAACGTCACCGCCGGGATTCCGGCGGCCACGCAGGCGTCTTGGAATACGCCCGCGATCCCGGTCGGTCCCTCGTAGCGGGTTTCCTGTAGGCCGAAGCGGTTGGCTGATTCGGGGGAGTAGGCCGCTCCCGAGACCGGCACCGGCCGGGTATGGGGAGTGTCGGCCAGCAGCGCCCCAAGGATCACGACGGTGTCGACGTTGAGCTTGTCGGCGATGGCAACCAATTCGGCACAAAAGGTGCGCCAGCGCATATTCGGCTCCACCCCGTGCATCAAGACGACGTCGCGGTCGCTGCCCGGTGGCCGACAATGTGTGATCCGCATCGCAGGCCACACCAGCTCGCGGGTGACCCCGTCGACCTGGCGGATGACCGGTCGATTCACCTGATAGTCGTAATACGCCTCGTCGTCGATCTCCACGATCGGATCGGCTTCCCAGATGGCATCCAGGTGCTCCAGCGCGTCGCTGGCCGCGTCGCCGGCGTCGTTCCAGCCCTCGAACGCCGCCACCACGATCGTGTTGTGCAGTTCGGGCAGCGAGCTGCCATCGGGCGGAGTCACAGAATCAGACTACGGCGTGCGGCGGACGGCCTGCGCGGATGTTCGCCAGCACGTGTCAGGAATCTGTCAGGAATCTGCCAACCACTGGGCGGTTTACTGGGCAAGTTGCATAGGCCCACTATCCTTGTGGGGTGACTGCCGCTAACGAACACCGCTACGACACCGATATCCTCGACACTTTGGCGCAGCGTGTGGTGGTCGGCGACGGCGCAATGGGCACCCAGCTGCAGGCTGCCGATCTCACGCTCGACGACTTCCGCGGCCTGGAAGGCTGCAACGAGATCCTCAACGAGACGCGCCCCGACGTACTGGAGACGATCCACCGCGCCTACTTCGAGGCCGGTGCGGACGCCGTTGAGACCAACACCTTCGGCTGCAACCTGTCGAACCTCGGCGACTACGACATCGCCGACAGGATCAGGGACCTGTCGCAGCGGGGCACCGCGATCGCGCGCCGGGCCGCCGACGAACTGTCCACCCCCGACCGCAAGCGCTATGTGCTGGGATCGATGGGGCCGGGCACCAAGCTGCCGACCCTGGGCCACACCGAGTACCACCTCATTCGTGACGCTTACACCGAGGCGGCGCTCGGCATGCTCGACGCGGGCGCTGACGCCATCATGGTGGAAACCTGCCAGGACCTGCTGCAGCTCAAGGCCGCGGTGCTGGGATCGCGACGGGCGATGGCGCAGGCCGGACGGCACATTCCGGTATTTGCTCACGTCACCGTGGAGACCACCGGCACCATGCTGCTGGGCAGCGAGATCGGCGCGGCGCTGACGGCAGTGGAGCCGCTCGGTGTCGACATGATCGGTCTGAACTGCGCGACGGGCCCGGCCGAAATGAGCGAGCACCTGCGCTACCTGTCCAGGCACGCCCGCATCCCGGTGTCGGTGATGCCCAACGCCGGGTTGCCGGTCTTGGGCCCCAGCGGTGCCGAATATCCGCTGCAGCCCGACGAATTGGCCGAGGCGCTGGAAGCGTTTATCGCCGAGTTCGGCCTGTCACTGGTCGGCGGTTGCTGTGGAACCACCCCCGAGCACATCCGCAAGGTGGCCGCCGTCGTGGCCAAGTTCAACGACGGAGCGGCGCAGCGCGGCCAGCGTCAGGTGACCTACGAGCCTTCGTTGGCATCGCTGTACACCGCCGTCCCGTTCGCGCAGGACGCTTCGGTGCTGGTGATCGGCGAGCGGACGAATGCCAACGGCTCCAAGGCTTTTCGTGAGGCCATGATCGCCGAGGACTACCAGAAGTGCCTGGACATCGCCAAGGACCAGACTCGTGACGGCGCGCACCTGCTGGATCTGTGTATCGATTATGTGGGCCGCGACGGGGTGGCCGACATGACTGCGCTAGCCAGCCGGCTGGCCACGGCGTCGACCTTGCCGATCATGCTGGACTCCACCGAAACCCCGGTGCTGCAAGCCGGTTTGGAGCACTTGGGCGGCCGCTGCGCCATCAACTCGGTCAACTACGAGGACGGCGACGGGCCCGAGTCTCGGTTCCACAAGACCATGGAGCTGGTCGCCGAGCACGGCGCCGCGGTGGTGGCGCTGACCATCGACGAAGAGGGCCAGGCCCGCACCGCCGAGAAGAAGGTCGAGATCGCCGAGCGGCTGATCAACGACGTCACCGGCAACTGGGGAGTCGACGAATCCTCCATCCTCATCGACTGTTTGACGTTCACCATCGCCACCGGGCAGGAAGAGTCACGTAAAGACGGCATCGAGACCATCGAGGCGATCCGGGAGCTGAAGAAACGCCACCCGGACGTGCAGACCACACTCGGGTTGTCCAACATCTCGTTCGGACTCAATCCCGCTGCGCGCCAAGTGCTCAACTCGGTGTTCCTGCACGAATGCCAGGAAGCCGGTCTGGATTCGGCGATCGTGCACGCGTCGAAGATCCTGCCGATCAACCGAATTCCCGAAGAGCATCGCAATGTCGCACTGGATCTGCTCTACGACCGTCGCCGCGAGGGATATGACCCGCTGCAGGAGCTGATGCGGCTGTTCGAAGGTGTGTCGGCGGCGTCGTCGAAGGAATCCCGTGCGGCCGAGCTGGCCAAACTGCCGTTGTTCGAGCGGCTGGCGCAACGCATCGTCGACGGAGAGCGCAACGGCCTGGAGGCCGATCTGGACGAGGCCATGACCCAGAAGCCGCCGCTGGGGATCATCAACGAGGACCTGTTGGCCGGGATGAAGACGGTCGGTGAGTTGTTCGGCTCCGGGCAGATGCAGCTGCCGTTCGTGCTGCAGTCGGCCGAGGTGATGAAGGCCGCCGTGGCTCACCTGGAACCGCACATGGAGCAGTCCGACGACGACTCGGGCAAGGGACGGATCGTGCTGGCCACCGTCAAGGGCGACGTGCACGACATCGGCAAGAACCTCGTCGACATCATCCTGAGCAACAACGGCTACGAGGTGCTCAACCTCGGTATCAAGCAGCCCCTTGCCAGCATTCTCGAAGTGGCCGAAGACAAGAGCGCCGATGTGGTCGGGATGTCGGGCCTGCTGGTGAAGTCCACCGTGGTGATGAAAGAAAACCTCGCGGAGATGAACACCCGCGGCGTGGCCGACAAGTTCCCCGTGCTACTTGGCGGTGCGGCGCTGACGCGCAGCTATGTGGAGAACGACCTGGCCGAGCTCTACGAGGGCGAAGTCCATTACGCGCGAGACGCTTTCGAGGGTCTGAAGTTGATGGACACCATCATGAGCGTCAAGCGGGGCGAGGCACCTGACACCGACAGCCCGGAGGCCGTCGCAGCCCGCGAGAAGGAAGCCGAGCGCAAGGCCCGCCATGAACGGTCCAAGCGGATCGCCGAACAGCGTAAGGCGGCCGAGGAGCCGATCGAGGTGCCCGAGCGCTCCGATGTCGCG
>DASZLQ010000256.1:0-14434 GCA_035552295.1 Mycobacterium sp. | reverse complement strand
ACCACCCCCGCTTGAGGTTGCATCGGCGCCGAGTATCGCTGACCCGGAGCAGTCGGCCTGAGGAAGGACTGGATCAGCGGACCCAACTTGGGTAGCGGAGCCTGGTCATTCGTATGGGTGGGCCTGCGCCCCGTCGGCGGTACCACGACCGGCTGCGGCGCGGGCATTGCCGGCGGCGCAGCCGGAGGATCCACGTTCGCTTCGGGCGCGCCGCAAGGCGTGGCGTTCGCTGATGGCGCGGGGCCTAGCGCAACGATGAATGCGATAGCGGCCATCGACACCACCGAGAGCGATGCGGTTCGAAGAATCGCCGACAAATGTCACACCTTTCGGGGGGCGAGACGTCGCATTGACGTCCGCGGCTGGCCCATGTGACGATAGTGATTGATGGGGCTCTTGTGACCAGTGAGCTGCGAATAGGTATGCATCCGTGACCGTGTCGCAATAGGCTTCACCGGGTTTGCGGGCATCGGCCGGTGTATGCGGACGGCCACCCTCAGCCAGGCCGCACAGCAAACGCCGCCACCGGCATTTCGACGCTTCCGCGGCAGGGGCCGCTCGAGACGTCGGTATGCCAGGTACCGCGCAGCGACCCGTCCGGCTGAGGCGCGTAGAACGCCCACGACCTCGCAGGTGACCACACTTTCGCAACCCCTTCTCCCATGTAGCAATCCCATTGGAAGTCGAAGTGCTCAACCCACCGGGTTCCGTCCCAGGTGTAATGCGACGGCTGCGGCAACGTCGGGTTCTTTGGAGTGGGTCCATCGGTGGCGGTGGCGACGCATTTGCCCGACGTACACGAAGTCACGAAGACGTAGTCGGCACTGAATGTCGGTTCGGCCTGGCCGGCAGCCGCGCTGCTGCCGGTCTTGTCGACGGCGTATCTCACCAGCGAGTATTTGCCATTCCACGACGGCATCGCCGCATGCACCGGAACGTCAGCGGTGCCGAAGATCACGAGTGCGATACCGCCGAGCACCGCAACTCGATGCGCAAACATCGATCGCCGACACATCGTCTACATGGTGCGGGTCCGACGACTCAACGAGATATCGGCACGGACACAACTGAAACTTTATGGCGCCGAACGGTTCCGGTGTGTCGCCCGGCAGCCGGTCACTCCGGCTTCGTGCTGTCGACCTGATCCGGGTTGTAGCCGATAGCGGGCGGCGAGTCGCCGTAGACGTCGAGGGTGTGGATGAAGCGGTGCAATCCCATCACCCCGGCGCAGGTGAACCCCAACTCGACGATCTGTGCGGCGGTGAAATGCTCCCCCAAACGCTTGTAGAAATCGTCGTCCATCGCGTGGTGGTCGGCGGAAAGCAAGTCGAGGAACTCGACGGCCATCTGCTCCTGCGGCGTGAGCGCGCCGTGGCCCGGCGCGAGCAGGCATGCGACATCCTCGTCGGTGATCGAGTCATGCTTGCGCGATTGGCTACAGGGTTCGCATTCGCCCAGCTGAGCGCTGCGGATCCGCAGTAACTCCAGGATCCGGCCGCCCAACAGGGTGCCGGCGCCCAGCTGGTTCCTGGCCATGTTGACCTGGTCGAGCTGTGCGCTGCGATACGCGAAGATCTGCAAGGGCACTGGCGTCGCGTAGAGCCCGGCGGCGACGCCCGCCTCCACGATTTCGCGGGACTGCGAGCTGAGCTCTTCCATCGGGATTGGCGCAATACGCGGCATCAAATCAGGCTAACTTTTTTGTGCGTCAGCCAAAAGGAGAACTCGATGTCCAGACTTGCCGGAAAAGTCGCCATAGTTACCGGAGGTGCCGGCGGAATCGGCGCGGCAACAGCGCACGAACTGGCCCGCGAAGGCGCCGCCGTTGCGGTCGTGGATATCGACGAGGCGAAGGCCGCCGAGGTCGCCGACGAGATCCGGCGAACGGGGGCGCGGGCAATCGCACTGGGCGGTGACCTCGCGGAGGAGCACACGGCGCGGGATGTCGTGCAATCCACGGTGGCGGAGTTCGGCCGAGTCGATGTCCTGCACAACAATGCGGCGCTGACCGCCAGCAGCTTCCTGTCCCGCGATACCACGGTGTGTGAAATGTCGCTGGACGTGTGGCGGCGGTCCCTGGACGTCAACCTCGGAAGTCAGCTGCTGATGTGCAAACACGCCGTTCCCGAAATGCGAAAGAACGGCGGCGGCTCGATCGTCAACATGTCGTCCGGAGCGGCGCTGTCGGGTGACCGGACCCGCCTGGCCTACGGTGTGTCGAAGTCCGGGGTGCACGCCCTGACGATGTACGTCGCGACCAGTGAGGGAAAGCGCGGAGTGCGTGCGAACACCGTCGTGCCCGGATTGATCCTCACCGACGCCGTACGCGCGCATCTGTCCGAGGACATCATCGGCGGCCTCGGCCGCGCCACCTTGACGCCGTACCTCGGACAACCGAAAGACGTCGCCGACCTAGTCGTCTTCCTGGCCTCAGCGCAGTCCCGCTACATCACCGGTCAAATGATCTCGATCGACGGCGGGATGTCCGCGCACGCCGGCCTGGACACCGGCGACTAGCCGCTCGTCGGCCCCAGCGAGTATGCGCCGGTCTCCGGGTGGTGGTACCAACCGCTGGCGGCATGAGTTCCGCCGTCGACGTGGATCGTTTGACCGGTGATGTAGCTGGACATGTCGGAGGCGAGAAAGACTGCCGCGCCTGCCATTTCGTCGACATGACCCGCGCGCCCCATCGGCACCGTTAGGCCGAATCGCTGCTCGGAGCCCGGCGGCGCAATTTGCCTGATGCCCTCCGTCAGGGTGATGTCGGGGGCCAGCGCGTTGACCCGGATGCCATGTGGAGCCAGCTCCAGTGCCGCGGTCTTGGTGTAGTTGATGACGCCGGCCTTG
This sequence comes from Mycobacterium sp., assembly GCA_035552295.1. Taxonomy (GTDB): domain Bacteria; phylum Actinomycetota; class Actinomycetes; order Mycobacteriales; family Mycobacteriaceae; genus Mycobacterium. Next base: position 11,587 of record DASZLQ010000256.1, on the reverse strand, counting down.
GCCGCCGCGTAGGTTGCGTAACCGGGCGCGGCGCGCACACCCTCGATCGAGGTGACGCTGATGATGCTGCCCGGCAGCTTCTGCTCGACGAGGATTCGGGCCAGTCGCTGCGTGCACAGATAAATGTGGCGCAGGTTCGACTTGTACAGTGCGTCCCAACCGTTTTCGCTGGTGTCGAGGATTCCCGACCAGAAAACCCCACCGGCATTGTTGACCAGGATCGTCACCGTCCCGAGTTCGGCGGTGGTCTGCGCCAGCGCGGCGTCCACCGCGGCACTGTCCCGGACGTCGACAGGGATGCCGAGAGCACCGATCTCTTCGGCGGCTGACGCACACGTGTCGGGGTTGCGTTCCCAGATCGCGACCCGCGCGCCGAAGGCCTTCAACCCAGCCGCGATGCCGCGGCCGATGCCCGCGCCAGCGCCGGTGACGACCGCGGCGCGGTCGGTCAGAAGAACGCTTGAGGGATCGAGTGTCATGAAGCTGACTATAGAACAATCCCACTTCAGGGTTTACAGTCTTCACCAAATATGTTCGATATGTAACAGCCCAGGAGAGGCGCCATGGCCAGCACTATCTTCGTCACCGGCGCGACCGGACAGACCGGCGGCAACGTGTGCGAACAGTTGATCGAGCGTGGCGACCACGTTCGCGCCCTGGTTCGCAATCCCGACGAAGCCACGGCGCTCGCTGGGATCGGCGTCGAGCTGGTCAAGGGCGACATCAGAGACGCCGACGATGTGCTGCACGCGGCCAAGGGCGCCGAGGCGGCTATCCACTGCGCGGCATTGCTGGGCGGCGCGAGTCAGGACCTGGAGGACTTCAAGGCCGTAAACACGGTCGGCACCACGAACGTCCTGGACGCGGCCAAAGCCCACGGCATGCGTCGGACGGTTGCCCTGAGCACCGCGACCTTCCTGGACCTGAGCACCGGCGTCGACTTCGAAGAGGCACCCGTCCTGAAGAACCCGCCAGGCGACCCCTACACCGTCACCAAGCTCGCCGCCTTTCTGGAAGCGCACCGGCGTGCCGCTGCGGGCGACGACGTGTTGACCTGCCATCCCGGCGCGATCTTCGGGCCCGGCCTGGTCGTGCAACGCGCCTTGCACCGCACCAGCTTCAACCGGGTGTTACTGGCAGGCATGCGCGGAAAGATCAAGCGCTATCTGGCTTTTCCAGTGACCTGGGTGGCGGGAGCGGATGTCGCGAAGGGCGCGATCGCCGCGCTGGACAATGGCGTGACTGGTGAGCGCTACCTGTTGATCGGTCGGCCCGAGGACACCTTCAGCACCGCCGGCGGCATCAATCGCGCCTGTGAGATCGCCGGAATCGACCACCGTGTTGAGGATCTCGACTATCGCACGGATCCCGAGGCGCTGACTGCCGAATTCGGGCCCACCTTGATGGCCATCGCGGAAGCCGCCGCAAAGACCAAGCGCAAGCCCCGAGCAAGCAACAACCTGACCACCCGGCGCCTCGGCTATGAGCCCATGTCCTTCGACGACGGGCTGCGATTGCTGATCTCTTGGCTGCGCAAACTCGGCAAACTGTAGGGGCTGCCGTCATGTCAATCGCCGAATCTCGCGGATCCGGCTCAGATCATGGGGATCTGGCCGATCGGATCCTCGATGCGGCCCAGCGGCTCGCGTTCCGGACGGGCGCCCGGAAGCTGTCACTGTCGGACGTGGCGACCCTGGCCCGGGTGTCCCGGCCCACCATCTACCGCTACTTCGTGTCCAAAGAAGAACTCATCGATGCGCTGGGAAAACGCGAGCGCCGGCGCTTCAACGCCGCGATGGACCAAGCGATGTCCGGAGTCGTCGGAGTCGCACGACTGGAAGCCGCAGTCGACGTCATCGCGACCTTCGTCGAGGCTCAGCCGCCCGGGCGGCTGCTCGACCTCGAGCCGGGCTTCGCGCACGAACAGATGGCGCGAGCCCTACCCATGCTCGCCGAAGGCCTTGTGGGCGTGTTGCAGCGCTGCGCTCGCGAGGGCGCCTTCGCCACATCGGTGGACCCTCGCGCCCTTGCTGGCGCCATCGCGCGAACCGCACTGAGCCACTACATATTTCCCGACACCGACCGCGCCGCGGCGCGCCGGGAGATCCGCGCCGCGGCCGGCCTTTCCGCTCAGTCCAGTTGAAACTTCGTGGCGCCGAACGGTTCCGACGTGCCGAGCGCGAACACCGTCGACGGCTTCAGGCGATAAACGTGCCAGGGCGCCGGCCCGGCCGACGGGGCACTGAACTCCGCCGTGACCGCGTCGCCCGCGACCTCGGCGGGCCACCCGTCGCTGGCGTAAGCGTCTGCGACAGCAGCTAATTCGCGTGCATCGGTGACCCGTTCGGCGGCGCCTTCGAGGACGAGGTCGAACGGATCGGTGGCGACGCTGACCACGCACCTGCCATCGCGGGCCAAGTTGCGGGATTTCCGGGTCCCCGGGCCGGAAGTGAAGTACCAGCTACCGCCGTGCTGAATCACCCCTACCGGCATTACATGCGGGGAGCCATCGGGATTGATTGTCGTGAGCCACGTCGTGTGGCGTTGCGGACCACCGGTTTCTGGCGCCTGCGTCAGCTGACCGTCCAGCACGGCTTTGACGCGGCCCCATTCAATCGGCGGCGCTCCGTAGCCGTCGAGATTGCGCTCTGTGATCGTCATATCAATGTTGACCGATGCCGGCTCCAGAATTCATCGCCGCCGCAGCAGAAACAGGCCGTAGGCCGCGATCGACTGCGCGTCGGCGATCACTCCCGAACGGATCATCTCTTCAACGTCTTCGCGCGAGACCCATGCACTGTGCATGTCCTGCTCCTCGTGCTCGCGATCGGATTCGCCCTCGGAGATCCCGGTGGCCAAGAACACCCAGCCGCGCTGACTGGTCAATCCGGGGGCCACCTCGAGCCGGCCAAGTGCCTCGAACGATGTCGCGCGTAACCCGGTTTCCTCGCGCAGCTCACGCGCGGCCAGTGCGGACGGCTCGCTGTCCGCCAAGTCCGGAGCGGTGCCCTGCGGAAACTCCCAGCGCCGCGCGCCGACGGGATACCGGAACTGTTCGACCAACCGGAAATGCTGCCCGTCATAGGGCATCACCAGCGCATAGGTCGGCTTGTCCACCACGGCGAAGATGCCTGGGCTGCCGTCCGACCGACGGATGTCGTCCTCTCGAAGCACCATCCATGGGTTCCGATAGATTTCGCGGGACGTGATGCGTTCGATGAAAGGCACGCCGCCAGTATCGCGGTGCACGCAATTCGGCACCGGTCAGGCCGGTGTTTCGGCGGCCTGCTTGATCCGCTGCAGTGTCTCCTCGATCCCCTGGTTAACTTGACGTCCCCGCGGCAACAGCACTTCAGCAAGTCGGTTGGGCACTGAACACCACAAGAACTGGAAAGACTCGGTGAGCAGCGTGCCGGACGACGACGGCTCCATCGTGTAACGCCAACGTGTTTCTTCACGGCCGGCGCCGTCGTTGACCGTGGTGAAGCTGAATTCACGGCCTCGGTCAGCGGTACCGACCACGGCTGTTCTTTCCCACCGCAGACGACCGCGCCGGTTGTACCCGCGAAACCGCGCGCCCGGGGCCGCCGCGGTTGCCCCGTTCAGCCACTCGCACCGGTAACATTCGGGGCTCCACTCGCCCATCCGGGTGACGTCAGCGATGAGGTCGTATACGAGGTCGGGAGGCGCGACGATATCGATGCTGCTGCGGCCGCCGCGGGCTGTGGGCATGCTGCGACTCTACTTGCGGCACAACGGTGTCGTGCGGATCAGGGCTTTTTGCTGGCACAAATCGGCACGGTGTCCGATAGTCATAGCAGCGAGCAAACGCCAATGTCACCGGAGGTGGGGTTTATGCCGGGCATGAGCATGCGTCGCCACATCATCGTCAGCGGTGACGACGCGCTGGCAACGACGATCGTCGAGGAGCTGAACAACGCCGGCGCGCGCATCGCCGAGATCGCCACCGCCGCCGAGCTCGCCGACGCCGGGGTGGCCCACGCGCTCGCCGTCGTGTGCGCCGGGGACGATGACGCGACCAATCTCGAAATCGCGCTGCTGGCAAGGAAAGCCAATCCACGCGTGCGTGTGGTGGCGCGGCTGGCCAACGACGTGCTGCGGACGGCTCTGACTGCCGATAAACGCCCCGGCGCGATTCTGGACGTTGCGGAGCTCGCGGCGCCGTCGGTCGTCGAGGCATGTCTGGCGCACACCGTGCACCCTTTCGAGGCGGCCGGCATCAAATTCGTTGTCTCAGGCGCCGAGGCACCGCGGGACGCGACGCTGCGCGAGATCTACGGCGACCTGGCACCGGTGGCGGTGATTTACGGCGAGAACTCATCCACCCCAGGCGAGGTGGAGGCGTGTCCGGGCCGCGATCTGCCGGTGCGCGCCGGTGACTGGACCGCGATGATCGGTACCGCCGACGAGTTGGCCACCCGCGGCATCAGGGTCCCGCGGCCGACTGCGAGCCGCTCACGCCGGCCCCTACTGCGGCGAGTGCTCGATGCCGTACGCGGCTTGCGTGACGACATCAACCCGATGTTCCCGCGGGCGTTATTGGCCGCGGGAAGCCTGCTGATCGGATCAACGGTCGTGTTGCGCCTGTTCTATCAGCCTCATCCGAAAATGACGTGGCTCGACGCCTTGTACTTCAGCACAGAGACGATAGCCACGGTGGGTTACGGCGACTTCAGCTTCCTCCAGCAGCCCACCTGGCTGCGACTGTTCAGCATCATGTTGATGTTCGCCGGCGTGACCACCACCGCACTCCTTGTCGCGTTCATCGCCGACCTGCTGTTATCCCGGCGTTTCGCTCACTCGGCTGGTCGGCGCCGGGCTCGCCACCTGCGTAATCACGTCATCGTCGTCGGGCTGGGTTCGTTCGGCAACCGCGTCGTCTCGGATCTGACCGCCGCAGGATACGACGTCGTTGTCGTCGAGCGCGACGAGAACAACCGCTTCTTGTCATCGGCCGCCGGCCTCGACGTGCCGGTGATTTTCGGGGACGCGACACTGCGCCAGACGCTGGAATCAGCCGGCGTTGCGCGGGCCCGGGCGGTGGCGGTGCTGACCCAGGACGACATGGTCAACATCGAGACCGGAATCGTGCTGCGCGAGATGTTGGGGCCTAGGGTGATGCCCGACGTCATCCGGACCGATGTTCCGCTCGTGCTGCGGGTATACGACCGCGCGCTGGGGGCCGCGGTCGGGCAGCGGTTCGGATTCGAAAACGTGCGGTCGACCGTCGAACTGGCCGCGCCGTGGTTCATCGGCGCCGCTATGGGCCTGCAAGTGCTGGGGACATTTTCGGTCGGCCAGCGCTCGTTCATGGTCGGCGGTATGCATGTGGCGGCGGGCAGCGAACTCGATGGGCTGAAGATGTTCGAGCTGTCCACCCAGACCCGAGTAATCGCGATCACCCGCCAGGACGCGCCCGTCGCGCTACACCCGCGACGCGACGCCTGGCTTCGTGGCGGCGACACCGTCTACCTCGTCGGCCCGTACCGCGAGCTGTTGGCAACCCTGCGGAAGGGGCAGCCTCCCCAGGAACCTGCCGCCGGCGACGAGCGCGCGTCAGCCTAATGCTGCCCGGCCACGTCGGCCGCGCGCCGCAGCTGGCCGAGGTCTGAGCTCGTCGGGATCAGCTGGACCTCGTCGGTGCGCCGCCATCAGTTGATGAGCCAGTGGTAGGCGCGAAGGCAAGTCGTCGAACGCGCGCGGGAAGCGGGTTTTCGGCGCCAGCCGACAGTCCACCGCGTGGATAACAAAGTCGCCGATCTGTGAGGCATCGACGGCTGACTTCCGCGCTACGATCCGGCGTCAGATCGGCGGGGCGTTGAGGAAGACGTAAAGGGCTGAAATCTTGTCGTCACGGGTAATGATGATGTCGATACCCGTGTATCGGGGCGGTTCGCCGGCGGGTCCAGAACCCCAGTCAACGCGTCCGCCGTCCTGTACTGTTATCGGCGCGTTATGTGGCGTGTAAACATAGCTGGGGTGGCTGGCGCGCAACTCACCGCAGATTCTGTCGAGTGCGTCGTGCCCGTGGTACTGGTCGACAGGCAGGCTGACCACGCAATCTTCGGTGTATAGCTGCTCGATAGCGAAGCGTCGGCGTTCGGGGTCGCCTTCACCAAAGACTTCCTGCAGATTACGCAGCAACAGCGTTTCGATGATGTTCGACATAGTCATTCCCTTGGTTGGAAGCTGACCGCTGAGGGATGTTGAGGCGGCGGGCGACCACGATTGTCAGTGACTCAACGCGCCGTCGAGGTTGTTCAAGACCCCGAGCTGAGCAAAGATAATCGACCCCTCTGGGTAGCAATCGAAGCGTTTGATCTTGCCGTCTTCGAGCTCGAACACGTCGCAGCACGGGGCGTCCATCTGTTTATCCGTGGCGAGCAGCTCGCCAAAGGGAAGCTGCAGCGGGCCATCGTGGGTGCCCTGCAGAGCCAGTTGCACTATGACAACGTTGCCGTCGGCGTAGATCCGATAGAGCTCGCGGTGCATGTTCGAGAAGGCTGTGCCGTAGTTGCGGACTGGTTCGGCGAGTTCGCGACCACGATAAGTGATGCCCACGGAATTGTCGATGAACACCCCGTCGGGCGTGAACAGGCGGATCCAGCCCTCCAGATCCTTGCGCTCGGCAACCGCGTAGGCGTTACGAACGGCGGACACATTGTTATTCGTCAAGGGTTGTTCCTCTCACTGCAGTGCGCATCCCATCGCGGCATGCGCCGGAATGAGGTGGCGGACGTACCGGCCGGCCTTCACATAGCTGACGCTATCCACAACCGGATTTCAATAAGATGATGTATCATGTAATGTAATCACAAGTGTGCAGCTTGGATCAAGCCGTGTGTTTCGCGCAGTTTGTTGTCTGGCAAGATCATCACAAAGCTCTGCGATGAGCCGCTGGCGCAGTCATACTCATGATATATCATGTATTATGGGCGTTCGACTGCTCTGGCGAAAGGAATCCCGTGCCGCTGAAACCGACGGATACGCTGTGATCTCCGGTGCCGCATGCGATCTGGGCAGCGATCCCACCAAGAGACGAGAGCGACTGATCCATTACCAATGCCGGCCGACTCCTGCGCTGACCGCGACCCAATTCGCAGCGCACGCCAGCTGTACCGGGAGGCGGCCGCCCATGCCGTGGGCCATACATGAACGGTTTGTGGCCGCTTTGGCGATCAGCGCCGGTTCCTATACAGCGACCGAGGCCGCCAACGCGGCGGCCATCGGGTGAAGCGAACAGAGACGACTGGAGGACACGCGAATGGACTTCGGTGCGCTCCCACCAGAAATCAACTCCGCCAGAATGTATTCCGGTCCCGGCTCGGGGCCGTTGCTGGCTGCGGTAACCGGCTGGGAGGGGCTGGCCGCCGAATTAGGTTCGGCGGCAACCTCTTACGGGGCGGTGATCTCGCGGATGACCACCCTATCGTGGCACGGTCCGGCATCGGCATCGATGGCGGCCGCAGCTGCCCCTTATCAGGCCTGGATGAACACCGCCGCCGCCCAGGCCGAGCAGGCAGCCAACCAGGCTCGTGCCGCGGCGGCCGCCTACGAGGCTGCGTTTGCCGCAACGGTGCCACCGCCGGTGATCGCGGCCAACCGTAGCCTGTTGTTGTCGCTGATCGCTACGAACATCCTGGGACAGAACACGCCGGCGATCGCGGCCACCGAGGCCCAGTACGCGGAGATGTGGGCCCAAGATGCCGCCGCGATGTATGGCTACGCCAGCTCGTCTGCGGCCGCAGCAACGTTGTCGCCGTTTACCCCGCCACAGCAGACCACCAACCCGGCGGGCCTGGCCGCGCAGGGTGCGGTCGTCACCCAAACCACCAGTACGGGGGCTGCGACGAACATCCAGGCGGCACTGACCCAGCTAACCTCCACGCTGCCCACGGCGCTGCAGGGGCTCGCCTCGCCACTGTCGTCCGCCGCGACATCGTTGCTGACTCCGGCGTTGTCGGTAGGAAGTTCAAGCACGTGGATAGCTAGCTCGGCCCTGTTCGACTCGAGTCAGCTGGTTACCCTGTCCTCTTCGGGCAGCACGGCGGCGGGTCTCGGAGCGGCGCCCGCTGCCGCGGCGGCAGCACCTCTTGCGGGCGGGCTCGGTTCGGCGGTGCTTACATCGAGCTCGGCGGGTTTAGCAAATTTCGGCGGCGCTGGCATGGGCGCGGCCGTCTCTGCGGGGACAGGCCGGGCCGCCCTGGTGGGGTCGCTGTCGGTGCCACAGACCTGGACCGAGGCGGCCCCGATGGCGTCAGCGGCCCGGACCGCGGCACTGGCGGGCACCGGGTTCGGCGCTGCTCCACCCGCCAGCGAACACGCGCCAGGCATGCTAGCCGGGTTGCCATCGGCGGGTCCGGCCGGGCGCGGCATACCCGCCGCCCTACCCGATCCCCGGTTCCTGGAACGCCCCGCGATGGTGCCCCCCTGGTCAACGCTCGGATAACGGAAATGCAAGGTCGGGCAACGGAAATGGAACCACTCGTGTTTCAGTTCGGGTCCGATAGCCCACAGCCAGCCGCCGAGCCGACCACCACAAGCACCCACCACACCACAATTTGCACCATGTTGACCGATCTGCCGCAGACAACGCATCTCGAGTCCAATCCATAGGTCCGTCGAAAACGCTACTAGCAAAGGAAATTGAGGAATGAACCCGACTCCTGGCTTGCCCGGCCCCGCCGACGTTGTTGTCGTGGGCGGGGGCTCAGCCGGTGCCACGCTGGCCGCGCGATTGAGTGAAGATCCCAGCCGTCACGTCTTGTTGTTGGAAGCCGGGCCGGCGTTGACGCGCGAGGAGGTGCCGGCCGAGTTGAGTAATGCCGACACCGTGGCCGCTGCAACCTTCGATTGGGGATATACCGCGCGCGGCGGCGCATCACTCCCCGAGATGGCCGTGCCACGGGGCCGCGTGCTTGGCGGCAGCTCGGCCATAAACGCCGCGGTTGCGATACGTGCTCGGCGAACCGATATCGAAGCGTGGCGTCAACTCGGCGTAGAAGGGTGGTCTTGGGAAGAGGTACTCGAGACGTTCAAATCAATCGAGAACACCGAGACCGGCGACGACGCCTACCACGGTCGTTCCGGCCCGTTGTCGATCCGCCAACGTACCAACGCTGATCTCACACCAAGCCTGCTGGGCTTCGTCGATGCCGCGGCCGCGGACGGCTACAAGCGGGTCGATGACTTCAACGGCGGTGATCCCGAAGGTGCGGGTGGATATCCGGTCAACATTGTCGACGGTGTCCGGCAGAGTTCTGCGGCGGCCTATCTGACGGATGAGGTGCGAAAGAGGCCGAATCTCACCATCATCGGCGGAGTCGTCGTCGACAAGGTGCCCTTTGAGGGCACAACGGCAACCGGGGTTATCGACTCCGCAGGTTCGGTCTACGCGGCCAGCGAGGTCATCCTGTCGGCGGGGACGTACGGCAGCCCGGCGATCTTGCTGCGCTCCGGCATCGGTCCCGCAGGCGACCTCGCCGAGCTGGGCGTTGCGACGATCGTAAATCTTCCGGTCGGCCGGCGCCTTATCGACCAGCCCATCTTTTACAACGCGTACGCGCTCGCAGACGGCGTAACTCAAATGACCCCTGCCACCGGCGCTTTGCTGTGGCTGCGTTCCAGCCTCGCAGCGGACGGTGAACTCGACCTACACATCAGTGCCACCCATCTCCTCGATGGGTCCTACAGCCCGACCGGAGGAGCCATCGTGTTGGCCGCCGCGGTCGTGTTGCCCGAATCAGTCGGCAGTCTGCGGATTTCCAGCACCGATCCCAATGAGCAGCCGTTGATCGACAACAACTTCCTGGCGACCGAACGGGACCAGGCGCGCATGCTGGAAGGCGTCAAGCTCAGCCGGCGACTCGCTCGCGGCTCGGTGTTCGGTCCGCTTCAGGCCGGTGAGCTTATCCCCGGTGACGCAGTCGGAGACGACCAGCTGCTCGAAGTCGTCGCCGCAAACCTCGCCACCTATGGCCATCCGACATCGACCGTCCCGATGGGCGGTGCCAATGATGCGCGAGCGGTCGTCGACTCACGCGGCGCCGTCCGCGGTCTGTCCAACATTCGGGTAATCGATGCATCGATCATCCCCGAGATCCCGTCAACCGTAACGAACCTCACCACGATCATGGTCGCTGAGCGGATCTTCCGCCTGGTGTACGGGCGGTGACCGCGGTGCACATGGACGCTGAGATCCTCACCATCCTCGGCCCGATGGGACAGGGGCCACCGGTGGGAGATGTCGAGACCCGCCGCACGAACCTTGCCGAAGGATTCGCCGCATCCGAGGCCTCGCGCGCCACGGTGCCTGGTGTGGAGCGCACTGACGTTGTGACCGCGGCGGGCGATGGCGCCGAGCTGAAGCTGTCTTGGTATCGCAATACGACGGCCGAGCCGCCCGGAAGTGCGGTTCTTTACCTCCATGGCGGCGGTTTCATCGTGCCACTGCTACCGGCTTACGACAGCATGATGCGTGCGTACACGAAAGCCACCGGCGTGCCGATGTTGTTGGTGGATTACCGTGTTGCCCCCGAACATCCCCACCCCACCCCCGTCGAAGACTGCTACGCGGCACTGTGTTGGCTCGCCGATAACGTCGCCGGACTCGGCGTGGACCCCAGCCGCGTAACGGTGATGGGTGAGAGCGCCGGCGGTGGACTTGCGGCGGCGGTTGCACTGATGGCCCGAGACCGTGGCGGCCCGGCGTTGGCGCAGCAGTTGCTGATCTACGCGATGCTCGATGACAGGACGGTCGGCCCCGATCCGAACCTGCCGCCCGAGTATCTCGTGTTCAACTACGACGACAGCCTCACGGGCTGGGGTGCCCTGCTCGGATCGGCGCGAGCTGGCGAAGAGGTGTCGCCGTACGCGGCGCCGGCGCGCGCCGCCGATTTGTCCGGCCTGCCCGATGCGTACATCGATGTCGGAGTTCTCGACATCCTGCGGGACGAGAACATCGAGTACGCGCGACGACTGATGGCGGCGGGGGTTTCCACTGAACTGCACGTGCTGCCTGGGCTGCCTCACGGTTTCGACATGGTCGCACCGAATGCCGAAGCGACGCAGCGAGTCATGACACAGCGGTTTCGCTGGCTGACGAACCTTTAAGGAGTGCAGAAGGCCGGTGAAATGCCGCGTAGCCGTCGTTCGCACCCAGGTGACAGTCGCTGGCTGTCACCGCCAGAGCTTCGCGCCTGGGTCGGCGACATGCGCGTGCAGTTGTGCATGAACTATGAGATCAACCGTCAGCTGCAACGCGATAGCGGTCTATCGCTGGCCGACTATCACGTACTCAGTGCGTTGAGTAACGCACCAGACCACGCGATGCAGGTCAGCGATCATTCACTATCGACGGTCGGTCGTGCAGCTGCGGCACGATCACCGTGCTCAGCAGCCGTTCCCGGCTGGTCCACGCGGCCAGCGCGCCGAGCAGCGTCAAGTGGTCCGGGTTTTCGAACGCGATGCGCTCGCCCCAGCACAGCGACGAGAACGGTCCTTCGTCGATGGCGCGCGCCCAGTTCTCCAAAACCATGGCATCCAAGTCCGGCTCCATCACCGGCAT
>DASZLQ010000255.1:0-9165 GCA_035552295.1 Mycobacterium sp. | reverse complement strand
GACGCTGATCCACATCGTCGTCGCCCTTCTCGAAAATATTCAGGGTCAGCTTCACCGCTGATGCACCCGATCCTGGGCCTCGGCGACCTCGGCGGCCGGAAGGGCGCCATCGTCAACAATGCCCACCGTCGCGTCGGCGGCCGTCACGATGCCGGCGCGGGCGAGCGCCCGGATGACCAGGACACGCAACTGCCGGCCCACCTCGAACTGCTTGCCGGGCAGCGTGCGGGCCACCACACGCAGGGTGACCGTGTCGACCGCGATGCTCTCCACCCCCATCACGGTCGGGGCGTCCAATAGCAACTCGCCCAGCAGCGGGTTGTCGAGCGCCCGCTCGCATTCCTGGTGCAAGACCTCGTTGACCCGGTTGAGATCGGCGCTGGTCGACACCGGGATGTCCACCACCGCGCGCGCCCAGTCCTTCGAAAGGTTCGTCGCCTTAACGATCTGGCCGTTGGGGATGGTCAACACCTCACCATCTGGTGAGCGCAATCGGGTCACTCGCAATGTCACGTTCTCGACGGTGCCGCTGGCTTCCGTTGTGGAGACGATTGTGAGCGTGACCAGGTCACCGAAGCCGTACTGCTTCTCGACGATGATGAAAAACCCGGCGAGCAGGTCCCTGACCACCTGCTGAGCCCCGAAACCCAGCGCCGCACCCAGCACCGTGGCGGGCGCGATCAGCCCACCTACCGAGAACTGCAGGACGCCACCAATCTGAACGATGACCCAGATGGCGATGACCACGATCGACACCCACTGGATCACCGAGGCGACGGCCTGGCGGTGCTTGGTTGCCTCCGAGCGCACCAACGCGTCGCTTTCGGCGAAGCCCACGTCGAGTTGCCGGGTCACCTGCTGGGCCACCCAGGTGACAAAGCGGATCGCCAGCACCGCGGCGATCAGCAGCATGATGATGTGCAGACCTCTGCTGAGGATCCATTCACCGATCGCACCGCGCCAAAAGCCGTGCCAGCGGTCCGCCATCGATGCAGCAAGAACAGTCTTGTTAGTTGTCATCTTTTCGGTTGCGCCACCGGATCCCCGCTTCCAGGAATCCGTCGATGTCTCCGTCCAGAACGGCGGCCGGATTGCCCACCTCGTACTCGGTTCGCAGATCCTTGACCATCTGATACGGGTGTAGTACGTAGGAGCGCATCTGGTTGCCCCAGGAGCTGCCGCCTTCGCCTTTCAACGCGTCCAGCTCAGCACGCTCTTCTGATCGCTTGCGCTCCAACAACTTTGCTTGGAGCACTCGCATTGCCGAAACTTTGTTCTGCAGTTGTGACTTTTCGTTCTGACAAGTCACGACGATACCCGTTGGGATGTGGGTTAAACGAACCGCTGAGTCGGTGGTGTTCACCGACTGACCGCCGGGCCCGCTGGATCGGTAGACGTCAACGCGCACATCGCCTTCCGGAATGTCGATGTGATCAGTGGTTTCAACCACCGGGAGTACCTCGACTTCGGCGAACGACGTCTGACGCCGACTCTGGTTGTCGAACGGGCTGATTCGCACCAGCCGGTGGGTGCCCTGTTCGACGGACAACGTGCCGTAGGCGAACGCCGCGTGCACGGCGAAGGTCGCGCTTTTGATCCCGGCTTCTTCGGCGTAGGAGGTGTCGAACACCTCGACGTTGTATTTATGTTGCTCGGCCCAGCGGATGTACATCCGCATCAGCATCTCGGCCCAATCGGCGGCGTCCACCCCGCCAGCGCCGGAACGGATGGTGACCAGCGCCTCGCGCTCGTCGTACTCGCCCGAGAGCAGGGTGCGCACCTCGGTGGCTTCAATGTCGGCGCGCAGCGCCTTGAGTTCGGCATCCGCCTCGGCGAGGGCATCGGCGGCGCCTTCGCCCTCCTCGGCCGCGAGCTCGTAGAACACCGGCAGGTCGTCAAGGCGCTGCCGCAACTCCTCGATCCGGCGCAGCTCCCCCTGTGTGTGGGATAACTCACTCGTTACGCGCTGCGCGCGGGACTGGTCGTCCCACAGTTTCGGGTCGGACGCCTCGTGCTCGAGCTTCTCGATACGGCTGCGCAGACCGTCGACATCGAGCACTCGCTCCACCGTGGTCAGGGTGGAGTCAAGGGCGGCGATATCGGCTTGACGGTCGGGTTCCACAGCCGCCCACGTTACCGGCGCCCCGGTCGGCGGGGAGCGCTCAGGTCTTGGTCAAGGTGCAGCGTTTAGCATCAAGTGACCACTATGTGCACCCCGGACTGCGACGGGACAGCCCCTTCTTGCGTCCAGCCCGGCACGAACAGAAGGCAGGTATGCGCCCTTATCACGTCGCCATCGTCGGCTCCGGACCGTCGGGGTTCTTCGCCGCAGCATCGTTGCTGAAAGCCGCCGACGCCTCCGACGACATCGACGTGGCCGTCGACATGCTCGAGATGCTGCCGACGCCGTGGGGTCTGGTGCGCTCCGGCGTCGCACCCGATCACCCCAAGATCAAATCGATCAGCAAACAATTCGAGAAAACCGCCGACGATCCGCGCTTCCGCTTCTTCGGCAACGTGGTCGTGGGCGAACATCTCGAGGCCGTCGACCTCGCCGAGCACTATGACGCCGTGATTTACGCCGTCGGGGCACAGTCGGACCGCACGCTCAACATTCCCGGTGAGGACCTGCCGGGCAGTGTCGCCGCCGTCGATTTCGTGGGCTGGTACAACGCGCATCCCAACTTCGAGGACATAACGCCCGACCTGTCGGGCCGTCGCGCAGTTGTTATAGGCAATGGCAACGTCGCGCTCGATGTCGCGCGCATCCTGGTCACCGACCCCGGCGAGCTGGCACAAACCGATATCGCCGATCACGCTCTGGAATCGCTACGCCCATGCGGTGTGGAGGAAGTGGTGATCATCGGCCGGCGCGGGCCGCTGCAGACCGCATTCACCACGCTCGAACTGCGCGAGTTGGCAGACCTCGAAGGGGTCGACGTGATCGTCGATCCTGCGGACCTGGAGGGCATCACCGACGAGGACGCGACCGCGGTGGGCAAGATCTGCAAGCAGAACATCAAGGTGCTGCGCGACTACGCGGGGCGCGAGCCCCGCCCGGGACACCGCCGCATGGTGTTTCGGTTCAAGACTTCCCCGATCGAGATCAAAGGCGACGACAAGGTCGAGCAGATCGTGCTGGGCCGCAACGAATTGATCACCGATCAGAGCGGGCGAGTAGCCGCCAAGGACACCGGGGACCGCGAGGAACTGCCGGTTCAGCTGGTCGTACGGTCGGTCGGCTACCGCGGTGTGCCCACCCCGGGGCTGCCGTTCGACGACAAAAGCGCGACCATCCCCAACACCAACGGCCGCGTCGAGGGCCGCCGCAACGAATACGTCGTTGGATGGATCAAGCGCGGCCCAACCGGTGTGATCGGCACTAATAAGAAGGACTCCCAGGACACCGTTGACACGCTGCTGGCCGATCTGACCGGCGCTAAAGGGGACGAACTGGCGGACTTCCCGGAAGACCATGCCGACAAGTTGGTCGACTGGCTGGCCGCACGGCAGCCGAAACTGGTCACCTCCGCGCACTGGGAGGTCATCGATCGCCACGAGCGAGCCGCCGGGGAGCCGCACGGACGCCCCCGGGTCAAGCTGCCTAGCCTGGCCGAGCTATTGCGCATCGGCCACGGTTGATCACGGATCGACGAGCACACCCGGGTTGAGGATCCCGGCGGGGTCAAGCGCGGACTTCGCCGCGCGCAGTGCCACCGCGAACGGGTCGGGCCGCTGCCGGTCGTACCACGGGCGGTGATCACGGCCGACGGCGTGGTGGTGAGTGATGGTGCCGCCGGCGGCGATGATCGCCTCGGACACGGCGGCCTTGATCTCGTCCCACTGTGTGTCCAGGGAGTCCCAGTGCCCGCCGGCATAGATGCCGTAATAAGGAGCCGGGCCGTCGGGATAGACATGGGTGAACCGACAGGTCACCACGCCGCCCCCGCAGATCCGTTCGATCGACGCTCGGGCCGCCTCGGTCACCGCGTCGTGCAGGGCCTCGAATCTGTCCCAGGTGCACGCCGTCTCGAACGTCTCGGCGATGACGCTGCGGCGGGCCAGCGCGTCGCGCTGGTAGGGCATGCGCAGGAACGCCGAGCGCCAGTTCCCCGAAGCGTCCGCAGCGCCGTTTGTCGTTGCCTCGCTTGCAGTTTCGCGGCTAGGTCGGGCCGTCAGGGTGCCGCCGTGTTCGGCGACGATCTCCACGGCCCGGTCGAGCCACGGGTCTACCGGATGGTCGGCCGATTCGAAAGCCAGCGCCAGCATCCCTCCTCCGACCGCGGCGGCGGCGTTCAGGAATGCCTCGGCCGGATCCAGTAGCCGGCAATTCGACGGGTAGAGCCCGGCCTGCGCGATCGTGCGGGTCGCGGCGAGCGCCGCGGACCAATCGTCGAACGCCAACGACGCGGTGACCTGCCACTTCGGCCGGTTTTGCAACCTCATCCAGGCCTCCGTGATGATGCCAAGGGCACCCTCGGAGCCGAGGAACAGCCGGTCCGGCGACGGCCCGGCACCGGATCCGGGTAGCCGCCGGGACTCGCTCACCCCCGCCGGGGTGACGACCCGCAGCGATTCGGTCAGGTCGTCGATGTGGGTATAGAGCGTGGCGAAGTGCCCGCCGGCGCGAGTGGCCAGCCAGCCGCCGAGGCTGGAAAAGGCGAACGACTGCGGAAAATGCCGCAGCGTCAAATCATGTGGGCGCAGCTGATTTTCGATCGCCGGCCCGAGGGCGCCGGCCTGGATTCGCGCGGACCGACTGGTCTTGTCGATCTCGAGGACGGCACTCATGGCGGCGGTGTCCACGGTGAGCGCTGGCCCGTCGAAGCGTGGCTCGACGCCGCCGACCACCGAGCTGCCGCCGCCGAAAGGGATGACCGAGATTCCTTGGCGCGCACCCCAATCGAGCACGTCGACCACGTCCTGCTCGCGGCGCGGTCGCACGACGAGGTCTGGCGCATGGTCGAGGCGGCCGTCCAGGTTGCGCACGACATCCCGAAAAGCCTTGCCGTGCGTGTGGGCCGCGCGATCGACGGGGTCGATCGAGCACAGGCCGGTCAGCGATGACGGCGGGGTTATCCGTGGCTTGGCCAATCCGAGCGTGTTGGGATCCGGCGGCGGGTGATCGGTCAGGTCGTGCCCGGGCAGCAGCGCCGCGACGCGTGCGACCAAATCACGTGTTTCGTCCTGCGAGAGCGCGTCCTCGACGGTGCCCCAGCCCCACCACGAACGCATGTTGACCGCGTCAGCGTTTCAAGACGACGGCGGCCGTGCCGGTGATCAGCAGCACGATGGCCGCGGCGATGGCCCAGCCAGCGCCGGCGAGCCACCAGATGACAGCCAACGCCACGAGTGCCGGCGAGACCGCTAAGAGCACGATGCCGGGATTCTGCCTGATCACTGCGAGAGCACTCTTTGCCCGGATCGGATCGATTTCTCCGCGCGCCATGCCTTCAGAATGCCAGCTCAGGACGGCCAACGAAATACCTGGCGCCCAGCTGTCCCACCGGATTCGCCGTAGCGTCGACGCCAGACGGTGCGCCGGGGAATGATTGGGTCCATGACTGATCAGCCAGCTACCGTCCTGTCGGAAGACGAGAGTTGGCGTCGGCTGGGCGGCGTCGCCCTGGGCCGACTGGTCACCACTTTTGCCGGTGAGCCCGAAATCTTTCCGGTTAACTACGTAGTGCAAAAGCGGACCGTGCTGTTTCGAACTTCCGAGGGCACCAAATTGTTTTCCGCCGTTGCGAGCAGCACTGTGGTTTTCGAGGCCGATGACCACAACGTCGCCGAAGGCTGGAGTGTGATCGTCAGGGGTCGCGCAAAGGTACTGCGTAGCGCCGAGGAGATCGAGGAAGCCGAAGGCGCCCAGCTAATGCCCTGGACCGCCATCCGTAAAGTTCACTACGTCCGGGTCACGCCATCGGAAATCACCGGCCGCCACTTCAGGTTTGGTCCAGAGCCGGACCCCCACGCGACCTCTGCGTGACGCGCTGCCTCCGCGCCAAGCGCGCCCTAGCCGGCAGGCGGCTCGGGCGGCGCGAACTTCCAGTTGTTGGGATTCTTTGTCGAATACAACACCGGCATCAGTTGGCCCACAGTCGGCCACGCGTCAACGTCGACAGCCATGCGCTGATACACCGAGTACTCGTTGAGGGTGGGTCCGTTGATTACCCCCGCGATCGTGACGTATTGCTCACCGATTGCGTCCGGTCGTGGGCTGACGCCGGTCACCAGCAGCGTGCCGCTCGCCAGCTCACCGCGCGGGCCGCGCGGGATGAACCGCGGGGCAAGGAAAACCAGCAGGACCGCCACCAGGAGGAGCAGCACGCCGAATTCCCACACGAGGCCATGGTAGGGCCATGGTAGGACTGCTGGCATGAGCCGGGACGATCTGGCGCTGGCGCTGACGCTGGCCGACCGTGCAGACACGCTGACTCGCGCCCGGTTCGGCGCACTCGACCTGCGCATCGACACCAAACCGGATCTGACTCCGGTAACAGACGCCGATCGGGCGGTCGAAGCCGACCTGCGTGAGGTGCTCGGGCGCGAACGGCCGGACGACAGCGTCGTCGGCGAGGAGTTCGGCGGAACCACCACCTTCATGGGCCGGCAATGGATCATCGACCCGATCGACGGCACCAAGAACTTCGTGCGCGGGGTGCCGGTGTGGGCCAGTTTGATCGCGTCGCTCGAAGACGGCGTCCCTTCGGTCGGTGTCGTGAGTGCGCCCGCGCTGCAGCGCCGGTGGTGGGCAGCCCGCGGGCAGGGCGCGTTCGTCGCGATCGACGGTGACGCGCCGCGCCGGTTGTCGGTTTCCTCGGTGGCGCAGCTGCGTTCGGCCAGCCTGTCGTTCTCCAGCCTGTCGGGTTGGGCGCAGCGCGGTCTACGCGAACGCTTCATCGAGCTCACCGACGCGGTGTGGCGCATGCGCGCCTTCGGCGACTTTTTGTCTTATTGCCTGGTCGCCGAGGGGGCCGTCGATATCGCCGCCGAGCCGGAGGTGTCGGTGTGGGACCTGGCGGCCCTCGACATCCTGGTGCGGGAGGCGGGCGGGACATTCACCGGCCTGGACGGCACCGCGGGCCCGCACCGCGGCAGCGCCGTCGCGACCAACGGCCTGCTGCATGAACAGGTGCTCCGCCGCATCGGCGATGAAACGGTGTGAATTAGTTAATAGGCATCCCCAGCTATCTTACTCCGGAGTAAGATAGCATTATCCGCATTGCCCCAACGACCGAGGCTGCCGAAATGACCGACACTGTTTCCGGTTCAAAACAGACTTCAAAATCGTCCCCCTCACGCTTCAGACGGCGCGGCCGCAAGACCGGCGTCGGGCTGCAACCGCACAGACGGACCGGGATCGATATCACCATGGCGCTGCTTACCCCGATCGTCGGCCAGGAGTTTCTGGACAAATACCATCTGCGCGATCCGCTCAACCGGGCCCTGCGGTATGGCACCAAGACGATCTTCTCCACTGCCGGCGCCACTACCCGGCAGATCAAGCGCGTCCAGAACCTTCGTGGCGGACCGACCCGGCTCAAGTCGAGCGGCAAGGACTACTACGACCTGACACCCGACGACGAGCAGAAGATGATCGTGGAGACCCTCGAGGAGTTCGCCGAAGAGGTACTGCGGCCCGCGGCTCACGACGCCGACGAGGCCGCGACGTACCCGCCGGATCTGATCGCCAAGGCCGCCGAGTTGGGCATCACCGCGATCAACATCCCCGAGGACTTCGAGGGCATCGCCGCGCACCGCTCCAGCGTGACCAACGTGCTGGTGGCCGAGGCCCTGGCGTACGGCGATATGGGTCTGGCGCTGCCGATTCTGGCGCCAGGGGGCGTCGCGTCCGCACTGACCCGCTGGGGCAGTGCGGACCAGCAGGCCACCTACCTGCCCGAGTTCGCCGGCGAGAATGTCCCGCAGGCCTGTGTGACCATCGCCGAACCGCAGCCGCTATTCGATCCCACCCGGCTGAAGACCACCGCCGTGCGCATACCGAGTGGATACTGCCTCGACGGCGTGAAGTCGTTGGTCCCGGCCGCGGCCGACGCGGAGCTGTTCATCATCGGCGCGCAGCTCAACGGCAAGCCCGCGCTGTTCATCGTCGAGTCGTCCACGAAAGGCCTTACCGTCAAGGCGGATCCGAGCATGGGGATCCGTTCTGCGGCCCTGGGCCACGTCGAGCTCTCCGGGGTGTCGTTGCCGCTGAATGCCCGGCTGGGCGAGGACGACGCGACCGACGACGACTACTCCCAAGCGCTCGCGCTGTCCCGGCTGGGCTGGGCGGCGCTGGCCGTCGGCACGTCGCACGCGGTCCTCGACTACGTCATCCCGTACGTGAAGGAACGCACGGCCTTCGGTGAGCCGGTCGCCCATCGGCAAGCGGTGGCCTTCATGTGCGCCAACATCGCCATCGAATTGGACGGGCTTCGGCTGATCACCTGGCGCGGCGCGGCGCGTGCCGAACAAGGCCTCTCGTTCACCCGCGAAGCGGCGCTGGCCAAGCGGCTCGGCACCGACAAGGGCATGCAGATCGGCCTGGACGGCGTTCAGCTGCTCGGCGGCCATGGCTACACGAAAGAGCACCCGGTGGAACGGTGGTACCGCGACCTGCGGGCCATCGGTGTCGCCGAGGGCGTTGTCGTTATCTAACACGAGCTGAAAGTTCAATCATGGCAATCAATCTCGAACTGCCCGGCAAGATGCAAGCGGTGACGACAAAGACCCATCAGGGCGCCGCGGAGTTGATGCGGCCGATCGCCCGCAAGTACGACCTCAAAGAACACGCGTACCCGGTCGAACTCGACACTCTGATCAGCTTGTTCGAAGGAGCCTCAGAATCAATCGAATTCGCCGGAGCGGACGCGCTGCGGGGCTCGGAGGAAGAACGAGAGCAGAACCACAACGGCGCCAATATGGCCGCGCTGCTGCAGACGCTCGAAGCCAGCTGGGGTGACCTCGCGATGATGCTGTCGGTCCCCTATCAGGGCCTGGGTAACGCGGCCATCTCCGCGGTCGCCACGAACGACCAGCTGCAACGCCTGGGCAAGGTGTGGGCGGCGATGGCGATCACCGAACCGTCCTTCGGGTCGGACTCGGCGGCGGTGTCGACGACGGCCACGCTGGACGGCGACGAATACGTGATCAACGGCGAGA
>DASZLQ010000254.1:0-15435 GCA_035552295.1 Mycobacterium sp. | reverse complement strand
GAACGCCAAATGCCACCGACCGATACTCGTGTTCCGGGGCTGGTTGGCGCGGCAGCAGTGTCTGCCGAGCAGGAAGAGGGAGTGACACGATGCCGATGATCGACGTGTACGCGCCCGCGGGTGCGTTCGAGGACAAGCACCGGTCTGTCATGCGCCGCCATCAGCGCCGAGGTGCTCACCTAAACGCATGATTGATCGCCGGCAGGCAGCACGACATGCTAAGTGCCG
Organism: Mycobacterium sp.; assembly: GCA_035552295.1. GTDB lineage: Bacteria > Actinomycetota > Actinomycetes > Mycobacteriales > Mycobacteriaceae > Mycobacterium. The sequence goes on along the minus strand of DASZLQ010000254.1, from coordinate 15,207 downwards.
CACGAATAATGCCTGTCGGCGTCCGGCTGTGCGCAGCCACCTCGTCGGGAAGGACTACCACGAGGGCCAATCCGCATCAGCTCGTACTGCACGCGGCTGCTGAGGCCGACGTTGATGCCTCTAGACCTGATGAAGGGAGCCAAGTTGGAACCGCAAGTGGCAGAGACCGAATTTACGTGCAAGCTCATCACGATTCGCTCCAAAAAGTCGTTTGCCGAGGTCACGGACGCACTGGAAAGCCTCTTCAAGATGGTTGATCTGCAAAGGTTGGCTGACATGACTGCGGCGGGTGACCAAGCTGGCATCCGCGCGTACTTTGAAGAACTCTCCGGGGACCACGAGTTTTCGATCTTCTTCAAACTCGACCAAGGATCAACGCAGAGGCTGGCCGGTATTCCGATTGATTGCAGATTCTATTTGATCGGTAATGCCGTCATCGTCAACGGGCTTTTCCGGTACGGGGCGACCGCCGGACTGGGAGCGCCAGTGCGTGTCTGTATTTCGCAGAACGAGGGCGAACAGGTTCGCATTGATCTCGATGAACCTACGGCTTTCTTCAGTCAGTTCCCGGAACTCAGAGGCTCAAAAGTCCCCGGCATACTCGATCGAGACCTCGTCAAGTATCTGATCGACTTCGCTTCCTGACGCCGATCCCGTCACCTATTCAGTTGAGTGCGCGACGGACAACCACCGGCAGTCGTGTTCGGAAGCTCAGCGAGCGGCTCACCTGAACAGGTGATCGACCGCCACGTTGCGACATGCGAGGGTCGGTTTCAGGCATCTTGTTGGCGCACCGCGCAGCGACCTCGAAAGGCGAAATCGCCGAGGTGAGCGAGCAAACCGGACGCGGCAATCGTCAAAAGAACGAGCTCGTCATGTTTTGACTATCGGCACGTCGTGAGAGGAGTGGAAGTGATGAGTTCTCCTTTGGCTGGCGCGGCTAATCTTCGCGCTGAGGTGTTTATCGGCCCATTCCTACCATTCGAGCGGGGGAAGGGGACGTTCGCGGCGACCACGTCCACGCTTGTTTTCGGCGCCTCGGAAGCGGTGCTGATTGACGCCCAGCACATCCGCTCCGACGTGACGGCCCTGGGTGACCTGATCGAGCGGACGGGCCGTCGGCTGACGACGATCTACGTGACCCATGGACACGCCGATCACTGGTATGGCGCCGGCGAGCTGTCGGCGAAATTCCCGGGGGCACGGGTAGTGGCTACTGCGCCGGTCCTGCAATACATCAACGACGAGGCCGAGATTCAGGCCGAGCAGTGGTCGGCGATGTTTGGTGATCGAGTCGTCAAGCCAACCGCAGTTCCCGAGGCGCTAGATGGGTTGACTCTGGAGCTGGAAGGGCAGGAGCTTCAGATCGTCGAAGTGGGCCAGGGTGATATCCGTCCCAGTACCGTCGTCCACATCCCGGCGATCGACACGGTTGTCGCAGGCGACGTCGTCTACAACCAGATTCACGCGATGCTCGGCCTAAGTGGCCCGCGCGGATGGGAGCGTTGGATTCAGAGTGTGGACGCCGTTGAGAAACTTTCCCCCCAGATGATCGTCTGCGGCCATAAGAAGCCTGAGTCCTCCGACCGGGAAGTTGGTCGGATGCTCGACGAAACACGCACTTACATCGGCGATTTCGCCGAGGGTGCGCAAAGCCTCAACAGCGCAGAGGAACTGGTCGGGCTGATGAAGTCGAAGTACCCCGACTTTGGCAATAGCTGGACATTGCACTTCTCCGCAAATTCATGGTTCTCCCGAAAGGGGGCATGAGACGCCACCGTCACCCAGTCGAAAGCGAACGATTATGCGGCGAGTGAAGATTCCTACCGAAGACGGCATCATCCTGCGGGCATACCTGCACTCGCCGGACAGCGACGCCCATCCCGGGATTGTCATGTGCCCTGGCTTCGGGGGAGTGAAGCCACACATTGACCAGTACGCTGCGCTATTCGCCCGGGCGGGTTTTGCTGTGCTCAATTACGACAACCGCGGCTGGGGCACCTCCGAGGGCGAACCACGGCAGGAATTGAACGTGTTCAAACAGCTGACCGACTTGCGTGACGCCATCACCTTTGCCGAATCGCAACCGGAGTTCGACGCCCAACAAGGATTCGGCGTGTGGGGGTCAAGCTTCTCGGGTGGATTGGCGATCGTCACCGCCGCCAATGACCCGCGGGTGCGGTGCGTGGTCGCGCAGATTCCCAACGTCAGCGGTCACCGCAATGCGGTGAAGCTGTTTACCACCGAGGAGCTACACGAGATCCGCCGCCGAGCCGCCGCTGACCGGCGCGCCCGCCTGGCCGGCGAGCCACCGATGATGGTGCCGATGTTTTCCGAAGACCCCGGCGAACTGTGTGCCTTCCCGCGGCAGTTTCCCGAGGAGTACCGCGAAGCAATAGAATCAGGGATCTGGAACAACCAGACAACGCTTCGCTCACTGGAGAATTTCACCGAGTTCGAGCCTGCGGGCTGGCTTCCCTATGTGGCACCCAAGCCGCTGCTGATGATCATCGCCGAACACGACGTATGCACCTTCACCGAAGTTCAGATGCAGGTCTACCAAACAGCTCCCGAACCTAAGAAGCTGCTCACCTACGATGGCGGCCATTTCGATGCGTACACAACATTTTTCGAACAGACCGGACCACCGGCTCAAGACTGGTTCGTCGAGCACTTGGTGGTGTCGCGAAACCAGCAAGCCAGCGCGCCGGAGCCGGTGAGCGGCTCCACCCAATAGGTAGGAGGAGATATGCCGCTGTGGAATGTGTATTGCACGGAAGGCACCTATTCAAGCGAGCAGAAGCGTGCCTTCGCCGAAGCCATCACTGATATTTACGCTCCGGAAGCCGGCGGGCTTCCTGAGATGGCGATGCCCCGTTTCTATGTCGTGGTCGCCTTTCACGATCTGCCCAAGGATTCGCTGTTCGTTGGAGGCGTGCCGCGCAACGACTTCGTGCGCTTCTCCATCGACCACATCGCTTATGCGATGCCAGCCGAATTGAGGGAAGGGCTGCTGAAATTCATCAACAAGTCCATCCATCCCTTCGTACGCGACCGCGGACTGGACTGGGAGATTCACATCGACGACACACCCCGAAATCAGTGGGCGATTCAGGGCATGCGCCCACCCGACAGCGGCTCAGACGAGGAGAAACGCTGGATCCGGGAAAACCGGCCTTCAAAGCCGGCCCCCACCAGCTCATCGAAAAATTGAAAGGCAGGACCGAAATGTCGACCCACCTCGGCTATGACATCTTCGTCGCGGACCCCATCCCGCAAAACGTGACCCAGCTGCTCCCAAATGGGGACCGTCCCATGTGGTCACCACTGTCGACCACCCTGATTCACGGTCACGATGATGCGGTTCTGGTCGACCCGCCGTTCACTCGCGAGCAGGCGCAGGCTGTAATCGACTGGGTCCAGGCCAGCAACAAGAACCTCACTAACATTTTCGTCACCCATGGACACGGCGACCATTGGTTCACCGCAGGCATGTTCGTCGACAAGTTCGGCGCTCAAATCATCGCCAGCCCAGGCACCATCGACCAGATGCACCGAAATGTTGCGATGCGCGACGCCGTGTGGGACAGGCTGTTCCCTGGCCAAATTCCCGAGACCACCGTCACGGCTGTGCCACCGGAGAACAACCGAATTCAGTTGGAAGGCCGGCCGCTCGACGTTGTCGAAGTCGGCCATACTGACACCGATGCGACAAGCGTGCTGCACGTGCCGGACCTGGACCTCGTCGTAGCTGGTGACACCGTCTACAACGGTGTCCACCTATACCTGGCAGAATCGGCCGACGGTGGCCGCGACAAGTGGCGTTCGGCCATCGGCATCGTCGAAACCCTCAACCCGCGATGGATCGTAGCCGGACACAAGAACAAAGATCTCGACGACACCGCCGCACGTGCTATCTCCGAGACACGGGAATACCTCAACAGCGCCGACGAGTTGCTGTCGCAGCACACCACAGCGCTGGGCTTTTTCAACGCCATGGTCGAACGCTTCCCTGACCGGCTCAATCCCGGGGCGCTCTGGCTGGGGGCTGCCGCACTTTACCGATGAATGCACTACCAGAAAGGCGCCATGACCGCAGCTGAGGACGCCAATAGGGCACCATCAACGGTCGAGCAACTAGCTAAGCCGTCCCTGCTGCTGCAGGCATTCACCCGCTACCTGCGCGACAGGCCCGCCGACGACGACACCGAGAGCATTCGGAGGTTCAATGACGGCCAAGCGCTGGAAGGGATTTCCGGCTACTCCAACAGCTTGGGCGGTGTTCCTACGATCACCCTCGAACCACTGGTCGGCAAGCCCCAGCGCACTGTCGTCTACTACCACGGGGGTGGCTACATCAGCGGCTCGCCGCCCGATCGATACCTGCCGCTGGCCGGCGCCGTGGCGCTTGCCGCACATGCCAGAGTGCATGTGGTCGACTACCGCTTGGCTCCCGACCATCGCTTTCCCGCCGCCTTTGAGGATTGCCTGGCGGCCTACCAGTTCACCGTCCGCGATGGGGGAGAAAATCCCGAGACCCTCGCTGTGCTCGGAGATTCCGCCGGCGGCAACCTAGCCATAGCCGTCGCCACGGCCGCCCGTGACGAGAACCTGCGGCTGCCTTCCTGTGTTGCGGTGATCTCGCCGTTCGCCGATCTGACCTTCTCCGGACCCTCGTTGGAACTGCGCAAAGAAATCGACCCGTTCGTTACTCGCGAAACACTGGAATCGATGGCATCCGAATACCTCGACGGCGCCGACCCGGCAGATCCTCGCTGCTCGTCAGTGTTTGCCGATCTACACGGTCTCCCGCCGCTGCTGATCCAGGTGGGCGAGAACGAGATCTTGTTCGACAACGCGACCCGTATCCGCGATGCAGCCGTGGCGGCCGGCGTCGACACGACCTTCCAGCCGTGGGCGCATGGAATTCACGTATGGCCGGTCTTCATATCGGCGGGAATACCGGAGTCGGCGCTCGCGATTGAAGATCTCGCGGGCTTTTTCAGAATGCACGCCCGAGCGACACCGTAGAGGAGGCAGCCTCTTGAGCACGCCGCCAGAGCACAACGGGGCACAGCCACTGTTGTGGCCCTACCGCGCAGGTGACTCCCCGTTCGCCAATCGCGTCGTCATGGCGCCTATGACACGAAGCCGCGCAACCAATCCCGACTTGGTGCCGACGGAAATGCACGCGCAGTACTACGCCCAGCGCGCGTCGGCCGGGCTGATCATCACCGAGGGGACGTGGGTCAGTCGCGACGCCGTCGGCTGGAACGACGTTCCTGGATTGTTCACCGACGCCCAGGTCCGTGGCTGGTCCGGAGTGACCGAGGCCGTGCACCGTGCGGGCGGTGTCATCTTCGCGCAACTCTGGCACACCGGCTCGTTATCGCATCCCGATTTCTTCTCTGGCACACCACCGTTGGCCCCGTCGGCGGTCAACCCTAGGCTGCGCTCGCCAACCTCGTCGGGCAACCAGCCGACTGTGACTCCCAGAGCGATGACGCAGGACGACATCCGCAGGACGGTCAACGACTTCGCAGCGGCTGCAGCGAACGCCGTACGGGCCGGGTTCGACGGTGTGCAACTTCAGGCGGGATTCAACTATCTGATCAGCCAGTTCCTCAACCCACGCACCAATGTCCGCACCGACGACTACGGCGGTTCGATCGCAAACCGGGCACGCTTTTTGTTGGACGTACTTGACGCCGTCGGCGCACGCATCGACATCAGCAAGGTGGGGGTCAAGGCCGGGCCGGCGTGGGGTGAACGCGGCGAGTTCGTCTCGACGGCCGACACTCTGGAGACCAGCGAGTACGTGATCGAGCGGCTCAACGAATATTCGCTAGCGCACTTACTATTGATGGGCGCGATGGCCGATCTCAGCGGTGGTCCGCTCTCAGATCTGCAGGGCGACGGCATGTTCAAGCACTTCCGGCCCCGCTACCGCGGCACCATTATCGCCAACGTCGGAATGACGCGCGAACGCGGAAACCAGCTCATCGATGACGGTCTGGTCGATCTCGTCGCATTCGGCGAAACGTTCATCGCCAACCCCGACCTACCGTCACGCTTTGCCGCCCTAGCGCCGATCCGACGATCCGACCGCGCCTTGCACTACACACCCGGCCCCCATGGATACATCGACTATCCGCCGTACGAGCCGGGCGCCCAAACCGATGGCGGCACGTGATCGCCGCGTTTGACGTCGTGCGCGCACGATCAGGAGACACCGTGGATGAATTCGCCAGTGCCGGACAGGCATTGGTCGTGTTGCAGCATGTCGTCCAGACGATCGGCCCCGACGACATGCACCGCCCCACGCCGTGTGACGACCGGGATGTGCAGGCCCTGGCCGACCATCTCATCGACACGATGATGAACACCTACTCCGACTTCGGCAATCCGTGCACCTTGTTCTTAGCGGCACACTCGCAGTTCGGCTGATGAAAGCTCACTGAGCCCTTCTGTGGTGGGATCGCGGAGCCCGCTGGGGTGGTGAGTCGGCCGTGGGATATAGCGGCCGCAGCGCGGCTGGCGCCCGGAATGGCGCCCACTGGCCCAGCGGCTGTGCCAGCCGGTCGGCGACTGCCCAGATTACCGCCGGGTGGTGGCCGAACCCCAAATGGCTGCAGACCACTGCGATGTTCTCGGCCCGCGTGGACGGCAGGTCGAGGCAGGCCTGCCAGGCGACGATGCCGTCGTATCGGGAGTAGATGGCGGTAGCCGGCACCGGCAGGGCATCGAGGCCTGACTCCAGCGGCAGCTCCCTTGGCACGACATGTAAATGGGCGTAGCGGTCGAAGGCGCGACCGGCGCGGGACTGGCTTTCGTGGGCGAGGCGAATCGGGCTGCCCAGCGTGATCACCTGGCGCACCGCAGTTGGAGCGTCACGGGCCAGAGTGCGAGCGTAGATGCCGCCGAGGCTCCAGCCGATCACACTCACCGCAGAGTCGTATCGCGACCGCAGGTCGAGCAGGCGGGTCTGTAGCCCGGTAACCGTCGCAGCTGTCGGACCGAGGTTGCGACCCAGCCGCCAGCCGTGCACCCGGTAGCCCAGGTCGCGCAGGATGCGCCGCAGCGTCCAGGTGGACCCGTCGTCGGCCAGCAGACCCGGCAACACCAGAACCGGGTGCCCGTCGCCAGTCGGCAGCAGCTGCCTGAGCGGCAGTGCGGCGATCAGCCACCCGTATTCGGCCGCCGCACGGGCGGGGTCTGTCAGATAGAGCCACGACGGGGGAGCGCTCACCCCGGTGGGGCCGGTAGGCATGTGCGGCCGCGGCCTCGGACTCGACATCAGCCGACCCCGAAAGCGTCAGACAGTGTGGCGATTTCGTCTTTTACCGCGTCGATGATCATCTCGACATCGGGCACCAGGTCGCGGTCGGCCAGTGCGCCGAAGTTGAGCTTGCCTTTGGACCCTAAGACAGTCAGGTTGAGCCCCTGTCCGTCGGCGATCGCCGAGAGCGGGTAGATGCCGTCGAGCCGCGCGCCGCACAGGTAAAGGTCCACGGTCGGCCCGGGAACGTTGGAAATGATCAGATTGAACGGCGGGACCCGCTCCAGTAGCCGCAGTCGGGTGGCCAGCCGGTTGGCCTGATTCGCCAACGCCGGCATGGAGAACTGCGCAATGTCGGTGAGTAGCTCGGCGGGCAGTGCGTTGTGCTGCTCCTTGGCCGCGCGCATCGCCTCGTGCGCAGCTGCCAGCCGCCCGGCCGGGTCCGCCAAATTGGTGGGTAGCGCCGCGATGACGGACGAGACCCGGTTGCCGTGGGCGCCCTTTTGCTCTTCGGTGCGGATGGATACCGGAACGGCGGCCAACAACGGTCCGTCGGGCAGGGCATCGTGTTTTTGTAGCCAGATGCGCAGCGCGCCGGCGCACAGCGCCATCACGACGTCGTTGACTGTGACGCCGGCGGCGTTCTTGATCTCCTTGACCTGCCCAAGCGGGAGGCTGGCGAAGGCCCAGCGCCGATGCGGGCCGATGTTCTTGTTGAACGGCGTTGCGGGCGCTATCAACGGCGGCGCCGACAAGATGACGCCGCGGTCACGGCGCAACACATACCGGTCGATGAGCGGCAGCCAGGGACGCGCGGGACTCGTAACAAGGGCTGGCAATGAACGCACGATTCCCGCCGAGACCCGCACGGCCCGAACCGGATTGGTTGCCAGCGACGCAGCACTGCGCACCAGCAGCTTCGCGGCGCCGGGCTGGGTTTCCGGACGCCACGAGTCTGGCTCGCCGGTGTCGCGCGGCTCTGGCGAGGTGTCCATCAGCGCTGCGAGCAAGTCGTTTCCCGACACCCCGTCGATGGCCGCGTGGTGCACCTTCGTGTAAAGGGCTTGCCGGCCGCCCTGCAGGCCGTGGATGAGGTAGGTCTCCCAGAGCGGGCGGCGGCGGTCCAGCGGCCGCGCGTGCAGCCGGGCAGCCTGGACCGCCAGCTGCTGATCATCCCCTGGGGCGGGCAACGCGAGTTCGCGGACATGAAACTCGATGTCGAAATCGGGGTCCTCGATCCAGTACGGCTGATCCAGCCCAAAAGGCACCTCCACCAATCGGCGGCGAAACGGCGGGACTAGATGCAAGCGGGACTCGATGAGTTCGGTCAGCCGCTCAAGCGTGAGGGCCTCGCCGCCCGCCAGCGGATCGAGGACGGACACGCTGCCCACGTGCCCGTATGCCGTGGGCGAGTCGAGCGTCAAAAACGCGGCATCTAAACCGGTCAGCTGCTGCATCGCACCTCCATGGGGAAACTCGGTTTAGTCCCTGAGACATTGTGACCACATGCAGCATCCATCACGCTAGAACCAGCTTTCGTCCAAGTCGGTGGTGGTTCGGTCGCCGCTATCGAGCACATCGAACTGCGCGGTCGTCTTAGGGAGTTCGTAGTGAAAGAAGTATTGCGCCGCAAGGCGCTTACCGTCATAGAAATCGCCGGCCTTGCCGTGCGCGGCTAACGCCTGCTGCAGCCAGATCCATGCCAGCACGACGTGGCCGACGGCCTCGAGGTACAACGTCGCGTTGGGCAGCGCGGCGCCGGGGTCGCCATCCTTCCAGAGCGACAGGGTGGTGTCCTCGACGCGCTGCGCGGCCGATGCCAGCGCGTCCGCCCAGCCGGCCAGCGGATGCCCCAGCGCCGACGCTTGACTGGTGGTGTCCCGGATTCTCTCGAACAGCAGACGCAGGCCGCGGCCGCTGTGGATGAGCACTTTGCGGCCAAGAAGATCGAGGGCCTGAATGCCGTGTGTGCCCTCATGAATGGAATTGAGTCGATTGTCCCGGTAGAGCTGTTCGACGTTGTAGTCACGGGTATAGCCGTATCCGCCGTGGACCTGGATAGCCAGACTGTTGGCCTCAACGCACCACTGCGACGGCCAGCTCTTGGCTATCGGGGTCAGCACCTCGAGCAGAAGCCCGGTGTCATCGCGCTCGGCATCGGTTGGGGCGGAGAGTGTTTCGTCGATAAGGCGGCTGCAATACAGACCGAGCGCCAGAGCGCCCTCGACGTAGCTCTTTTGGGCCAGCAGCATTCGGCGCACGTCGGGATGGGAGATGATCGGAATCTCATCGTCGGATTCACGGCCGCGCGACAGGGGCCTGCCCTGCAGCCGGGTGCGGGCGTAGGACAGCGCCTGCAGATACCCTGTGTAGCCCAGAGCCGTGGCCGCCAGTCCGACGCCGACCCTGGCTTCATTCATCATGTGGAACATCTGGCGCAGCCCGTCGAACTCCTGGCCGACAAGGTAGCCGACCGCGCCGTTAACGCCATCGGGCGTGATGGAGTCGTCGCCAAAATTGAGCAGCGCGTTGGTCGTTCCGCGGTTGCCCATCTTATGGTTCAGACCGACCAGCACCACCGAGTTACGCGTCGACGGGCGTCCGCCATCATCGACGAGAAACTTCGGAACGATGAATAGCGAGATGCCCTTGACGCCTGGTGGACCGCCGGGCGTCTTGGCCAGCACGAGATGAACGATGTTGTCGGACATTTCGTGATCGCCGCCGCTGATCCACATCTTGGTGCCAGTGAGGCGGTATGTTCCGTCATCCTGCCGGACCGCTTGTGTCGTGATGTTGGCCAACGATGACCCCGCGTCCGGCTCAGACAGGCACATCGTTCCCAGGTAGCGGCCGTCGAGCATCGGCCGCACCCAGCTGTCGATTTGTTCCTTATTGCCGTAGGCGGCCACCAGGTGGGCGTTGCCGATGGTCAGCCCCAGATATGCAGCGGCGCTGATGTTGGCCGCCTGGAGCCAAGCGAACGCGGCTCTCGACACCACGTACGGGAGTTGATAGCCGTCGACGTCGTGGTCGAACTCGCCGGCCAGCAGTCCGGCGGCACCCACCGCCGACAGCGCCGCTTTCATCTCGGGCAGCGTGGTCACGGTGCCGTCGGGATTGACGACCGGCTCCTTTGTGTCGGCGGTCTTGAAGTGCGGCGCAAAGCGTTTGACCGCTATGTCTGCCGCCAGATCCAGAACCGAGTCGAAGGATTCGATGGAGTGCTCGCGGTACCGCGGCCGATCACACAGTGCTTCCACGTCGAGCCATTCATAAAGTAGAAAGTCGATGTCGCGCGGATTCAGTAACGGGGGGTGAGAGTCGGCGTAGATGCGCTTCATGAGGACTTAACTATTGGACCAATGTAGCGGGCTGCCTCACGGTCCTTGACCGCGACTTCCCGGCTTCGGAGGACGGCTCAACTGGGTCAACACTGGCCTCCTGCGGCAGCCATTGGGATGGCTTCACACGGTACACCGCTAGTAGTAAATTGCAACTAAGATTCGGAAGCGACTCTGCCTCTCATGAAAGGACAACCAGATGACGACGACGGTTCTGGACCTCTTTCGGCTCGACAAGAAGGTGGCAATCCTCACCGGGGCGTCGTCCGGGCTGGGTATCGCGTTCGCCGAGGCACTTGCCGAGGCGGGCGCCGACCTAGTGCTGGCCGCGCGCCGCAGCGATCGCCTCGAGCAGACTCGCGCCCTAGTCGAGGAACGGGGCCGGCGCGCGTTAACGGTCACAGCGGACGTCGCACGCCCCGAGGACGCACAGAGCGTGGTCGACGCGGCGATGACCGAGTTCGGCCACGTCGACGTGCTCGTCAACAATGCCGGCAAGGGCACCGCCGTACCGGCGACACGCGAAACACCCGAGCAGTTCCGTGAGGTTATCGACATCAATCTCAACGGGTCCTATTGGATGGCCCAAGCCTGTGGCCGTGTCATGAAACCGGGCAGCTCGATCATCAACGTCGCCAGCGTCGTCGCGCTGACCAGCGGCAGGCTGCCCCAGGCGGCCTATTCGGCCAGCAAGGCCGGTGTGACTGGCCTGACCCGGGACCTGGCCGTGCAGTGGACCGGTCGTAAGGGCATCCGCGTCAACGCGCTGGCTCCGGGCTTCTTCCCATCGGAAATGACGGATGAGTTCCCCGAGGGCTACATCGACAGCCAACTGCCGCGCGTGCCCGCCGGGCGGCCGGGAGATCCGCAGGAGCTTGCCGCGGCGCTGGTGTTCCTTGCAAGCCCCGCCGCCGCCTACGTCACCGGCACCACGCTGGTGGTCGACGGCGGACTCACCGTCTCGTAATCGAAGTTTTGAAAAGCAACTGCTTTCTGGGTTATCCTTTGCGCTGTGAAGCATGTCGATCTGCTTGACGAGAACTGCGCGGTCGCGCGTTCTGCGGCAATCGTCGGTGAACGGTGGGTGTGGGTGATCCTGCGGCAGGCGTTCAACGGCGCCCGGCGGTTCGAGGACTACCAGCGGGGCATCGGTTTGGCCCGCAACGTGCTCACCGACCGCCTCAACTGGCTCGTCGCCCACGGCATTCTCGAGCGTCGACCCTATGCCGAGCACACCACGCGCGACCTCAATGAGTACCGGCTGACCGCCAAGGGCCGGGCCTTGTTTCCCGTCTACGTCGCCCTGATGCAATGGGGTAACGAGTGGACCGGTCTGGCGGCCCCGCCAGTCGACCTGCTGCACAAGCCGTGTAGGCACCGTGTGGGTGTCCGGGTGGTCTGTTCAGAATGCGGCGAAGACATCAATGCCCGCGACACCGAGCCGGTCGTCGGCCGCGGCCTGATCATGCATCGCGGCAACCGCTCATGAGCCGTCTCCCCCGGGGGGAGCAAACGTCGTCGCCACGCCGACGGGGTCGAAAGGGTGCCTGATGAGACCCTATGGGCCGCTGCGCGGCCGCGATCAGGAGCTGGCCAGAGCCCTCGGTATCGTCCGCCGCACCCGTGTGCACGGAGCCAGCGGGGTGGTGCTGATCACCGGTGAGCCCGGGATCGGTAAGACCGCGCTGCTGTCGGAGATCTGCCGTCATGCAACCCACAGCCGCATCCGAGTCGCCCGAAGCAAATGCGACGAAATCGAGCAGGCCTCTCCTGGCGCACCGGTCATCGGGCTGCTGCGCACCGGGCGGGATCCGCTTCTCACTGCAGCCGAATTCCACGACATCGCCGGGCTCGCCGGCGAGCCGCTGGTACTGGTCGATCGCACCGCCGAACACCTCGAGAGGTTAGCGGCTAGCCATCGCGTGATGATCGCCCTCGACGACGTGCAGTGGGCGGACCGGCTCAGCCGATATGCGTTGCGTTCGTTGATCTCTCGACTGGCCGGCAGGCCTGTGGTGTGGGTGCTGGCCAGTCGCGGCGACGACCCCGGTCTGACCGTCAGCGCCGCGGATACCGTTGGCGTCGAGCATATCCGGCTGGACCCGTTGCCGCGGAGCGTGATCGCCGAGATCGCCCGGGATCGCCTCGGGAACAGCGTTAGCAGTCGCATCGACGAGGTACTTGACGCCACCGGCGGTAATCCGTTGTGGGCCATTCAAATCATTGACAGCGCGGCCCATCGCGGCGAGACAGGCCGCGATGAAGAAATTCCGGCTGAGTTTCGCACCGCCGTGTATCAACGGATGGCCGGCGTGTCGAGCAGCGGACGGGAAATCATCGAAGCCATCGCCACCGCCGGGCGCGCGGTACCAATCAGCGAACTGCCCAGGCTGTGCGACACGACGCCGGGACAACGGCACAACGACGCCATCGCCTCGGCGATCTCGACGGGGTTGCTGTTGTCCACCGGCGCCGAACTGAGCTTCGGTCACGACCTCGTCAGGCAGGCCGTCTACGAAGTTGTCTCCCCGGAGAAACGGCGCCACCTTCATGCGCGATTGGCACGACACCTCGTGGAATCCGCGATAGATCCGGTGCTGGCTGCCACCCACGCGCGCGCGGCCGCGGTCGTCGGTGACGAATTCAACGCCCGGATCATGATTGCCGGTGCAGAGGCACTGGTCACCACGAGCGCCGTCGACGCCGCCGGGCTTGCGCTGCAAGCATTCCGGACGATGCGTCCCGGTCATCCACACTGGTTGGAGCTGGGCGAACGAGTGGTGTCGGTGCTGTCGCGCGCACAGCGCGCCAACGACACGATCGCGGTGGCCGACCGGCTGCTAGCCACCATCGACGATGTCGACACGATTAGCCGGATCCAAATCCACGCCGTGAAAGCGCTGTGGCTCAACGGACGCTTCTCGGACCTGAACGATCGCGCCGAGCGCAGTCTCGCCCTGACCACCGGGCGGCGCGATCTGGCTGCGCGCTTTGAGGCGACGCGCGCCTTGGCGGCCACCCGTACCGTGGGCGCGGACGCGGCTGCCGAGCAGGCTGATGCCGCGCTGTCGCAAGCAAGGGCATCACACGACGGTGATGCGCTCGCCTTGGCATTGCAGGCTGCCGGTGAAGCTGCCCACGCGCAGCGCCGACATCAGCTGGCGCTGAAGCATTTCCGTGAACTGCGATCTGTGACTGGGAATTCTTACCTCGCCGAGGAGATCATGGAGCTGCAACTTCTCGATCGCTACCACGACGCCCAAATACTCCTCGATGCCGCAGACGAGGATAGCCACGGCAAGGCTGAATCGTTGTTGCCCGACCTGTTGTTTGCCCAAGCCAAACAGCACTACAACCTCGGCCAGCTGCGCGAGGCTGATCAGGTCGCAGAGGCCGTCGTCGAACTCGGGCAGGTAATAGGCACCACCGTGCACGTCGTGGAGGGCACCCTGATACGCGCTTTCAGTGCGTTGCTACGCGGCGAGGCGGCGTTGGCCGCGCAACGACTCGGGCTGGCTGTCGACCTCACGGGCGGACAGGCCAGCGGCCACCCTGGGGTGACATTCACCCAGGGCTGGCTAGCGGCGCTCCAGGGTGACCTCGACGGTAGCCGCCAAACGCTGTCGCGGCTGCTCGCGGCGCCTTACCCGGCACGCAGCTACTGGGCGTGGTGGCCCTGCTGGATGACGATCCTCTTTGAAGTTGGAATGGCATGCGGTGCAGCAGATTTTACTGAGCGTACCGTTGAGATTGCCGAAGAAGGCGCGCAGCGCAACCCCGACGTCGCCACGCTGACCGGGTTGGCATTGAACATGCGTGGGCTGTTCAACCGCGACACGGCCATGGTTGCCGAGTCGGTAAAAGTCTTACAGCACAGTCCGCGACGTGGATTGCGGGCCGCAGGGACGGAAGGCTACGGCACCATGCTGCTGGAAGCCGGCCAACGCGACGCTGCCCTGCAGCAACTGGACGCCGCCTGGGACGTCTACGACCGCATGGGTGCGTTTGCGCGCAGGGCAACGGTTCAGCGCGTCATGAGGCAAGCGGGCGTCCGGCGCGCAAAGTGGGTCAGCGATCACGGCGGGTCGCAGCCTCAGTCACTGACCGAGGGCGAACGGCGGGTGGTGTATTTGATCGCCGACGGCTGCACCGACAAATCCGCTGCCAAAGCGCTTGGCATATCGGTGAATACCGTAGGCACCCACCTTCGTTCGGCATATTCGAAGCTAGGGGTCCAGTCGCGGGTGCAGTTGGCCAATGCACTACGCGAACGTGGTGAACTGAACTAACGGAGGTAGCGGACGGTGGAGTGGACAGGTGTGCGCTACGCGGATAAACCGACCGTGCAGGTGCAGACGTGGATCGGTGCGTCACGGCGGCGGGTGTGGGAGCTCGTGTCCGACATCGAGCTGATGCCGACGATGAGCCAGGAACTGCAGTCGGTCGAATGGCTCGACGGAGCCACCGAGCCCGCGGTCGGGGCCAAGTTCGTCGGACGCAGCAAGCACGAAGCGCTGGGCGAATGGGCAACCACATCGCACGTGATCGAGTGCGAGCCCGAGCGGGTGTTCGCCTGGGCCGTCG
>DASZLQ010000253.1:0-6638 GCA_035552295.1 Mycobacterium sp. | reverse complement strand
GACGCAGCGCGCGGTGGCACCCTTCAAGCAATACGGCGTCTTCCTCCTGCTGTTCCTGCTCATCGCGCCGGCGGCCAACCGCTGGCTCTTCGGGATTGTGGAGTGGCTCTTCGACTTCTCCGGTGTGCCCCACTTGCTGGCGGCCTGGGGCAACAGGCTGACCCGGTTCTGGAGCCAGTGGATCTGACCTCTTGCAATATATGCGTCAACACGCATATATTGCATCTCTATGGGGGCCGGCCACAATCACACCCCTGCCGAGGCTGATGCGTCGCGGGTGATCCCGCGCATGATCATGGCCGCGGCGATTCTGGCGGCGTTCTTTGTCGTGGAATTGACCACGTCGCTGCTGATCAACTCGATCGCGTTGCTGGCCGATGCCGGGCACATGCTCACCGACGTCGTGGCCGTGTTCATGGGACTGGCCGCCGTCATGCTGGCCCGGCGCGGCAGCTCGCCACCCGCCCGCACCTACGGATGGCATCGCGCCGAGGTGTTCACCGCGGTCGCCAATGCCGCACTGCTGATCGGGGTCGCCCTGTTCATCCTCTACGAGGCTGTCGAACGGCTGAGTCGGGCGCCGTCGGTGCCCGGCGTGCCGATGATTGTGGTCGCGCTGGCGGGACTGGCCGCCAACTTCGTGGTGGCGCTGCTGTTGCGGTCACACTCGTCGGAGAGCTTGGCGGTCAAGGGCGCCTACATGGAAGTCGTCGCCGACACCGTCGGCAGCCTGGGCGTCCTGATCGCCGGCGTGGTCACCGTCACCACGCACTGGCCCTACGCCGACGTGGTGGTCGCCGTGTTGGTCGCGCTCTGGGTGCTGCCACGGGCCATCTCCCTGGCCCGCGACGCGCTACTGATCCTTTCGGAATCGTCGCCGACCCACATCGACGTCGACGAGCTGCGTTCGGCCCTGGGCGCCGTCGACGGCGTGACCGGAGTGCACGACCTGCATGTGTGGACTCTTTCACCCGGTAAGGACATGTGCACCGCACACTTGACCAGCGCCGCCGACTCCGCCCGGGTGCTCCAGGACGCGCGAGCGGTGTTGTCCGCACGTGGGTTGCACCACGCCACCGTTCAGATCGACTGCCCGGGCGGCAACGGCGACTGTTCGGACAGCTTCTAAAGCCCGAGCCCTTTGCGGGCCGCGGGATCGCAATCGTCGAGCAGATCCAGGCAACGTGTGTACTCGTCGGTCTCGCCGATCGCGTCCGCTGCCCGCGCCAGCGCCGCCACACACCGCAGGAAGCCCCGGTTGGGCTCATGCGAATACGGCACCGGGCCGAAACCCTTCCAGCCATTGCGACGCAGCTGGTCCAGGCCGCGGTGATAGCCGGTACGCGCATACGCATAGGCCGTGATGGCCTTGTCGTCGGCCAGCGCCTCCTCGGCGAGCGCCGCCCAGGCCACCGACGCCGTCGGGTGCGCGGCGGCGACGATGCCCGGGTTCTCGTCGGCGAGCAGCTCGGCCTCGGCATCGCTGTCACCAGGCAACAGAATCGGATCAGGTCCCAGAAGATCACCCATCGACGTCATGTCGTCTATTCTGCCGTCATGCCCAACGCACCCGAGCCCGACCGCGGCGACACGCCGAACCGGCCTGGGTCCGATCCACAGGAATACCGGAGCGGTCCGGGTGACGAGCGGGCCGCGGAGCCCGGCGAAGAGGAACCCGAGGGCTACCCCCTGGTGCCCGACGACGCCGAGACCGAGACCGTGGTGATCAACAAACCCGAGCCGGACGTCAATCCCGAGCCGAATCCGGAAGGGCAGCAGCGCGAACGTCGCTTCACCGCACCGGGATTCGACGCGAAAGAGACGGCGGTCATCGCCACCACCCCGGAGCCCCCCACCGAGGTCTTCGCCACGCCCCCGGGCGCCCCCGGCGCGCCGGTGCAACCTGGGCTGCCACCGAAAGCCGCTGTGCCACAGTCGATCCCGCCGCGTGACGGCGGAAAGTTGCGTACACCAAGACAATTCAACTGGGGATTGGTGCTGGCGCTGGTCGTCATCGTTTTGGCGTTAGCGGCGATCGCGATCCTGGGCACCGTGCTGCTGACCCGCAGCAAGCACTTGAAGGTCTCGCCGGAAGACCAGGTGCGCCACACCATCTCCGAATTCGACATCGCGGTACAAAGGGGCGATCTGATATCGCTGCGCGGCATCACGTGCGGCACCACCCGCGACGGCTATGTGGACTACGACGAACGCTCGTGGGCCGAGACCTACCAGCGCGTTTCAGCGGCCAAGCAATATCCGGTGATCGCCAGCATCGACCAGGTCGTGGTCAACGGCCAACACGCCGAGGCGAACATCACCACGTTCATGGCGTATGACCCGCAACTCCGCTCGACACGCAGCCTGGACCTGCAATACCGCGACGATCGCTGGGAGATCTGCCAATCTCCCAGCGGCTGAGCCCTAGCCGCTGACCGACTTTCCGGCGCAATGCAGGTCGTTGCAGGCCTCGATCACCCGCGCTGTCATCGCGGCTTCGGCCTTCTTGAGGTAGCCGCGCGGGTCGTAGACCTTCTTCGCGCCCACGTCGCCGTCGACCTTGAGCACACCGTCGTAGTTGGTGAACATGTGGCCGGCGATCGGGCGGGTGAAAGCGTATTGGGTGTCGGTGTCGACGTTCATCTTCACCACGCCGTAGCGCAGCGCCTCCTCGATCTCGGACTTCTCCGAGCCCGAACCACCGTGGAAGACGAAGTCGAACGGCTTGGCGTCGTCAGACAACCCGAGCTTGGCCGCGGCCACCTTTTGCCCCTGGGCAAGGATGTCGGGGCGGAGCTTGACGTTGCCCGGCTTGTACACCCCGTGCACGTTGCCGAAGGTCGCGGCCAGCAGGTACTTGCCGTGCTCGCCGTGGCCCAGGGCGTCGATGGTTTTCTCGAAGTCGTCCGGGGTGGTGTACAGCTTGTCGTTGATCTCGTTGGCGACACCGTCCTCTTCGCCCCCGACTACGCCGATCTCGATCTCGAGGATGATCTTGGCGGCCGCGGCCTCTTTGAGCAGCCCCTGCGCGATTTCCAGGTTCTCATCGATCGGCACCGCGGAGCCGTCCCACATGTGTGACTGGAATAGCGGGTCCTTGCCCGCGGCCACCCGTTTTGCCGAGATCTGCAGCAACGGCCGCACGTAGGTGTCCAGCTTGTCCTTCGGGCAGTGATCGGTGTGCATCGCGACATTGATCGGGTAGTTAGCCGCGATGGCGCGGGTGAATTTGGCCAGCGCTACCGCGCCGGCGACCATGTCTTTGACCCCCAGCCCGGAAGCGAACTCCGCCCCGCCGGTGGAGAACTGGATTATGCCGTCACTGCCCGCGTCGGCGAAGCCTTTGATGGCGGCATTGACGGTCTCCGAGGAGGTGCAGTTGATGGCCGGAAAGGCGTACGAGTTCTCCTTGGCACGTCCCAGCATCTCGCCGTAGACCTCGGGCGTTGCGATGGGCATGAAAACTCCTCCCGGAAAGACTGATGCCTCAGTATCGCAACACCGCGATTGCATTCGACACCCAGTGCTGGGCGGCGCCTTTTCCGGCCTGAAAGGTAACGCCGGTATGTTGAAGCACCATGCACACCGCCGTGACGGCCTTGCCGCACGTCCTCGACCCGATGTACTGGCTGGGCGCCGGCGGCGTCTTCGGGTCCGCGGTGCTGCCCGGGATCCTCATCATCGTCTTCATCGAGACCGGGCTGCTGTTTCCGCTGCTGCCCGGCGAATCGCTGTTGTTCACCGGCGGCCTGCTGGCCGCGCACCCGAACCCGCCGGTCAGCATCTGGGTGCTGGCGCCCTGCGTCGCGCTGGTCGCGGTCCTGGGCGATCAAACCGGATACTTCATTGGGTGGCGGATCGGACCCGCGTTGTTCAAAAAGGAAGATTCCCGGTTCTTCAAGAAGCACTACGTGACCGAGTCACACGCGTTCTTCGAGAAATACGGGCCCTGGGCGATCATCCTGGCCAGGTTCGCGCCGTTCGTGCGGACGTTCGTGCCGGTGGTCGCCGGGGTTTCGTACATGCGCTACCCGGTGTTTCTCGGGTTCGACATCGTCGGCGGTATCGCCTGGGGCGGCGGCGCGACGCTGGCCGGCTACTTCCTGGGCGGGGTGCCGTTCGTTCACCAGAACCTGGAAAAGATCATCCTGGCCATCCTGTTCGTATCGCTGATGCCGGCGTTCATCGCGGCGTGGCGCGGCTACCAGGGCCGCCGCCGCGCAACCAAGGAGCCGGACGGCGAGGGCGACTCAGGGCACCCGGCTACTGCGGTACGCAACGAAAGCGTCTAGCAGTTCTGGCCTGTCGACCGAACTCTGTTGCACGGCGTCGGCAGGCGCCGCCCCGAGCAGGATCCGCTTGATCGGGATCTCCAGGCGTTTGCCGGTCAGCGTCCGCGGGACACCCGGAACGGCCAGGATGACGTCCGGCGCGTGCCTCGGCGAGGCGTGATGACGGATTTCCGCGACGATCCGCGACTTCAGCTCCTCGTCGAGTTCGACACCGTCGGTCAAGTCCACGAACAGCGGCATCCAGTAGCCGCCGTCGTCCTGCTCGACGCCGACCACCAGGCAGTCGCGCACCTCGGGCATGCGCTCGACAGCGCTGTAGATTTCGGCGCTGCCCATCCGGACACCCAGCCGATTGAGGGTGGCATCCGAACGGCCGTGTACCACAACCGATCCCCGGTCCGTGATGGTGATCCAGTCGCCGTGGCACCACACCCCCGGGTACTTGTCGAAATAGGCGGCGCGGTAACGACTGCCGTCGGTGTCGTTCCAGAAGAACACCGGCATCGACGGCATCGGCTGCGTGAGCACGAGTTCGCCCTCTTCCCCGATGACCGGGCGTCCCTGCGCCGACCGGGATTCGATGGCCGCGCCCAGGCAAATGCACGACAGCTCACCGGCTACCACCGGCAAAATCGGACAACCGCCGAGGAAGGCCGTGCACACGTCGGTGCCACCACTCATCGAGATCACCGGAACCGACCGGCCCAGCCCCTCTTGTACCCAGCGGAATCCGGACGCCGGCAGCGGTGAACCCGTGGAACCCACCGCGCGCAACGCGCCCAGCGGGTAGGACGAACCGGGCTTGAGCTCATTTTTGGCACAGGCCAGCAGGTAGCCGGCCCCGGTACCGAGCACCGTGACACCGGCCTCGGCGGCGACTCGCCAGAGGCCATCAGTGCCCAGATGGGTCGGGCTGCCGTCGTAGAGCACGATGGTGGCGTCGACCAGCAGACCGGACAACTGGATGTTCCACATTGCCCAGCTGGTCGATGAGTACCACAGGAAGCGGTCGCCGGGGTGCAGGTCCAGTTGCAGGCTCAAATACTTCAGGTGCTCCAGCAGCACACCGCCGTGACCATGCACGATGCCCTTCGGTGTCCCGGTGGTTCCGGACGAAAACAGCACCCAGAGCGGGTGCGCGAACGGGACCGCTGTGGGCTCCAGGGCGGCATCCGCGTGGACGGCCGTGGCCCACGGCACCAGTTCGGCGTCGCGGTTCACGTCGAGCCCGAGTCGCGGCACCACCACGGTCGCTCGCAGCGTGGGCATCGCCTGCCGGATGGTGGCCAGCTCGTCGCGGCGGTCGATGCGCTTGCCGTCGTACAGCGAGCCGTCGCTGGCCACCAGCACGGCCGGCTCCAGTTGACCCAACCTGGCGATCACACCGTCGACGGCCAGGTCCTGATTGCACACCGCCCAGACCGCGCCCACGCTTGCCGCGGCCAGGGCGGCGACGACGGCCTCGGCGACATTGGGCAGATATCCGACCACGCTGTCCCCGGATTTCACCCCGAGGCGCCTCAGATAGGCCGCGAACGCCGCGGTCTCCCGCTGCAGCCGGGCCCACGACCATTCGCTCGAGCCGTCCTCGCCGACGACGATCAGGGCGGGGCGCTCGTCGGTGGCGTGCCGGAAGACCTCGGTGGCGTAGTTCAGCGTGGCACCGGGAAACCACTCGGTGCCTGGCATCGAACGGTTGCCGAGCACCGAGCGGGGCGGGCTGTCCGCCCGGACGTCGAAGTAGGTAAAGACTGCGTCCCAGAACCATTCGATGTCAGCCACCGACTTCGCCCACAGTTCGTGGTATTCGGCGAATTGGCCGCGCCCGGTCGCGGCCAGCCAGGCCAGGAAACGGGTGAGGTTGGCTTCGGCCAGCGTCGCGTCATCGGGGATCCAGCCGCCGGGTTCGCTCATGTGGCGCTGGCTGCTGTCACGGCGGTGACGCTACAGGCGGCCTCCATCAGCATCCAACCCGACAGCTGCACCGACAGATCCCGCTCGGCGACTTCGGAGCCGGTCACCGCGCCCTCGACGAATTGTGCCTCTTCGCCATCCGCGGTGGGCAACTGCGCGTCGCGGTCCCAAAACGGTCCGAATACCGGCAATCCGTTCACCGTTTGCCGGTAGTCCCATGCCGATTTCGCGCTAGCCAGCACCAAGGTACGGGCGGTGTCGCGGGCCACCGCGTCATCGGCGGAGTCGCCCGGCAACGTGGTGGCCACCAGCGCGAGGTAGCGGGCGGTAATGCCGGCGAACAGCCCGCCGTCCCCGCCGCCGGCACCCTTAAGCACACCGGACGACGCCATCTGCTCGTTGACGGCCGCGACCAGACGATGCACGCGCGCC
>DASZLQ010000252.1:0-8095 GCA_035552295.1 Mycobacterium sp. | reverse complement strand
CTGACACCGACACCAGCACCTACCACCAAGGACCGGAAGGCCGGCGACACAGCGCCGGAGACCAACCACGCGTCCGACACCCACGACACAACAGCCAGCCCAGCCACCCATCCGAGCTCAACCACGAAAGATCGAGGCTAGCCCTTCTCGGTGGAGCTGCCGGGAATCGAAACCGATGCTCTACCAGGCAATTTGGGCTCTGAACTGCCAGTTCGTTCCATCTCGGTCCAGTTCAGTACCGCTCATTACCTGCGGTTTCGTGTTCGAGTCTTGACGGCGTCAATGCTCACGATCTACTGCCCGGGCTCGCAGGACTCGTACGACTGGTCGGGTTCGTAGGAGTCGTCGGGCCAGTAGGAGTCGTCGGGCTCGCAGGAGTCGTGGGACTGGTCGGGTTCGTAGGACTCGTCGGGCCCGTAGGAGTCGTCGGGCTCGCAGGAGTCGTCGGGCTCGCGGGACTTGTCGGGCTCGTAGGACTCGCGGGCGTGGGACTCGCAAGGCCTGGGCCTTCGCCACACCAGTCCGCCACATCTTTCGGGTACTGCTCGAGCGGTAGAGGACAACGCTGCCCTGGCGGGAAGTTGGCACCGGCGTTGAGTAGATCGCAGGGCACATAGACCTGCTTGCCTTTGGGGGTGTTGGTCAAACACTTCGTCGGCGGATCGGCATGGCCCTGGGCAGGGACGATGATCGCCAACGCCGAAGCGGCGAGCACCCCGACAGCAAGGCGATAGATCACGAGCACTCCTTGATGCAGAGCCCTTGTCAGGATTGAACTCTCCTGACGGCCCAGCGGGGAGGGCGAAACCACCCTACCAGCGAAAATTCGTCACCAAACATCACTCTAGATGCCTATGACTGTAGGCAGATGGTGGCCAGTGTGGGGGCATCCACGCGGCGTCGCAATTTAAAGGGACCCCTAGATGACGTTATCGTCGTCGAGCTGCTGCAGGTCGATCTACGCATGGAGGCCCAGTCGCAACCTTGCGTCGGTGGAATAGCTACACGGCCGTCGCTCCACTGTCAGTAGCGGAACGACCGTCGGGCTCAACATGAAGATAGTCAGCACATCATGACGAAAAGAAAACTGGCCAGAGCCTGTGGACCTGCCGGGAATCGAACCCGACGCTCTACCAGGCAAAATGCCTTCTGAGCTGCCGGTTCGTTACGTTTCGGTCCGCTTCAGTACCCCTCGTTACCTGCGGTTTCGTTCTCGTGTCTTGACGGCGTCAACGGCCCCACGCGGCGGTTCTACTGCTCGTCGGCGGAATTCGCTCCCCGGCCGTGCCGGTTTGTAGGCTTCGGACATGCCGTTCAACAACGGTGAGGTCTTCGCTGGCTACGTTATTCAGCGCTTGCTCGGCACTGGTGGTATGGGTGAGGTTTACCTCGCCCAGCATCCTCGTCTGCCTCGTCACGACGCGCTGAAGATCTTGTCATTGGCCTCAACACCCGACGAGGAGTTTCGCGCGAGATTCAATCGCGAGGCCGAATTGGCAGCGACGCTGTGGCACCCACATATCGTCGGCGTTCTCGATCGTGGTGAGTTCAACGGCCGGCTCTGGATCTCGATGGACTACGTGGACGGCGCTGACGCAGGTCGGTTGGTTCGGGAGCGCCACCCGCGCGGCATGCCAGAAGAAGACGTCTGGGAAATCGTGACAGCTGTGGCCGATGCGCTCGACTTCGGTCATGATCACCGTCTGCTCCATCGCGACGTCAAGCCTGAGAACATCCTTGTGACCGCGGCCGATGGCCACCGCCGCAGGGTGTTGTTAACCGACTTCGGCATCGCTCGCAGAATCGATGACGTCAGCAACCTCACTGACGCCAATGTCGCCATAGGAACTATCAGTTACGTGGCCCCCGAGCAACTTTTGGGCAAGCCGCTTGACGGCCGAGCGGATCAATACGCATTGGCTGCCACGACCTTTCACCTACTAACCGGCGCCCCACCTTTTCAAGACTCAAATCGCGCCGTGGTACTCAGCCACCATCTCAGTACGCCACCACCGCGGATATCGGAGCGCCGACCCGATCTCGCGCACCTGGACGCTGTGCTGGCAAGGGCGCTGGCCAAAGACCCGAGGGAGCGGTACCCGAATTGCGTCGACTTTGCCCGCGCCCTCACGCAGCAGGGTCCCGGCCGCGACGCCGCTGCACCGCATCCGCAATCCGGCTCGGAGACGTCGGGATCGGGCCCCGCCGAGGACCTCGGTTCAGGCGAACGTCCACCCACGCAGCGCCTCGAGCGTCTGGTCGTTCATGGGACAGCACGCGGCGTACAGCAAAGCGCGGTCGGTGCCCAAAATCAGGTTGGGATCTTGTCGTTCCAGGTGGTCCCATATGACGACCCACTAGGCAACCGGCGTGCTCATGTTCCGGTCGAAATACAAACTGATCTCGTAGCGGGTCAGCTCGCAGATGGGGATGAAGTCGAGGTCAGCGGCGTCTGGGACGGCGACACCCTCGATGCCGACAAAATCGTCAACCTTTCAGCCGGAGCGCGTCCGAAGCGACGCCGGTCCCAGGTCCGCACCAAATCGCCGCGAGACAGGGCGCCGAAAGGCAGAAAGGTCCGGATCGTTGCACTCGTCGCCGCCGTCGGTGTGATCGTGTTGACCGCGGCTGCGGTTCTGTACTTCACCGAGGGATTCGGCATCTGGACTCGCCCTGGACCAATCGTCAAGCCAGTGAGCGCAACGGTGTTTTCACCCGACGGTGCCCCCGACAATCCGCAGAACGCCTATTTGGCAATTGACGGCAACCCAAACACGGCGTGGTCCACCGTTACCTATAAGGACGCCGACCCTTTCCCGAAATTTATCCAAGGAATGGGTCTGTTGTTGCACCTGTCCGAACCGACCGCGCTGAGCGCCGTGACGATCGACGTGTCCAGCACAGGAACCCAGGTGCAGATTCGCTCGTCGCCCACCGATGCCCCAGCCAAATTGGCCGACACCAGTGAGCTGACCCCAACCACGTCACTGCAGCCGGGGCACAACCGCATAGCGGTGCATAACCGGACCAAGACCAACAATGTGCTGGTGTGGATCTCCACCTTGGGCACCACCAATGGCCAGAGCCGGATGGAAATCTCCGAGATCATCCTGCACGCAGCTGCGTAAGGTTGTCGTCCTGATGGGCGCCCGCGGTGATGACTGCATCCTGCAGCCAGTGACTCACCAAATCTCAGTGGAGCTGCCGGGAATCGAACCCGGGTCCTACGGCATTCCCTCAAGACTTCTCCGTGCGCAGTTCGCTATGCCTCTACTCGGATCTCCTGTTCACGCGAACTAGCCAGGATGACGATCCCAGTCGCTGTGTATGTCCCGATGAGTCCCGCGACCGGACTCACCGGTGGATCCCTCTAGCTGACGCCAGGCTCCGGGCCGAGGGCGTTCCCGGTCTGACGGACTAGCTGTCGCTTAGGCAGCGAGAGCGTAGTCGCGCTGATGTGAATCGGCGCTTATATATTTGCAGCGACGCTTACGGTGGTCTCTTGCCTGCACCGGCACGCTTCCCTTGATTCGATGCGCGAAGTCGAAACCGTTCAGCCCCTTGTCTATGTGTTCTTCGCTCATCCCCGCCGATTTTCGGCAGGACAATCTATGGTACGCCGTGTTCAACCAGCGGCAACGGAATTATCTTCCGTTCCAGGCCGCGGTCAGATCACGAAATTCAGGTGCTCGACGACCTGGGCGGCCACGTCTTTATCGCCGCCGAGTTCGATGTCCTGGCTGCGGGCTGGGCTCATCGGGCGCCCGCCGGAAAGCCTGGTGAGCTGCAGCCCGTCCAGCCGGATCGTCGCGGTCGGTTCCTGGCCGCCGAAGTCGTCGACCAACTGAGCGCGACCGTCGACGCTGACGCGGATGTTGCCGGCCACCGGCCCGGTGAGATCGAACAGAATGCGTGAACCGTCGGGCGCTTTGGCGAGCTTGCCCACCACGTACCCCATGGTGGCCGCGATCTCGTCAAGGGCAAGCTGCGACGCGACCCCGTCGAGCTCGTTGTCCGACGACGGCCGCGACAACGCCTCGCGCACGTCCTGCTCGTGCATCCAGCAGTCGAACACCCGTACCCGCATGAACCGTCCGTAACTCTCCGGGCCCACCGGCGTCGCCGTTACCGCGTTCCACTCCTCGTCGGACATGCTGGTCAAGGCGGTGCGCCGACTATTGGTGATCGCGCGAAACCGCTTGAGAACCGCGGCGCCGGATTCATTGCTGAGATGACGTACCCAGCACTCGTTCATCACTCCGATGTCGTTGCGCACGTGGTCGAGCGCGGAGACGTCGAGGTCGGGTGGCGGGGCCGCGATGCCGGCCAGGAATGACTCGGTGCCGATGACGTGCGACACCACCGCCTGAACACCCCACCCGGGCAGCGGCGTCGCCGCCCGCCATTCCGTTTCGGACAGCCCGTCGAGCAGCGCATCGATGTCGTCCCAGACGGCGAACAGGCCAGACAGCACCTCGGACTTGTCGAGTTCGGTGATGGAACGAGTGGCCATGGACGGATCCTAAGCCGATCGGCACCTAACTTGCGGCGATCATCGCCACAGAGCCCATGGCCATCACCATGCCGAACCCCTGGCAGCGACTCACCCGCTCGCGCAGCACCACCATCGCCAGCACGACCGTCGCCGCCGGATACAGCGAGATCAAGATGCTGGCCAAGGAGAGCAGCCAGGTATGCAGCGCCAGCAGCATGGTGACGTTGGCGCAGACGTCAAGCAGGGCTACGGTCAGTGCCAACTTCAGCGACATCCCCTCCGGCATCCGCAGGTTCTTGCTCATCGCAGCCATGACGGACACCAGCAGGGTGGCGGACACCCGGGCGAACACCAGCGGCCAAAGCTTGCATTCGTGTGGCGCCTGATGAAGGAACACCAAGTTCAGCCCCATCGCCGACCCCGCGACGATCGTGAGCCAGGCCACCTTCGGGGTAAACCGATACGGCGTGACTCCTTCGACAGCGGCTTCGCGGCTGACCAGCATGACAGCGACGAGGGCCAGTACGACGCCCAGCGACGCAGCTTGGCCCGGCCGCTCCCCCAGGGCCACACCGACCGCCACGGGCACTGCCGCATTGAGCACGGCGGCCAACGGTGAGACCACCGAGATCGGCCCGGCCCCCAGCGCGGCGAAGAACGCCCACATGCCGAACGCCATGCCGATGCCGTACAGGCTGCCCCAAATGACCGCACCGGGATGAATCGGTCCACCCACGACGATGGCCATCGCACCAAGCAACACAGTCTCGATCGGGTAGGCCACCAGCATCACGCGCAACGCGGCTACCCGTCGAGCGGCCACACCGCCCACGAAATCGCTGACGCCGTAAGTAACGGCCGACAGCTGGGCGTAAGCGGCCCCGATCAGTTCATGCCCTTGGCGCGGCGACCCAGTTCACGAAGGACTTCGCGTTGCGCGTCGCGGCGGGCCATGTCCTGCCGTTTATCGTGGGCTCGCTTGCCTCGCGCCAGCGCGAGCTCGACCTTGACTTTGCCCTCGGAGAAGTAAAGTGACATCGGCATCAGCGCGAGGTTACCATCTCGTATCTTGCCGATCAGTCTGTCGATTTGTTGCCTATGTAACAACAGCTTTCGATTGCGACGGGGAGCATGGTTGGTCCAGCTACCGTGCTGGTACTCCGGAATGTACAAGTTACGCAGCCAAACTTCGCCGTCGTCAACGGTTGCGAACGCATCGGCCAAAGACGCGTGCCCTTCCCGTAAGCTCTTCACCTCGGTACCGACTAAAGCCACTCCGGCCTCGAACAGCTCTATAATCGAATAGTTGTGCCGCGCTTTGCGATTGGTGGCAATAATCTGTTTGCTGCCACGCTTGCCGCCCGCAGCCTTGTCCCGGCCGGAATTGTTGGCCACAGCTACTACCGCCGCACGTAGAGCCGCAACGTCGCGTAGGCGGTCAGGCCGGCCATCGACACGCCGAGCAAAAACAGAATCGGCGAGATGTAAAGGATGTCGGCGTAGTCGACCCGCGCGATCAAATTGGCTTGGTAGAACTGGTTTAGCGCGTTGTCCAGGAAGAACGCCCGCACCACGATCAAGCCGACGATCGCGATGCCCACACCGAGAGCCGCGGCGACCATCGCCTCCACCAGGAAGGGCAACTGGGTATACCAGCGGCTCGCCCCGACCAGTCGCATGATCCCGATCTCCGTGCGCCGCGTGTACGCTGCGACCTGAACCATGTTGGCAATCAATAGAATCGCACCGACGGCCTGGACCAGGGCGACGGCGAACGCGGCGTTGCTCAAGCCATCGAGGACCGCGAACAGCCGGTCGATCAGATCCTTCTGATTGAGCGGCTTGCCCAACACCCCGGGCTGGCCCTCCATTGCGGAGTCAAAGTCCTTGTGCTGCTCGGGGTTATTCAGCTTCACGATGAAGGACGCTGGGAAGGAATCCTTTCCGGCGACGTCCTTGTACTGCGGGAACTTCCGGATGGCGTCCTCGTAGGCGTCCTGACGGTTGAGGAATCGCACCGATTTGACGTCTTGTCGCTTTTCGATCGTCTCCCGCAGCGCCTTGCACGGGTTGGTGCCGCACGCCGGATCGTTGCCGGAGACGTCTTCGGTGAGAAAAACCTGCGTCTCGACGCGGTCGAGGTAGATGGCGCGCGAGTGGTCGGCCAATACGACTACCAACAGACCGCCCCCGAACAGGCCGATCGAGATGGCGGTCGTAAGGATCATCGCGACGGTCATGGTGACATTGCGACGAAGGCCGGTCAGGACTTCGTTGAGCAGGAAACCGAAGCGCACTTAGCGATCCATCCCGTAGATGCCGCGCTGTTCGTCGCGAACCAGCCTGCCCAGAGACAGCTCGACGACCCGCTGCCGCATCGAGTCGACGATGTGGTGGTCGTGCGTCGCCATCAGCACCGTCGTGCCGGTGCGGTTGATCCGCTCCAACAAATCCATGATGTCCTTGCTGGTGTCAGGGTCGAGGTTGCCGGTGGGCTCGTCGGCCAGCAGTACCAGCGGCCGGTTGACGAACGCGCGGGCAATCGCGACCCGTTGCTGCTCGCCCCCCGACAGCTCATGCGGCAGCCGGTTGGCTTTGCCGGACAGGCCGACGGTCTCGAGCACATCGGGCACCACCCGATTGATCGCGTCCCTGCGTTTGCCGATGACTTCCAGCGCGAAAGCGACGTTGTCAAACACCGTCTTTTGCTGAAGCAGCCGGAAGTCCTGAAATACGCAGCCGAGGACCTGACGCAGCTTCGGTACGTGCCGGCCCGGCATTTTGTTGACGTGGAACTTCGAGACCCGTATGTCGCCGGTGTTCGGCGACTCCTCGGCCAGTAGCAGCCGCATGAACGTCGATTTGCCCGAACCCGAAGGGCCGATCAGGAAGACGAATTCACCCTTGTCGATTTTGACGTTGATGTCGTCCAACGCCGGACGCGCCGACGCTTTGTACTTCTTGCTGACACGGTCCAGGGTGATCATCACGGCACGCCAGTGTAGCGGTGAATTTCGCTGGCCCGCGACGATCAACTGGCGGGTGGCGCCGATGTCGGCACCGGACCGGGCCCCGGCTGAGGTAGCTGCGGTGCCGGTGACGGGGTCGCACTCGGCGGGCAGAAGGGCGGCGGCAGCAAACATGGCGGCGTCGGCAGCACAAACGGCGGCGGTGTGGTCGTCGTCACCGGCGGTGGCGGCGGCGGTGGTGGGGGCGGCGGCGTGGTGGTGGTCGGGGTCGGCGTGACCGTCACGGTTGGCGTCTGCTGCACCCTGCTGCGCGGCACCCATGTGTAGTTGGGGTCGGGCACGAAACCTGGCGGCACCACCTGCGGCGCCGGTGGCTTGGGAGGAGGCTCCGGGCGGTAGGCGTCGTAGACCCACCACACCGCCAGGAACGCCACGATCAACACCACGGTCGAGGTGCGGACCCGGCCACCGAACAGGTGGCTCAGCGGCCGACGCTGATCCACATCGTCGTCGCCCTTCTCGAAAATATTCAGGGTCAGCTTCACCGCTGATGCACCCGATCCTGGGCCTCGGCGACCTCGGCGGCCGGAAGGGCGCCATCGTCAACAATGCCCACCGTCGCGTCGGCGGC
>DASZLQ010000251.1:0-21808 GCA_035552295.1 Mycobacterium sp. | reverse complement strand
ATCCGCCGGATCAACAACGCACTGCTTCGCGCCGACGAGATCGCCAAGGTCGAGGGTGACCGGTCGGTGGAGAACTGGCTGGCGCCGATCGTCGCCGACGGCGAGGCCGGCTTCGGCGGCGCGCTCAACGTCTATGAGCTGCAGAAGGCGATGATCGCCGCGGGTGTGGCGGGGTCGCACTGGGAGGACCAGCTCGCGTCGGAGAAGAAGTGCGGTCACCTCGGTGGCAAGGTGCTCATCCCGACCCAGCAGCACATCCGCACGCTGACCTCGGCTCGCCTGGCAGCCGACGTGTCCGACGTGCCGACGGTGGTGATCGCCCGCACCGACGCGGAGGCGGCCACCCTGATCACCTCCGACGTCGACGAGCGCGACCAGCCGTTCATCACCGGTGAGCGGACCAAGGAAGGCTTCTACCGGGTCAGCAACGGCCTCGAGCCCTGCATCGCCCGGGCCAAGGCCTACGCGCCCTACTCGGACCTGATCTGGATGGAGACCGGCACACCGGATCTCGAGCTGGCCGGCAAGTTCGCCGAGGGCGTCAAGGCCGAGTTCCCGGACCAGATGCTGGCCTACAACTGCTCGCCGTCGTTCAACTGGCGCAAGCACCTCGACGACGCCACCATCGCGAAGTTCCAAAAAGAGCTTGCCGCAATGGGATTCAAGTTCCAGTTCATCACGCTGGCCGGCTTCCACGCGCTGAACTACTCGATGTTCGATCTGGCCTACGGCTACGCCCGCAACCAGATGAGCGCGTATGTCGAGCTGCAGGAGCGCGAGTTCGCCGCCGAGGAGCGCGGTTACACCGCGACCAAGCACCAGCGCGAGGTCGGCGCCGGTTACTTCGACCGCATCGCCACCACGGTCGACCCGAGCTCGTCGACCACCGCTCTGACCGGTTCGACCGAAGAAGGTCAGTTCCACTGAGCTGCGGTCACGCCCGAGCCTGCACCTGTTGCGAGTATTCGGCCGAATTTCGCACCGGCTACACGCTCGGCGCACTAAGTAGAAGTTGACAGCATAGGCCCCGCCCAGCGAACCTGGGCGGGGCCTATTGCGGTGCACGACAATACGACTCGGGAGATAAAACAGTGAGTGACGCAGCGATCCAGCGGGTTGGGGTTGTCGGCGCCGGGCAGATGGGGTCCGGCATCGCCGAGGTCTCCGTCCGCGCCGGTGTCGGCGTGACGGTGTTCGAGCCCAGCGAGGAGCTGATCACCGCGGGACGCAACCGCGTTGTGAAGTCGTTGGAGCGCGGCGTCAGCGCGGGCAAGGTGACCGAGCGAGAGCGCGACCGCGCGCTCGACAAGTTGACCTTCACCACAGACTTGAATGACTTGGCCGACCGGCAACTCGTGATCGAGGCCATCGTCGAGGACGAGGCGGTCAAGGCCAAGATCTTCGCCGAACTCGACCGGGTCGTCACCGATCCCGACGCCGTGCTGGCGTCGAACACCTCGAGCATTCCGATCATGAAGATCGCCGCGGCCACCAAAAACCCGCAGCGCGTGCTGGGTCTGCATTTCTTCAATCCGGTCCCGGTGCTACCGCTGGTCGAGCTGGTGAGCACGCTGGTCACCGATGAAGCCGCGGCCGCTCGCACCGAGGAGTTCGCCAGTGCGGTTCTGGGCAAGCAGGTCGTGCGCTGTTCCGACCGGTCCGGTTTCGTGGTGAACGCACTGCTGGTGCCCTACCTGCTGTCGGCGATCCGGATGGTCGAGGCCGGTTTCGCCACCGTCGAAGACGTCGACAAGGCCGTCGTTGCCGGGCTGTCGCACCCGATGGGCCCGCTGCGGCTGTCCGACCTTGTCGGCCTGGACACCCTCAAACTGATCGCGGACAAAATGTTCGAGGAATTCAAGGAGCCGCAATACGGCCCGCCGCCGCTGCTGCTGCGCATGGTCGAGGCGGGCCTGCTGGGCAAAAAATCGGGTCAGGGCTTCTACACTTACTGACGCTGTTCCGCCACGGCCGATTGGGCCTGCGCGACGCCATCTTGTCGCGCGGGTAACATTTCTCCCGACAAACAACGAGAGGTGTCTATAGCGCATGACTCAGCTGAGGCCGTATTACGAAGAGTCGCAATCTATCTATGACGTTTCAGACGAGTTTTTCGCATTGTTCCTAGACCCGACAATGGGTTACACGTGCGCGTACTTCGAGCGCGACGACATGACTCTCGAAGAAGCGCAGAACGCGAAGTTCGACCTGGCGCTGGGAAAGCTCAACCTCGAGCCAGGCATGACTTTGCTCGACATCGATTGCGGCTGGGGTGGAGCACTGGTCCGCGCGGTCGAGAAGTACGACGTCAATGTCATCGGAATCACGCTCAGCCGCAATCAGTTTGAGTACAGCAAGGCCAAACTGGGCGGGATGCCGACACAACGCAGCATTGAGGTGCGGCTGCAGGGATGGGAAGAGTTCGACGACAAGGTCGATCGGATTGTCACCATCGGCGCCTTCGAAGCTTTCAAGATGGAGCGCTACGCCGCGTTCTTCGAACGCGCCTACAACATCCTGCCCGACGACGGCCGAATATTATTGCACACAATTTTGACATACCAATGGCAAGACATGCCCGCGCGCGGCATCACGCTGACGATGAGTGATGTGCGGTTTGCGCGCTTCATATATAAGGAAATTTTTCCGGGCGGACAGTTGCCGGCGCAGGAAGATATTTTCGACTTTGCACAGGCCGCCGGTTTTCCGTCGAAAAGGTGCAATTGCTGCGAGAGCATTACGAGCGAACGCTGAACATGTGGGCGGCCAATCTGGAAGCCAACAAGGAAAAAGCTATCGCCATCCAGTCCAAAGAGGTCTATGACCGCTATATGCACTACCTGACTGGCTGCGAGAATTTCTTCCGTAAAGGCATTAGCAATGTGGGGCAATTCACTCTGGAGAAGTAGCGGCCGCCGGCCCGCGACCCGGCTAGTTACTTCTCCAACGTGAACTGGGCGACATCGGTGTAGCCCTGGCGGAAAAGCTTCGCGCAACCAGTCAAGTACTTCATGTAGCGGTCGTAGACCTGTTGCGACTGGATCGCGATGGCCTGCTTCTTGTTGGCCTCGAGGGCGGCGGCCCACGTGTCGAGGGTGCGTGCGTAGTGCCGTTGCAGCGACTGGACCCGAGCCACCCTGAAGCCGGCCGGGGTCGCGTGCTCTTCGACCGACGGAATTGTCGGCAGCCAGCCGCCGGGGAAGATCTCGGCCAGGATGAACTGAGTGAAGTGCACGATTTCGTGCGTCAGCGTCATGCCACGCGCCCTGGCGTCTTTGAAGGTGGGCCGGGCGATGGTGTGCAGCAGCATCACGCCGTCGGCGGGCAGTATCTGATAGGCCATCTCGAAGAAGCGGGTATAGCGTTGGCGGCCGAAGTGCTCGAAGGCGCCGATTGAGACGATACGGTCGACCGGTTCGTCGAACTTCTCCCAGCCCTCCAGTAACACCCGTGTGGACCGGGGCGTGTCCATCTGGTCGAACGCCTTCTGGACATGCTCGGCCTGGTTCTCAGACAACGTCAGACCCACGACGTTGACGTCGTATTTCTCAACGGCGCGTCTCATGGTCGCGCCCCAGCCGCACCCGATGTCCAGCAGCGTCATCCCCGGCTCCAGGCGCAACTTGGACAGCGCTAGGTCGACTTTGGCGAGCTGGGCCTCCTCCAGCGTCATGTCGTCACGCTCGAAGTACGCACAGCTGTAGGTCTGGGTGGGGTCCAGGAAAAGCCGGAAGAAGTCGTCCGAGAGGTCGTAATGCGCTTGAACGTTCCCAAAATGCGGCGTGAGCTGCACGGCCATAAAGAGGAGAGCCTTTCTGTTTTTCGAAAGCGTTCAGGACGTTGGACGAGCTGCGTCCCGTTCTGGCCCCCGATGCATTCAATGCATGCTAGCCGTTACGGCCTCAAGTCGCTTTCATGCGCTGGGCGTTTGGTCACAGCCGGCCGGGTTGAATTCACCAAACACGCAGTACAGCGCCGACCGCGAGGCCCACCACCAGCAGTGCACCCGCCTGACGCACATGCACCCACGCGAGTGCGGCGTACCACAGCGGCCACACCGGGAACTTCGGTGGCGGCTCGTCAGGCCTCGGGCGGCGGAAGTAAGGCCATACCTTCGCCAGCCGGGGCAGCGCCAAAGCGACCACCAGCGCCGGCCAGGGCATCGCCCCTGCCGCTACGGCGACCGCGACCAGCACATAGAAGCCGACCATCATGCCCAACGTCACCACGCGGGCGCGCGCCTCGCCGAGCAGGACCGGCAGCGTCCGGATCCCGAGCGGCTCGTCGTACGGGATCTTGTCGATGTGCTTGCCCATCAGCACCGTCGTGCACAACAAGCCGTAGGGCAGTGATGCCAGCACGACGTCCCAGCCCACGGCCCCCACCGCCGAGTAGTACGTTCCGCAGACCATCAGCGGACCCCACACGACGAAAACGTCGGGTTCGCCGAGGCCGCGTTTCTTCAGCCGCAGCGGTGGGGCCGTGTAAGCCACGCTCAATGCGAATCCGCTGAGCGCAAAAGCGATGACGGGCCAGCCACGGGCCCACGCCAGCGTGACCAGGATCGCCAGGTCGGTGACGTTCACCAGCAGAATTGCCAGCCCCAGCGTCCGGCGGCTGATCAGCCCGGACAGCACCGGGTGCGGGGCGTAGAGCGCGCGCGGATAGTCGGCGCTGTCGGTGCCCACCTGCGTGTCGTAGAGGTCATTCATCAGGTTATTGGCGGTGTGCGCCAAGGTGATTCCCACAACGGCCAGCACCAGCCACCGCCAATCCAGGCCAGGCTTGCCGACCGCCAGCAGCGCCGCCACCAGGCCGGAAACCAGGGTCATCGGCAGCACTGCCGCGCGGGTGACGACCAGCCACCGTGTGACGATGTCGATCGGCCCGTCCGGCGGCGGGTTGGTGGTGCGAAGTGCGTATGCCCACGACTTCAGCCGTGAGCCCACGCTGGCCTCAGGCATCCCGGGGCGGCACGATGGGGGACGGATGTGGCTGCCCCCGGAACTTTTCCAGCGATCCGCCGACCTCGACGATCCCGCACAGCGCGTTCCAACTGAGCATGGTCAGGTAGTCGATCAGCTCGTCGCGGCTCATCCGGGGGCCCGACATCCACGAGTGGGTAGCCAGCTGGACGCCGCCGACGATCAAGTAGGCCCACGGTTCCACCCCGCCGGTGTCCATCCCCGCCTGTTGCATGCGGCGGCGCAACATGACCGCGAGCATGCGGGCAATGATTCGCTCAGAGTTGGCGATCACTTTGCTCTTGCTGGCCGAGGTGTTCGCCATCACGAACCGGTACGGCTCGGGCTCGTCTGCCACCGTGTCGACATAGACCCGGATGACCGCGCGGGTCAGATCGAAGCCGTCCAAGTTGGACGACAGCGCCGCCGCCATGTTGGGAATCAACGTGGTCTGCGTGAAGCGCATCATCACTGCCGTCGTCAGGTCGTTCTTGTCGACGAAGTAGCGGTACAGCACCGTCTTGGAGACGCCGATTTCCGCCGCGATCTCGTCCATGCTCAGGGCGCCGCCGTGTCGGCGAATCGCGTCGAACGTGCCGTCTACCAGCTCGTTGCGTCGGTCCACCTTGTGCTGGTGCCAGCGCCTCTTGCGACCATCCGTCTTGACGGTCGCAGCCGGGATTTGCTCTGCCACTGTCGCCAATTTCCCATTCCCTAGACGCCCTCGATACTACGGCCTGTGGGGGTCCGTTTGGTGGACGGCCGGCATGGGAGAACAGGCGCCTGGACAGTGCAGTCACACTAATCGCCCGCGGCGATAGATGATGGTGTGGTGGCACACAGAGCCGACGCGCCAGGCTCGCCGACGCCGGGGCCGGACTTGATCGCGTCGCCAACCCCGGCGCGCCGGCCTCGCGCGTCCTTGGCGGAGTCGTTCGCCGGCGCTGATCCGGCGGCCGACGCCGAGCGGCGGGTGGGGCTGCGCCGGATGAAAATGGTGGCGCTGAGTTTCCTGATCGGTGCCAGCGGCGTGTTCCTCGCCTGCCAGTGGGCGCAGGCCCACACCAGCGCGGGCGTCTGGGTCGGCTACGTCAGTGCGGCCGCGGAGGCCGGCATGGTCGGCGCCATGGCGGACTGGTTCGCCGTGACCGCGTTGTTCAAGCACCCGCTGGGCATACCCATCCCGCACACGGCGATCATCAAGCGCAAAAAGGACCAGCTCGGGGAGGGCCTGGGCACCTTCGTGCGAGAGAACTTCCTGTCGGCACCGGTGGTGGAGACCAAGCTGCGTGACGCGCAGGTGCCCAGCCGGCTCGGCAAGTGGCTATCGGAGCCTTCGCACGCCGAGCGGGTGGCGAGCGAGACGGCGACGATACTTCGGGTCTTGGTGGAGCTGTTGCGCGACGAGGACGTCCAGCAGGTCATCGACCGGATGATCGTGCGCCGCATCGCCGAACCACAGTGGGGTCCACCGGTAGGCCGGGTGCTGGCTACCTTGCTGGCCGAGAACCGGCAGGAAGCCCTGATCCAGTTGCTCGCCGACCGGGCGTTTCAGTGGTCGCTGAATGCCGGCGAGATCATCCAGCGGGTGGTCGAGCGCGACTCGCCGAGCTGGTCGCCCCGATTCATCGACCATCTGGTCGGTGACCGCATCCACCGCGAGTTGATGGACTTCACCGATAAGGTGCGCCGCAACCCTGACCACGAATTGCGCCGTTCGGCGACCCGCTTCCTGTTCGAATTCGCCGACGACCTGCAGCACGACCCGGATACCATCGCGCGCGCCGAGGCGATCAAAGAGCAGCTGATGGCCCGCGACGAAATCGCCACCGCCGCCGCGACGGCGTGGAAGACACTGAAACGGCTGGTGCTCGAGGGCGTCGATGACCCGTCCAGCGCGTTGCGGACCCGTATCGCGGACACGGTGGTTCGCGTTGGGGAATCACTGCGCGACGACGCCGACCTGCGCGACAAGGTCGACAACTGGATAGTCCGGGCTGCCCAGCACCTGGTCTCGCAGTATGGGGTGGAGATCACAGCGATCATCACCGAGACGATCGAGCGCTGGGACGCCGAGGAGGCCAGTCGGCGGATCGAACTGCACGTCGGTCGTGATCTGCAGTTTATTCGGATCAACGGAACCGTGGTCGGCTCGCTGGCGGGGCTGGTGATCTACGCGGTCGCGCAGCTGTTTTTCTAGCAGTGCTAACAAGCGCTTGCAATAGCAAGCACTTGTCCGTAGTCTGATGGCCGTCAAGATCAACCATCAGACCCAGGAGTACGCAATGGCACCCGAGGAGAAGCTCTCCGCCAAGGTGTCGACCGCGGCCTCCGACATCGGCAGCTTCATCCGAGACCTGCGGGAGAACGCGCAGGTGTCGGTGCGACAGCTTGCCGATCTGTCCGGTGTCAGCAATCCTTACCTGAGCCAGGTGGAGCGGGGACTGCGTAAGCCGTCCGCCAACGTTCTGAGCCAGATCGCGAAGGCGCTGCGGATTTCCGCCGAGGTGCTCTATGTGCGGGCGGGGATCCTCGAGCCCAGCGAGACCAATCAGGTCCGGGACGCCATCATCACCGACACCGCGATCACCGAGCGTCAGAAGCAAATTCTGCTCGACATCTACGCGTCATTTGCCCAACAAAATGAATCCATCCATGAGGAGTGTCCAACCGAATCCAACAGCGACTGACTGGGCCGAACCGCCACAACAAGGCTCATCCAATCGCGCCAATGACGTTGGTGACGTATCGACGACGGGCCGTTCGGTTACCCAGAAGGAAGGGATCTAACGGTTCCAGGCCAGTTGCTGGCTGAGCTGACCCGATCCGGCGGCCAGCAGATTAAGGCGCAGATACCACTCGATCATCAATCGACCCGACCAACCAGGAGGTTCTCCGTCCAACTTCCACACAGACGTCAGCAACACCGATAACGAAAGAAATAGCGAAAGAAATAACGAAAGGAAAACCAATGGCTGAAAACACCAACATCGACGACCTGCGCGCTCCGTTGCTTGCCGCGCTCGGCGCCGCCGACCTGGCCCTGGCCACCGTCAACGACTTGATCACCAACTTGCGTGAGCGTGCCGAGGAGACCCGCACCGAGACCCGCAGCCGGGTCGGGGAGCGGCGCGCTCGCCTGGCCAAGCTGCAGGAGGATCTGCCCGAGCAGTTCACCGAGCTGCGCGAGCGGTTCACCACCGACGAGCTTCGCAAGGCTGCCGAGGGTTACGTGGAGGCCGCGACCAGCCGGTACAACGAGCTGGTCGAGCGGGGCGAGGCCGCCCTGGAGCGGCTGCGCAGCCAGTCGGGTTTCGACGACGCGTCGGCGCGCGCCGAGGGCTACGTCGACCAGGCCGTCGAGCTGACCCAGGATGCGCTGGGCACCGTCGCATCGCAGACCCGCGCGGTCGGTGAGCGGGCGGCCAAGCTGGTCGGCATCGACCTGCCCAAGAAGGCCCCCGCGAAGAAGGCCTCGGCCAAGAAGGCGCCCGCGAAGAAGGCTCCGGCCAAGAAGTCGGCGGCCAAGAAGTCGGCGGCCAAGAAGGTCACCCAGAAGTAGTAAGGCTCCGGGTTGCCTCCGGGCAACCCGGACCAGCAGCACACTCGACTCCGAGTTGCCTCCGGGCAACTCGGAGTCGACGTTTTGGACGCCGCCCGCATACCCTTAAGGCGTGAGCCACCTCGTAGGTACCGTCATGTTGGTCTTGCAGATCGCCGTCTTGGTGACGGCGGTGTATGCGTTCGTGCATGCAGCGCTACAGCGAACCGACGCCTATACCGCCGCCGACAAGCTGACGAAGCCGGTGTGGCTGGTGATCCTCGGCCTGGGTGTCGCGCTGACATCCATCCTGAGCTTCGTTTTCGGCGTTCTCGGCATCGCGATCGCGGCCTGCGCGGCCGGGGTGTATCTGGTCGACGTGCGGCCCAAACTTCTCGAAATTCAGGGTAAGTCGCGCTAACGGGATGAAAGCCCTGCTGGCCTTGCCGGCGGCGGTGCTTGTCGCCCTGGTGTGCTGGCTGCCTGCGGCAGCCCCCGCCGTGGCGGACTCTGGCACCGGCGAGGCGACCCCCGCCGACCCGTCGTACTCGCCGCCATTTGTCGATCACACCGAGTGGACGCAGTGGCAAGGCCTGGCCAGCTTGCGGGTTTTCCCGACGCCGTCCGGCCGGGCGGCCGCTAAACAGCCCGGGACGTCGGCGGCCGCCGACGAGGCATGGACCGAGGTGCTCGCGTTGTCACCGGGCGCCGACACCGCCGGCATGCGTGCGCAGTTCATCTGCCATTGGCAGTTCGCCGAAATTGCCCAACCGGGCAAGACCAGCTGGAATCTCGAACCGTGGCGGCCGGTCGTCGACGACACCGAGATGTTCGCCTCCGGCTGTAACCCCGGTGGCGCGGAAGGACCGTTTTAATGGCGAG
Source organism: Mycobacterium sp. (assembly GCA_035552295.1). Classification (GTDB taxonomy): domain Bacteria; phylum Actinomycetota; class Actinomycetes; order Mycobacteriales; family Mycobacteriaceae; genus Mycobacterium. The sequence continues at coordinate 12,421 of DASZLQ010000251.1, read as the reverse complement.
CCAACCCACCCGGGCGCAACTGGCGGCCATGGTTGACCACACCTTGCTCAAACCCGAGGCCACCAAGGCCGATGTGGCCGCGCTGGTGAGCGAAGCCGCGGAATTGGGTGCTTATGCGGTGTGCGTCTCGCCGTCGATGGTGCCGGTCGCGTTCGAAGCCGGTGGCGGCGGTGTGCGGGTTGCCACGGTGGCGGGTTTTCCGTCGGGCAAGCATGTGTCGGCGGTCAAGGCACAGGAGGCCGCGCAGGCGGTGGCGTCTGGCGCGAGCGAGGTCGACATGGTCATCGACGTCGGTGCGGCGCTGGCCGGTGAGCTCGGCTCGGTGCGGTCCGACATCGAAGCGGTGCGGTCCGCGGTCGCCGGAGCCGTGCTCAAGGTGATCGTGGAATCGGCGGTGCTGCTAGGCGACGGCGAGCGCACGCTGGCAGCAGTGTGTCGCGCCGCCGAGGATGCCGGCGCGGACTTCGTCAAGACGTCGACGGGGTTTCATCCCGCGGGCGGGGCGTCGGTGCGCGCGGTCGCATTGATGGCCGAAACCGTCGGCGCGCGGCTGGGCGTCAAGGCCAGCGGCGGTATCCGCACCGCCGCCGACGCTGTCGCGATGCTGAACGCGGGTGCGACCAGGCTGGGCCTGTCCGGCACCCGGGCCGTGCTCGACGAGCTCAGCTAGAGCGCCGACGTCACAGGTTGGCGAAGCAGGGGTTCTGACCGCCGGTGGGGATGGTGGCGTTCTGCGTCGAAAAGTGGCTCGTCACACCGGAATTCGTCACCTGCACGCTGTCCGCGTGGATACCCATCGGGAAGTTCTTGGTCTGGTCGGAGGTGAACTTGTCCAGCGTCGACTGCACGCTTTCCTTCGGCATGGTGAAGCCGAGCGCGTTGAAGGTGACGATCTGCAGCTGCAAGCCGTTGCCGGAGACCACGGGCTTCGCCGTGATGTTGTCCAGCATGCCCTTCAACTCGATGGTGCCGTCGGCTGGGTGGGTGGTCACGGTGTTGGTGACGAAGGGGCCCAGAACCGGAATCGCGTTTTGCACCGACTGCTTGATGCCTTCAGCCGTCCAGGTGATGGTGGCGTCCAGCGATCCGATGGTGCCCTTGGAGTTGGGTGTCGACTGGAGCCGGACATCTTTGATGTTGATTTCGATCTTCATGCCCTTGGCATCGCGGATCTGGTTGCCGGCCGAGGACACCGAGATGTTGCTGTAATGCTTGGTCAATTGCTGCCACAGCATCAGCGGCGTCACGCCGAACGACGCCGTGGCCTGGTCCTTGGTCTCGCATGCCACCGCCTCCGCGACCTTGTTGTTGGCGACGTGACGGACGTACAGCTCGGCTCCGATCAGCCCTGCGATGACGAGCGAGACCACGATGATGCAGACCAGCAGGATGGATAGCGGGTCGCGAAGGAAGCGTCGTTTTCTTTTCACCGGTGCCGGCTCTTCGTTCGGAGTGGCGAACCGTTCCGTCGGGCCCGCCGGCGGAACGGGCGGAGGTGGGTGGCCGGGTCCCCGCGTGTCGGCACGGGCCGCACCCAGCTGCTCAGTCTGCGGCTCCCGCGGCGGAGGCACCGAACCCGGCGCAGGTTGACGTGGCGGTTGCGGCACCGGACCACGCGGAGGTTGCGGCGGTTGGGCAGGGCCGCCGGTAGGGAACCGCTCGGTTGGCCGCTCGGTTGGGGGCCGGCCGGTGGGGCCTTGGTTGCCCGGACGGCCCCCCGGCGGCGGGCCCTCGCTCGGTGGGCCCGGTGGGCCTGGCGGGTTCGTCACCCAACCGATTCTGCCCTATTGATTCGAGCAAAGCTCGAGTGGTTACGCAGCACTGCGATGCTCTCGCGGGCCTTGGCCACCCCGACGAGGTCGATGTCGGCGACCACAAGTTGCGGCTGGGCGCCCGCCGACGCAACCACTTCACCCAACGGCGAGGCCAGCAGGCTGCCGCCGACTCCGGTCGGGGCGCCAGAGCCGGACCCCGGGCCGGTCAAGCTCTCGCCGGGGTCGGCCTGACCGGCCGCGACGACATAGCTCATCGAGTCAAGCGCCCGGGCCCGGGCCAACAGCGTCCACTGCTCGAGTTTGCCGGGACCCGAACCCCAGGACGCGCAGACGGCAATCAGCTGGGCGCCACGTCGGGCCAGCTCGGTGTAGAGCGCCGGAAAGCGGATGTCGTAGCAAACCGACAACCCCACCCGCACGTCGTCGACCGTGATCACCACCGGCTCGTGTCCGGGTGCGACGGTACGCGACTCGGTAAAGCCGAACGCGTCGTAGAGGTGGATCTTGTCGTAATGGGTGTCCGGCTCGTTGGGAGTGCCCGGCCCGGCCGCGATCAGCGTGTTTCTCACCCGCCCGTCGCCGGCCGGGGTGAACATACCCGCGACCACGGTGATAGCTGAGTCGGTGGCGATCCGTCGGACACCGTCTGCCCAGGGCCCGTCGACCGGCTCGGCGATCGGTCCCAGCGGGATGCCGAACCGGCACATGGTCGCCTCGGGGAACACCACCAGCTTCGCGCCGGCGTCGGCGGCCCGGCCGGCGTACTCGCGGACCAGTTGCAGATTCGCCGCCGGATCGGTGCCACTGAGGATCTGTGCCAACGCGATTCGCATGGGCGCCAGCTTAGGAGCCGCCGCTGTCGTTGGGTTAGGCGTTGTCACTGATCCACTTCGTGGTGAACCGCTGTTCCGCGACCACCAGGTCGGCCAATCGGGTGCCGATGAAGTTCTCCAGCTTGCCCCCGATGAGTGGGACACGCACGTGGACGGTGATCCGGCACTCCAGCCGAGAGCCGGCCGGCTTCGCCGTCGGGGACAGCTCGGCGGTGCCCGACACATTCGCCGGAGCATCCACGATCGATCCTGCGACGGTCGCCATCGCAACGCCGCCCGAGACCGGGCCCCAGGTCTCCTCGCGCTTGATGCACAGATCGCCCCGGTGTAACTGCGTGATCAGAGCCGGCAGCTTGTGACCGCGGATCACCTGCAGGGTTATCACGTCGATGGTGCCGTCGTCTCCGGACTCGCCACCGACTCGCAGCGACTCCAGCTTCGCTTCATCGACACCGGAAGCCGCGAGCCTGGCCAGCCAATAGTCCTCCGTGCGGTAAGCCTTAAGAACCGCTTCGACGTCGCCTTCGTAGTCGGCAGATATGTCGAATGAACGCGGCATAGCAGGCCAGGCTACCGTTGCGAGCCGTGGTCGGTTCGCTCTTTGCCGGTGCGCATGTCGCCGAGGCGGTGCCGCTGGCACCGCTGACCACATTGCGAATCGGACCGGTGGCACGGCGCCTTATCACATGCACCAGCACCGACCAGGTGGTCGCCGTTGTGCGGCAGCTGGACGCCGAAGCCCGCAGCGGGGACGGTGGCCCGCCACTGGTGTTTGCCGGCGGCTCCAACCTGCTGATCGCCGATACCCTGACCGGCCTGACCGCGGTGCGGTTGGCAAACAACGGCATCACCATCGACGGCAACCTGGTGCGCGCGGAGGCGGGCGCGGTGTGGGACGACGTGGTCCTCGCGGCTATCGAGCACGGCCTGGGCGGGCTGGAATGCCTCTCCGGTATCCCCGGCTCGGCCGGGGCGACGCCGGTGCAGAATGTCGGAGCCTACGGCGCCGAAGTGTCCGACACCATCACCCGGGTCCGGGTGCTCGATCGGCGCAGCGGCGCGGTGCACTGGGTACCGGGTGGCGAGTTCGGCTTCGGTTACCGCACCAGTGTGCTCAAGCAAGCCGACGGCCTCGAGATCCCTTCTGTGGTACTGGAAGTGGAGTTCGCGCTGGATGCATCGGGGCGCAGCGCGCCTTTGCGCTACGGCGAGCTGACGGCCGCGCTCAACGCGGCCAGCGGCGATCGCGCAGACCCGCACGCGGTCCGCGAGGCAGTGCTGGCCCTGCGCGCCCGCAAGGGCATGGTGCTCGACGCGGCCGACTACGACACCTGGAGCGTGGGTTCGTTCTTCACCAACCCTGTGGTCGCACCCGAGGTCTACGAGCGGCTGGCCAGTGAGATCGACGAGCCGATGCCGAACTACCCGGCACCGGACGGCGTCAAGCTGGCCGCCGGCTGGCTGGTGGAGCGGGCGGGCTTCGGCAAAGGCTATCCGGGCGACGAGCGGGCCCCATGCCGGTTGTCCACCAAGCACGCGCTGGCCCTGACAAACCGCGGCGGGGCGAGCGCCGAGGACGTCATCACGTTGGCCCGGACCATCCGTGACGGAGTCCGCGACGTGTTTGGTATCACACTGAAACCCGAACCCGTCCTGCTGGGGTGCAGGCTGTAGCGGTTAAATTCGTGGAACTGCACCCCCGTCGGCGAGTTGTCGTGGCGGGGCGGTAGCGGTTCTCCCGGTATCTTTACTTGGCGTGAGCACATCCAGCGCGCCGCCGCCGATTAACCGGCGCCTGGCCTTGGCGGCCCTCGGGCTTGGGGTGTTCGCGCCCAACGTATTGGCCGCTTGTGCGGGCACTGTGGCCAAGCAAGCCCAGAAGAAAGAAGCTCCTGGGCCCCATCTGAAATTCGAGCCGGCCGATGCTGCCTCAGACGTGATTCCGACTGCGCCGGCGAGCGTTCAGGTCGGCGACGGTTGGTTTCAGAAGGTGGCATTGACGAATTCGTCGGGCAAGGTCGTCGCCGGAGCGTTCAACCAGGACCGCACCATCTACACGATCAGCGAGCCGCTGGGCTACGACGGCACCTACAGCTGGAGTGGTTCGGCCGTCGGCCACGACGGCAAGGCCGTTTCTGTCACGGGCAAGTTCACCACCGTGTCTCCCACCAAGAAGATCGGCGGCGGGTTCCAGTTGGCCGACGGCCAGACCGTCGGGGTAGCGGCGCCGATCATCATCCAGTTCGATGCACCGATCAGCGATAAGGCCTCCGTCGAGAAGGCACTCGCGGTCACCAGCAACCCGCCGGTGGAGGGCAGCTGGGCTTGGCTGCCCGACGAGGCGCAAGGCGCCCGCGCGCACTGGCGCCCCCGCGAGTACTACCCGGCGGGCGCCACCGTCAATGTCGACGCCAAGCTCTATGGACGGCCGTTCGGCGACGGCGCATACGGCGCCGACGACATCTCGTTGCACATCCAGATAGGTCGCCGGCAGTTGGTCAGGGCCGAGATTACTTCGCACCGTATCCAGGTGGTCAGGGATGAAGGCGTCGTCATGGACTTCCCCTGCAGCTACGGCGAGGCCGATAAGGCACGCAATGTCACCCGCAACGGCATTCACGTGGTCACCGAGAAGTACGCCGACTTCTACATGTCCAACCCGGCGGCCGGCTACAGCCATGTGCACGAACGCTGGGCAGTGCGGATTTCCAACAACGGCGAGTTCATTCACGCCAACCCCGCCAGCTCCGGCGCACAGGGCAACACCAACGTCACCAACGGCTGCATCAACCTGTCCAGCGGCGATGCCGAGCAGTACTACGGCACCGCGATCTACGGTGATCCGGTTGAGGTGACCGGTAGTTCGATTCAGCTGTCCTACTCCGACGGCGACCTTTGGGACTGGGCCGTGGACTGGGATACCTGGGTGGCGATGTCGGCGCTTCCGCCCCCGACGGCACATCCGCCGGCGACTCAGATCCCGGTCACCGCACCGGTGACGCCGTCGGACGCCCCCACCTTGTCGGGCACTCCGACTACCACGACGACCACCACCGCGCCGCCTAGGCCCGGCGGTTAAACCGCGAAGCGCTGGCCTGGTCGCGGGGCCGGATGACGATTTGGTCCAGGTTGACGTGGGAAGGCCGGGAGGCCACGAACCCGATCACTTCGGCGACGTCGGCGGCTACCAGCGGCGTTATGCCGGAGTAAACCGCGTCCGCCCGCTGCTCGTCGCCTTCGAAGCGGGCTAGCGAGAACTCGGTTTCGACCGCACCCGGCGCGATCTCGGTGAGTCGTACCGGCTTGCCCAGTAGCTCGCCGCGCAGCGTCCGGTGTAGCGCGCCCTGGGCATGCTTGGCGGCGGTGTAGCCGGCACCGCCGTCGTAGGTCTCCATCGCCGCAATCGAGGTGATGGTGACGATCAGTCCGTCTCCGGACTCGATCAGCTTGGGCAGCAGCGCGCGGGTGACCCGCAACGTGCCCATCACGTTGGTCTCCCACATCCACCGCCAGTGCTCCAGATCGGCGTCGGCGACGGACTCCAGCCCGCGGGCACCACCGGCGTTATTGACGAGCACATCAACCCTGCTCAGGCCGCGCGCCAGCGCCGCGACGGCCGCATCGTCTGTGACATCAGCCACAACGGGTGTACCGCCGATCCTGTTCGCCAGAGCATTGATGCGGTCGGCTCGACGTGCCACCGCGACAACGTGAAAACCAAGGGCCGCAAGGGTTATGGCGGTCGCCTCACCGATCCCGGAACTGGCACCGGTGACCACCGCGATCCGTTCGTCAGCTGAACTCACCGAGACAACTCTAATAAACGTGCTAAATTTTTCCTGTGCAGTACAGCGCCTTGGTCAACATCACCGCCGCGTGTCTTTACGCGGCAGGTGCGTGTTGTTGCCGCGCACTTTGCCGCGCCTGACTCTCAGGTGTCGCCGAAGACCGGCCATTAGTACTCAAACAAAGGACGCTCGTGCGCTCGACCAGTCTCACCCATACCCATCATTCGTCCAGCCGCAAAGGCCGTCTGCGGTTGCACCGCCAGATCATGCCGCCGGCCCTGCACATATCTGACTCGGCGGCGGCCTCCGTTTTCCGCGCGGTGCGGTTGCGTGGCCCCGTCGGACGTGACGTCATCGCGGCGGTCACATCTCTGAGCATCGCGACGGTGAACCGCCAAGTCATCGCGCTGCTCGCGGCAGGCCTGCTGCGGGAGCGCGCCGACCTGGCGGTCTCCGGCGCCATCGGGCGCCCGCGGGTGCCCGTAGAGATCAACCACGAGCCATTCGTCACGCTTGGCATCCACATCGGCGCGCGAACCACCAGCATCGTGGCCACCGATCTCTTCGGCCGCACGCTGGACACCGTCGAGACCCCGACACCGCTCAGTCCCGCCGGGCCCGCGCTGGCGTCGCTGGCCGAAAGCGCTTGCCGCTACATGAGGCGCTGGCATCGGCGCCGCCTGCTGTGGGTAGGGGTGGCGATCGGTGGCACCGTCGACGGCGCCACCGGTCACGTCGACCACCCGCGGCTGGGTTGGCGGCAAGCACCGGTCGGATCGGTGCTGGCCGACGCGCTGGGCCTGCCGGTCTCGGTGGCCTCCCACGTCGACGCCATGGCTGGAGCCGAGCTGCTGCTCGGCATGCGGCGGTTCGCGCCGAGCTCGCCGACCAGCCTGTACGTGTACGCCCGCGAGACCGTGGGTTATGCGATGGTGATCGGCGGACGCGTGCACTGCCCTGCCGGCGGCCCCGGCACCATTGCCGGCCTGCCCGCATTCTCGGAGCCGCTCGGCGGCACCGGGCAGCTGGAAACCACCGTCAGCGACGAGGCGGTGCTGGCCGCGGCCCGCCGGCTTCGGATCCTGCCCGCCACCGCCTCTGCGAATCGCGCGAATGGCGCTGTCACGGCCATGACCGACCTGCTGCGGGTGGCTCGGGCCGGAAACGAGCAGGCCCAAGAACTACTGGTGGAACGCGCCCGGGTGCTCGGTGAGGCCGTCGCGTTGCTGCGTGACGTGCTCAACCCCGACGAGCTAGTGGTCGGTGGCCAGGCGTTCACCGAGTATCCGGAGGCGATGAGGCAGGTGGAAGATGCTTTCACCGCACGCTCGGTGCTGCCGCCGTGCGATATCCGCGTCACCGCGTTCGGCAACCGGGTTCAGGAGGCCGGGGCCGGGATTCTGTCGCTGGGCGGACTGTACGCCGATCCGCTGGGCGCGATGAGGCGAGCCGGCGCGCTGGCCGCTCGGGTACCGGACGTCGATTCGGACGAGTCTTCGGCATAATCCGCCAAGCATCCCGCACGTCTGGGCCGCCAGGTCCGTGCTGTAAAGATGAAAGTGTGCGGCACGATGACGTCTTCCGGCTGAACGACCCGCGCCGCATTGCGGTGTTGGCGGTACACACCTCACCACTGGCCCAGCCGGGAACCGGCGACGCAGGCGGCATGAACGTCTACGTGCTGCAGACGGCGCTGCACCTGGCTCGTCGGGGCATCGAGGTGGAGATCTTCACCCGGGCCACCGCGTCCGCCGATCCGCCGGTCGAACGGGTGGCACCCGGCGTGCTGGTGCGCAACGTGGTGGCCGGACCGTTCGAGGGCTTGGACAAATACGATCTGCCCACCCAGTTGTGCGCGTTCGCGGCCGCGGTGCTGCGCACCGAGGCGTCCCACGAACCGGGCCACTACGACATCGTGCACTCGCACTACTGGCTGTCCGGTCAGGTCGGCTGGCTGGCCCGTGACCGCTGGGCGGTGCCGTTGGTGCATACCGCGCACACGCTGGCCGCGGTAAAGAACGCGGCACTGGCCGACGGTGATGCGCCCGAACCACCGCTGCGCACGGTGGGGGAGCAGCAGGTCGTCGACGAGGCAGACCGGCTGATCGTCAATACCGATGATGAAGCCAGACAATTGATTTCAATTCACCGCGCCGATGCGGCGGGTATCGATGTGGTCCACCCCGGTGTGGACCTGGACGTGTTCCGCCCGGGTGATCGCCGGGCGGCCCGGGCCGCGTTGGGGCTCCCGCTCGACGAAGACATCGTGGCGTTCGTCGGACGAATCCAGCCGCTGAAGGCACCCGACATCGTGTTGCGAGCCGTCGCGAAACTGCCGGGCGTGCGCATCGTGGTGGCCGGGGGGCCGTCGGGCAGCGGTCTGGCGTCCCCGGACGGGCTGGTCCGGCTCGCCGACGAACTCGGCATCACGGCGCGGGTGACATTCCTGCCGCCACAGTCCCGGGCGAATCTGGCCACGTTGTTTCAGGCCGCCGATCTGGTTGCGGTGCCGAGCTATTCGGAGTCGTTCGGTTTGGTCGCCGTCGAGGCGCAGGCCTGTGGGACTCCGGTGGTGGCGGCCGCGGTCGGCGGATTACCGGTGGCGGTGCGCGACGGGGTCACCGGCACCTTGGTGTCCGGACACGACGTCGCCCAGTGGGCGGCGGCCATCGACGACCTGCTGCGCCTGCGCGTCGAGCCGGCGGGCAGCGCGATGAGCCGTGCCGCGGCGGCCCACGCGGCGACGTTCTCCTGGGAGAACACCACCGACGCGTTGCTGGCCAGCTACCGGCGCGCGATCGGTGAGTTCGCCGCGGGGCGCCAGCGCCGCGTCCGCGATCGGGTGGCGGCGCGCAAGCCGCGCCGCTGGACCTCGCGCCGCGGGGTGGGCGCATGACATCCACTGTCCAGGCGGTGATCGAGCACGCGCTGCAGGCCAGCCACCTGACCTACTCGGAATTCCCTGGGGCGCATGGCGGATTGCCGGGCTTGGTCGTGGAACTGCCCGGTGAGCGCAGGCTCAAGACCAACACCATCTTGAGCATCGGCGAGCATTCGGTGCGCATCGAGGCGTTCGTGTGCCGCAAGCCCGACGAGAATCACGAGGGCGTCTACCGGTTTTTGCTCAAGCGCAACCGCCGGCTCTATGGCGTTGCTTACACGCTGGACAACGTCGGTGATATCTACCTGGTCGGCCGGATGTCGTTGGCGTCGGTCGACGCCGACGAGATCGATCGGGTTCTCGGACAGGTGCTCGAGGCGGTGGATTCGGACTTTAATAGGTTGCTGGAGTTGGGGTTTCGCTCGTCGATCCAAAAGGAGTGGGACTGGCGGGTATCTCGCGGCGAGTCACTGAAGAACCTGCAGGCTTTCGCTCACCTGATCGAAGACGACGACGGCGACGACGGCGACCACGCGCGCCCGTGAAATGCTAGGCCGATGCAACAGGGGAACACTGCCACTTTGGTGCTGCTGCGCCACGGAGAGAGCGATTGGAATGCCCGCAACCTGTTCACGGGCTGGGTGGACGTCGGGCTGACCGAAAAGGGCCGGGCCGAGGCGCTCCGAAGCGGCGAGCTGATCGCAGAACACAACCTGTTGCCGGACGTGCTCTACACGTCGCTGCTGCGGCGCGCGATCACCACCGCAGACATTGCGCTGGACACCGCCGACCGGCTGTGGATTCCGGTGCGGCGCAACTGGCGGCTCAACGAACGCCACTACGGGGCGCTTCAAGGTCTGGACAAAGCCGAGACCAAGGCGCGCTACGGCGATGAGCAATTCATGGCCTGGCGGCGCAGCTACGACACTCCACCGCCGCCGATCGAGAAGGGCAGCGAATTCAGCCAGGACACCGACCCCCGGTACGCCAACATCGGCGGCGGCCCGCTGACCGAATGCCTGGCCGACGTGGTGGCCAGGTTTCTGCCGTATTTCACCGACGTGATCGTCCCGGATCTGCGGACGGGTAAGACGGTGCTGATCGTCGCGCATGGCAACTCGCTGCGGGCCCTGGTCAAACACCTCGACCAGATGTCCGACGAGGAGATCGTCGGGCTGAACATTCCGACAGGCATTCCGCTGCGCTACGACCTGGATGACGGGCTGCGGCCGCTGGTGCCGGGCGGCACCTACCTGGACCCCGAGGCGGCCGCCGTCGGTGCCGCCGCGGTAGCCAGCCAAGGCCGCGGGTAGGTATTTGTCGGCGTGTGCATTGCGTCCGGTTGACGGGCCGCTAGTGTGCTTAAAAGCCCCGTTTGCCAAACATCGCGTGAACGGAGGCCGAACACCTGTAGCGCAGGATGTGACTTGTCCGATTTTGGCCTCGCTCCGCTAGGGCGGCGTTAAGGAAGATTTGTAGGATTTTCTATGTGACTGTGTTCTCGGCGCTGTTGCTGGCCGGGGTCTTGTCCGTGCTGGCGGTGGCGGTAGGTGTTGCGGTCGGGACCCGGCTCTCGCCGCGCGTGGTCCAACGCCGCCAACGAGTGGCCACCGAATGGACCGGAATCACCGTCGCGCAAATGCTGCAACGCATCGTGGCGCTGATGCCGCTGGGTGTCGCGGTGGTGGATTCCCATCGCGACGTCGTCTATCTCAACGATCGGGCCAGGGAATTGGGCCTGGTGCGTGATCGACAGCTCGACGACCAGGCCTGGCAGGCCGCGCAGCAGGCGCTGAGTGGCATTGACGTCGAGTTCGACCTGCAGCCGGCTAAACGCCAGAGCGGTAGCCGGTCCGGGCTGTCGGTGCACGGGCAAGCCCGGCTGCTCAGCGAAGAGGACCGCCGGTTCGCGGTGGTCTTCGTCCACGATCAGTCCGACTATGCCCGTATGGAGGCGACGCGGCGCGACTTCGTGGCCAATGTCAGCCACGAGCTCAAGACGCCGGTTGGTGCGATGGGTCTGCTCGCCGAGGCCCTGCTGGCGTCGGCGGATGACTCCGACACCGTTCGCCGATTCGCCGAGAAGGTGCTCATCGAAGCCAACCGACTGGGGGACATGGTTGCCGAGCTGATCGAGCTGTCCCGGCTGCAGGGCGCCGAGCGGTTGCCCAACGTCACCGATGTTGATGTCGATACCGTTGTCTCCGAAGCGATTTCACGCCACAAGGTGGCTGCTGACAATGCGAATATCCAGGTCCACACCGATGCGCCCAGCGGCCTGCGGGTGCTGGGCGATGAAACGCTGCTGGTGACCGCGCTGGCCAACCTGGTCTCCAACGCGATCGCCTATTCGCCGCCGGGCTCGCCGGTGTCGATCAGCCGCCGCCGCCGGGGAGACAACATCGAGATCGCCGTCACCGATCGAGGCATCGGAATAGCGTTCGAAGACCAGGAGCGGGTCTTCGAACGCTTCTTTCGGGGTGACAAGGCGCGTTCGCGAGCCACCGGCGGCAGTGGGCTGGGGCTGGCCATCGTCAAACACGTCGCGGCCAACCACAATGGCAGCATCGGCGTGTGGAGCAAGCCGGGAACCGGATCGACGTTCACCTTGTCCATCCCGGCCTATCGGGACAGCGACGAACAACCCGAGCAACAACGGGGCCGTGAGGTGCGGCCCCATAGGTCCCAACGAGAGGAAGAGCTAAGTAGATGACCAGTGTGCTGATCGTGGAAGACGAGGAGTCGCTTGCCGATCCGCTGGCCTTTCTCCTCCGCAAGGAGGGCTTCGAAGCCACGGTGGTGACCGACGGGCAAGCGGCGCTCGCCGAGTTCGAGCGGGCAGGCGCCGACATAGTGCTGCTCGATTTGATGTTGCCGGGGATCTCCGGCACGGACGTGTGCAAGCAGCTGCGTGCCCGCTCCAGCGTGCCAGTGATCATGGTGACCGCCCGGGACAGCGAGATCGACAAAGTGGTCGGCCTGGAACTGGGCGCCGACGACTACGTGACCAAGCCCTATTCGGCCCGTGAGTTGATCGCCCGGATCCGGGCGGTGCTGCGCCGTGGTGGCGACGACGACTCGGAAATCAGCGACGGCGTGCTGGAATCCGGGCCGGTACGCATGGATGTCGAGCGGCACGTCGTG